>QIDK01000158.1 GCA_003228405.1 Gammaproteobacteria bacterium | reverse complement strand
TGTCGATAAGAATAAGATCGATGAGATTTTAATATAGGTATCAAGCATATTTTATTTGTTAATTGCATACTTTGGTTATTCCAAGGCTGTTAATAATACCTGATAAGGTCTCTCCCGCCTCAACATGATGAAAATAAAGGTCCTGGGTGCGTGATGGGAGTATAAATCCATTTGACATAAGTCTTTCCTTAACTGATTTAGCTGCATTTAAGTGGCTGAATAATACTAAATTATATTCTATGCAGATATTTAATAGTTTGAAATAGAGCATGTTTACTTGATGTCACTGCTTATACTATATGTCGACAAACTGTACCTTTATCGACATATTGTCTTTACATGTCGATGATATCGACATATTATCAATTCATGTCGATATAATTTAAGAATATAAACATGTCCTGGTCGCCAGATAAGCCTTACAACGATTTACCGCATCTACCTCCCACTGTGAACCAGGAGTCGATTCCTATTCTAAAAGCCTGCATCCCTGCACGGGCGGCATTGGCTGAATTAAAACAGGCAGGGCAGTTATTACCTAATCAGGGCTTACTGATAAACCTGTTGCCATTATTGGAAGCCAAAGACAGTTCCGAAATCGAAAACATTGTCACCACAACCGACAGGCTGTTTCAGTTCTCGTCTGAAGAAAGTCAGGCCGATCCGGCGACTAAAGAGGCACTTCGCTATAGAACCGCATTAAATGCGGGCTATCATGAACTCACTACCAAACCCCTGTGTACCAATATGGCAATTGAAATTTGTAGCACCATAAAAGGCATGCAAATGGATGTGCGAAAAGTGCCCGGTACAAAAATAGCCAATCAACGCACCGGTGAAGTCATTAGTACACCGCCGGAAGGTGAGCTGCTGTTAAGAGACTTACTTACAAACTGGGAAAACTATCTGCATCAAAATAATGAGATTGACCCGCTCATTAAAATGGCCGTGGCCCATTATCAGTTTGAAGCGATCCACCCCTTCCTTGACGGCAATGGCCGAACCGGGCGTGTACTCAATATATTGTATTTAATTGAAGCAGGGTTACTGACTCTGCCCATTTTATATCTGAGTCGCTACATCGTACAAAGCAAATCAGACTATTATCGTCTGTTAAATGAAGTGACCCGAACAGAAAACTGGCAAGACTGGATTCTCTATATGCTTAAAGGTGTCGAAATCACTGCCAGCTGGACAACTCAAAAAATAGATGCGGTCAGAAAACTGATTGAGCATACAGACACATTTATAAAAAAAATGCTGCCCAGGGTACATAGCCATGAACTGGTGAAAATCATTTTTGAACAGCCCTATTGCCGCATTAATAACCTGGTAGAAAATAAGATTGCCAAAAGGCAAACCGCTTCTGTGTATTTGAAGAAATTAGTTGAAATTGGTGTTTTAAATGAGGTACAGGCAGGTAAGGAAAAGCTGTTTGTTCACCTGAAGTTGATACAGCTAATGACGGCTGATGAGAATGCCTTTGGACTCTATAAAAAATAATGTGTTTACTGCCGGATGATGCAGGTGAAGCGATTGATTTGTGTTTGCGGCAGGCTGAGATTTTGAGGTATAGTTGGAGCGTTTAATATAAAATGCAAATTATTGGTTTATTAACAATTCTCGCACTCGTGGGATTTCTGGCTAGTTTTTGGTACTGTATATTTTGCCGTATGGCCATTTGTTTATTTCTATAACGAAATTCATCATTATTCAGAAATGCAGTTTTCATTTTCCTGTGTTTGATATATGTTTTTTAATACTTGCGCACTGCCATTTAGACTTAAGTATTTCCTCGGCGGTGGATTGATATATTTCATAGCGCTCATCAGGTACAGCGTAGCCAATAACTTCCCAGGCTTGTCTTGCTGCGCTGTTTGCATTAAGTTCTTTCATAACTAACTCAGAAATGAAATCATATTTTTGAGTAGCGGTCATTTTTTTGTGTATTAATGCGCTATCCAGTTTTTCGAAGTAATGGCATACTTTGTCGAAGTCATCATCTGCGGATAGTGTTGGAAATGAAGTGATTAAAGTGATTATCAATAATATTGGGCGCATTAGCTTCTTCCTGTGAAAAAGGGGCAGGTCTATGATTAATGCCTCTTTTAAATCCCGCTAACGGTAGAATAATGCGGATTAAAATATCCACCCGTTGCCTTTAAAACACGTAGGTTGGGGTGAGGCACGAACCCCAACATATTTGAATTAAATGCCAAAACGTTGGGGTTCCTTCGTCACCCCAACCTACGGTCTACAATGCCTGCATAGCGTAACTGGGGTCAGATCCAATGCCAGTAAGTTAAGCCTTAAGCGTATGATCTTAAGGCATATTATTTAGCTGAAATGTGCGCCCCCTTAGAAAAAGGGGGATTAAGGGGGATTTAAAAGTCTTCAGGTTTTTTCGCTCTATAGATATAGCGTTTCAACCTGAATGATTTCAAATCTCCCCCCAACCCCTCTTTGCTAAAGAGGGGGGCTTATACTATGAAATTTATCATACTTTCAATAACTTAGAGCTTAACTTACCGGCATTGGGGAGCCTCAGATCACAATTAACTCTAATATACTAAATTAATCCCATAAAGCACTTTATATATAGAATGTTTTAGAGTTAATTGTTCTCAAGCCTGATTTTTCAGGCAGCTGTTAAAATCGATTTGGTGAGGGTTAGCCAATGAAAAAAATAATGAGCAGTTTTTTTGAGCATAAAAAAAGCCCCGCATCGCTGCGAGGCCTTTAGAATATGGCTCCCCGACCTGGACTCGAACCAGGGACAAACGGATTAACAGTCCGTTGCTCTACCAACTGAGCTATCAGGGAATAATATAACTTTCACTACTGCCATCCTGGCGATGCTTCACTACTCCGTAGAACAACCAGCTTCGGCATCGT
>QIDK01000176.1 GCA_003228405.1 Gammaproteobacteria bacterium | reverse complement strand
TATTTTATCTATGCTGTACTCAGACTCAGCATTACATGCCTGAGCAACACATCCCAGAACTATTATACTTAGTAATTTTTTCATTTTATGAGCGTTCCACCATTTGTTGCTACCCCTGGAATATATTTTATTTTGAGCTTTAAGCTTTTCTTATTTGTGGTTTTTAGAAATGCACGTAAATCTTTGAAAAACATCTGCTCTATTTCAATACAACCATGACTAAAACCTTTAGTTGAATCATGCAGATAAAAGCCACCTCGCTTTGGATTACATTTTGATTTAGTCGCTTTATCAGCAGGCTCGAACCTTACTCTATTTTTACCCCAGTTTGCCCAATAAGGCTCACATGCACCTGCCTTTGCACCACGTGGAATAGACTGAACTTGCCAAGAAGGTGCTAGCTGACAAATTCCGTTACCATCATCTTTTGCATCACCACCGTCGATAAGAGGAACATAATAGCTACCATTAGGCACTGGACCACGTTCCTTTACACATTGGAACTCAGGCATTGAAATCCGATCATTCCTGATGTGGCTTTATAACTACCTTTTCCAGACCATACAAGTGTTGTCCCATTATAAAATATCTCTTCCATTCTTTACTCCCTGTTATGATTCAATATTGAGTGATTATAACATTTTATATCATAATTCCACGTCAATTTACAAATGAATCAAGAGGAGCAAAAGAGCGGGGCCAGGCATTACATTTGACATCATGTAAGGCTAGTGTGAAATGTAAGGCCTGACCCTAAAGATGCTCCTAACTATGAGGCGAAATCAAGTTTGACTCCGCCCCATGTAACAAAACTACTTTATACCTTTGCAATTTGCATAATAGGTTACCGTTGCCGGCCAGTCGCTGAAAATACCTTTTATGCCTACGTCTTTTGCCAGAATATCCAGCAATGTATAAACATCACCATCATTATTAATAACGGGTGTAGTTGACTGGTAATACCAGCCACCGCCATTGGCTAACAGGCCCGAGCGCTCCAGTGTCCAGGTAATAAGCTCAAGATTTGCGGCTTTAGCTGCTATGGCATAGTCAGATGGAACAATATTATCGCTGCCATCTGTATCGACTAGCATCCACATGGGGGGTGCAATGATATTGATACCCATGCCTGCAATTTCATTCATATTCGGTGACCATGTGGCCGGATCTCTAAAATTAAAGCTCGGATCATCATATCGGCCATCCAGATAAACTGCCTGCTGGCCAAATTCAGGTTCATAATTTATCCAGTAGACTACATCTTCGATGTTAAACGACTGGGCAAACACCTTATCTGCACTTACACCTGCTTCTTTATACTCATTAATCATTTGCTGTGCATAATCCTGCTGGGTATAGGTGCCCTGATAAGGCATTTCTACGCTGGGTGTTTTTAATTCTGGTGTCATTTTCACATTAAGAGACTTAAACAGCTCGATACTTTCCGCATGCGTCATTAAGGTTCCATTTTGCGTGTAAAGATCAGTGCGCCAGCCGGCGGTTCCGTTTAAATACTCTGCTACGCTGGTGGCGGCTTTATTCGATGCATCCATTTTACCCTTTAATGTTTTGAATTCCTGCAGGCTAATATCGCTGGTGCAGCACTGAGCGGTTGCCGCTGTAATCATATTTCCACCCACGTCAAAAGTAGCAGGAGAAAATGGAGCCGAACACTTTGCCGCTAGCGGTGTTTCAAGAATATTGGTTGTCGTATGTAAATCACATTGAGAGTGCCTGCAGACCAGTTCTTTGTCCTGTGTGAAGATGACATCACACTCAACAATTCCTGCGCCCATACGGGCTGCCGCTTCATAAGACTCTCGGGTATGCTCGGGAAACTGCATGGCAGCACCGCGATGCCCAATCGAAAAATTTGTCTTTTTAAATTTAGATCGACTGGTACATTTCTGTAACTCTGTTTTTAATTTACCTTGCTGCATATCATTAAGCAGATAATATGGGCGTGGCCCCAGCTGCACATTCTGTTGACGAGGTTGCTGCTGGTGCTGCTTCTCATGCAGCTGGCTATCACCATGATGTTCAGTAGGTGATGCTATGCCAACCTGGCTTAATATCGAACAGACACAGAATAAAAGACTCGATGTGCACTTAACTTTATTCATTAGTTATACTCCAGTTTAAGATGAAACCCGGAGCTTAAATAATAGATATGTACAAATAATTAACATTTAGTGTTTTTTTTGCTATCGATTTAATTCATTGCAGACACTGGATACCTGCTTTCGCAGGTATGACGAAGTGGAATTATTACTTTCATGTTTAATTATATTTAAAACTGGTTAAATCTTTCCGCAATAGCCTTTCACTCAATCCAGTTAATATTAAGAAGGAAAGTAGTGATTGATTATATAAAAAAGCGACATCCATTCTGTATTATTAAAAGTATCATTTTCTGGCAGGTAACTTCAGATTATGAAAAATGTTAGCTCACCTTTTAAATTCTCTTATCTATCAGGACTTAAAGAAAATAGTTTTATTAATTTAAACTACACCTGTTATTCTATATAAACCACATCACATTTTGCTGCCATAATAAAGTCAT
>QIDK01000077.1 GCA_003228405.1 Gammaproteobacteria bacterium | reverse complement strand
TGCAAACACAACACCCGGATCAATTCTGCTTTTTACCCTGTGTAACCCGTGAAAAAATTAAGGCCACAATAAACTCACGTATCACCGCTAGTATAGAAAACGGTGAATTTGAAAAGCGTGCCAGTTTAAAACTTTCGCCTGATTCAGCCCATGTTATGTTATGTGGAAATTCAGAAATGATAGCCGATGTTACCGACCTGCTTGAGGGCCGGGGGATGCGTCGCCATACACATCGTCAGCCAGGTCATATTGCAACAGAAAAATATTACTGAAAAATGCACCAAAATAGTAAAGCGATATAACAGAAACAAGCTTCGCGCCTGCTCAGATTGAGCAATTTAAAGATTAATCTTATGCACTTTTTTTATGTGTAAATAACAAATTCATAACCATCGAAATTTGCAGATCAACTTCACTTTTAATTTCTGCCATATCATCAACTGATAAACCGGTTATTTCCCAGCATATAGGATTGACTGCCAGGGTTTCAGGTGAAACGGGAATTTGCGCTATTGAATTTTGAGTAATGACGGATGCAATGTGAATTATAGCTGTCTCAAGCTTAAACTCAGTCGCTTTTTCAGGTTCTATATGAAATTCAGTCATCTCCTGTAAACTGCTGGGCAATTTCCATTCATGCATTAATTTAGCGCCGACCTGAGCATAATCAAAACCGAGTAATTCTCGTTCTGCCAGATACAGATCGATATTCTTCTGTGTCGCTAATTGTTGTGCTAAACAGGATTTTTCCGGCATCGCCTGGTAAGTGATTAAGTGACCAATTTTATGCAACAGGCCAGCAATGAAAGGTCTTTCCGTATCCAGATTTTCACAGTAATAGGCAAGCAGGCGAGCGGTTACGGCACAATGTACACTATTAAACCAGAAGTCATATATATTTAAAGAATCATTTGCAAAACCAGAGAAGCTATCAATAACTACCGTTGCCAGCACCAGATCATGAACCTGCTGGGTGCCCAGTAAATTAATGGCATGAGTTACCGTGTCGACTTTTGACGGAAAACCAAAAAATGAACTATTAACTATTTTTAATAACCGAGCGGTTATAGCCGGATCATGCACTATTATCTGCGCCACGTCAGACATAGTCGTGTTCGGTGAATAAATCACATTTCTTAACTGTAAATAAACATCCGGCAAAGATATCAATTCTATTGAATCTCTAACCAGAGTTTGAGCTGTATGCATAGTATCTTCCTGGGTTTTTGTTAAAAAGATAAAGAATACCCCTTCAATTATGTCATCCTGAGCGACTAATTTGATGTGGGATTTTTAGTCAACAGGTTCAGAATGGCAGGTTTATATGGCTATCCCTATATTCCTTCTAAATTACTAAATATCAACAGAAGCAGGCTCACTGCTGCCCCAGTATATTAAAATGATGTCATTATTGCCCCGATTCCTGCCGCAGGTATTAATGATGAAAAAGATATTCTGGATTCATACTATCTACGCCAGTATCCTCGTTTTAGGTCTTTTATACAGAACAGCCCTGGGGCTGCTAAAATCGGTTTATTTTCATTTAGTTTAGTCAGCTTTTTCTGGATTTTCCAAAAAAAATCAGTATTTTTTTATAGAATGGATTCATATTCGAGTTGAGGGCGAAAACAGCCTGGATCTAACCACTAAAGCAGTGCACTGCTGGCAGGCGGTCTAATTTAAAGAATATCCGCAAAAGCCAGCTCGATATCGTTAAATTCAAACTGAAACCCTGCTGTGGATAATTTTTCCGGCAAGACACGCTGACCTTTGCATAACAGCTCAGATGCATCGCCCATAACCAGTTTTAGAGCAAAACAGGGCACGCGCAAAACAGCTGGACGATGCACGGCCTGAGCAAGGGCTTTACTGAATTTTTCATTGCTCACAGGGTTAGGGCTAACCAGATTATAAGGCCCTGAGAGTGATTCATCTGCAAGCAGTAACAAACAGGCATTCATCCAGTCTCGAATATGAATCCATGACATCATTTGCTGTCCGTCACCTATCGGGCCGCCGAGCCCTGGCTTGAAAGGTAACAGCATTTTACCCAGCACACCGCCTCCCAGGCCCAGCACAATACCTGTTCGTAACAAACACACACGGCTTGAGTCACTCTCCAGCGATAGTGCGGCGGCTTCCCAGTCTGCACAGAGAGAATGCTGAAAACCCGCCACAGCATGCGCAGATTCACCCAGTGAAGTTTCAGCGGGCTGGCTGCCGTAATAGCCGATTGCCGAACCGCTCAGAATTACATGTGGCTTTTGCTGAAGCCCATTAATGTAATCAGCAAGTGAATATGTTAAATCGATACGACTTTTTCGTAATAACAATTTTCGCGAATCTGTCCAGCGTTTATCGGCAATTGGTGCGCCGGCCAGGTTAATTACCGCATCAAAGCCATCTTCGTGCAAATCGTCAAAGTGTATAAATGCGTGCACCCGGTTATCCAGCAATAGCCGGGCTTTGTCCATACTTCTTACCCAGGCAAAAACTTCATGCCCGTTTTCCAACAGCACCCGCGTAAATAATTTACCTATAAAGCCCGTAGCACCCGTAAATAAAATTTTCATGCTTA
>QIDK01000198.1 GCA_003228405.1 Gammaproteobacteria bacterium | reverse complement strand
CGCATTCGCACAGAGATTTCAGCTCAGGCGGCTGAAAAGGCATATCAAGATGCCCACGTAGATTGGGATATAAATCAGACACAGGGGAGCCTGCCTCTGCACGGGAAGTAATAATAGACAACTCAACTTCAGGGTGAGCCACCAGCAAACGCAGCAGCTCTACTCCCGTATAACCGGTTCCACCTACTACACCGGCTTTAATCATATCCACACCTCATAAATTCATTTAAAAATGACACACAGGTCATTGAAACAACACACAGTATAGACCTAATTAGGCCTGCAGAATAGCAACCGAACCATGAACAAGTTAAGATGCTGCATCTTTCGTTAATCCATAGAGAAATTAATGCTCTGGGTAAAAGCCTTTCATGTGATTTTTATGGTGACCTGGTTTGCCGGCCTGTTTTACCTGCCACGCCTGTTTGTTTACCACGCCATGGCCGATGACGAAACCAGCATTGAGCGCTTTAAAGTAATGGAACGCAAACTGTTCTACGGCATTATGACCCCCGGCGGCATACTCACATTGCTGCTGGGATTATGGATGCTATTTGATTACGCTTTAGAAAGTTACACCGGTTCATTGTGGCTACACATTAAGATGCTGCTGGTGGCTATTTTGATTGTTTACCACATCATCTGCTGGCAACTGGTAAAAGATTTTAAACAGGATCAGAACAAACACAGTCATGTGTGGTATCGATGGTTTAATGAATTGCCGGTGTTATTGCTGGTGGCTATTATTATTCTGGTTATAGTTAAGCCTGTTTGACTCACGCTTTAACGAAGTCAGAAGCTAAAAGCATGTTGTCCGCAAATGCACGCAAATAAACGCAAATTTTCTTGTTTGTGCGCCTGCGGCGCACTACACAGCATTAATGATTTTGCTTTTATTTGCGTGCATTCGCGTTCATTTGCGGACAACATGCCTTTTGCTTTTATAAAAAATTCGTGGAGATAGCCCAGACCCTAACCCGCATCTTTAAGATCACCCAGTATCAAAGGCTCCAGCTCAGACAGAGCCTGCTGATAAACATCTTTCTTAAAAAACACCACTTCTTTCATTGGGTACCAGTAATCCACCCAGGCCCAGTCATCGAACTCCGGTTTTTTCATATTGGATAAATTGAAATCACTTTCTGAGCCCGTCAGCTTAAGCACAAACCAGATCTGTTTCTGGCCAATGCAAACCGGTACGCTGTTCTTGCGAATCATATGCTTAGGCAGTTGATAGCGCAGCCAGCCTCCGGTTTTACCAATCAGGCTCACATGGCCTGGCTTTAAGCCTGTTTCTTCGTGCAGCTCCCGGTACATGGCATCATCCGGTGTTTCATTTTCCTGAATGCCGCCCTGGGGGAACTGCCATGCATCCTGACCACAGCGACGCGCCCAGAAAACCTGCCCGTCCGAGTTACACAAAATAATGCCTACATTCGATCTATATCCGTCAGAATCAATCACTTAGAGCACCTTTGTTATTTGTAGCTTCAATTCTTCCAAAAAACTGACAGCTTAGCAATGCCTGTTTGGTTACAATATGAATATATATGACATAACTATAGACATTATTTATCATAGTTTAAGGGTGCTCTGATCAAGTACGGTTAAAATTAGGCTGAGAAAAAATGGCCTGTATTTTTCACGAAGTGAGGCGGAATAGTCGTCTATTGTAACGAACTTCGGGGAAAACACAGGCCATTTTAGCCAGCCTAAAATAATCAGACTGATCAGAGTATCCTTAGATTTCAACTAAGGATTTTTTATGGCACTGGCGTTATTTGATCTTGATAATACCTTACTGGCTGGGGACAGCGATTACCTCTGGGGCGTGTTTCTCGCCGAACAGGGCATTGTCGACGCTGAATTTTATGAGCAGGAAAATCAGCGTTTTTACGATGAATACAAACAGGGCACTCTGGATATCTTTGAATTTCTCGCTTTTTCTCTAAAAGCTCTGACAGAAAATGATGCAGACACACTGCGACAGTTGCAGCAGCAATTTCTGCAGGAAAAAGTGCGGCCAATTATGAACCCTGCCTCATTTGATATCATTGAGAAACATCGTAAAGCAGGCGACACTTTGCTGGTGATCACCGCCACCAATAGCTTCGTCACCGCGCCCATTGTTGAAGCATTCGGTATAGAAAACTTACTGGCCACAGAACCTGAAATTAAAAATGGTAAATATACGGGTCAGGTAGCCGGCACTCCCTGTTTTCAGCATGGCAAGGTAGAGCGTTTAAACAACTGGATGAAAGATAACAATATGGACCTTGAGGGCAGCTGGTTTTATAGCGACTCTCATAATGACCTGCCGTTATTAAAGCTGGTTGAGAACCCTGTGGTGGTGGATGGTGATGAGCAGTTGCTGGAATATGCGACAGCTCAGGGCTGGCCGATTATGTCTTTGCGGTAAATTTTAATCCGTGAGACGGGTGGGCAAGTTTTGCGTGCAATTTAACAGTAGTGATTCTACTGGTTTAAATAGTTTTCATATCTTACTGACTTTGATATTATCTTACTGACTTTGATATTTCTTAAAGTTTTCAGCCTGCTCAAATATTTCTTTATACACCTTGATTATAAAGTATATTTTGCGGGGATAGCTCAGAGTCCTCCCCCCCAATCCCCAGCCATAATTTCACCCTTCACCCTTCAAACTTTTAATATCTTCCTCAATCTCCTTCAAGCTCATCTCATGACCAAGCCGTTTCTGTTCATCCCGAAACTTCCCATATTCCAGCGTTGCCTTTTCCGCTGCCATTTTATGGCTGATTTTACCAGCATGGGTTAACAGATCTCTGCCATTAAGTTGCAATATGGCATCCAACCGAGTTATCCAGTCATTCATCGTCATGGCTTGTTGCTGTTGCGCCATGGTTTCTGCAAAAGCCAGATATTGCTCAACCAACAATCCCAGTAACTTTATTTCGTCTTCAATCAGGTAATTTTTGGCAATGCTCACATCCTGCTTTTTAATCGCTGCGAGCTTGTTCTTGTCAAAAGACTGCATACCCAATAATGGCAAGGTCGCATCCACCCGACGATAAACCAGCTCCGCCGCCGTTTGCTGGCTGATAGCCCACAGCAGCTTGTTTTGCACGATTTTAAAAAAGCCGATGGTTTTTTCATCACTGGAGTCATAATCAATGCTGGTGGTGTATATATCCTTGATTTTCTGATAAAAAAACCGCTCAGACAGGCGGATTTCACGAATTCTGCCCTGCAATTCATCAAAATAATTCATCGACTGTCCGGTTTTAAAACGCTCATCATTCAGGGCAAAACCATTGATGATGTATTCTTTCAGGCGTTGAGTCGCCCAAATGCGGAACTGAGTGCCCTGTCTGGATTTAACCCGGTAGCCTACAGAGATAATGACATCGAGGTTGTAATGCTTAACCTCCTTCGCCTGTGTTTTCCCTTCTATCGCCCCATGCTGACTGGTGTGTCGGAAATTCCGACACACCACTTTTTCATCTAACTCGCCTTCCTGAAATATATTGCTGATATGCTCAGTAAT
>QIDK01000001.1 GCA_003228405.1 Gammaproteobacteria bacterium | reverse complement strand
TAAAGCTACCGCCTACAAAAATAGCGTACATTCGCGTTTATTTGCGCTAAAAATGCCTTTATCTTTTTGATTTTAATACTTATTTTGTGGGTATGGCTCAGGCTCTGTCCCCTTATTAAGACCACCAAAAGCTGTTCGGTGTCGTTCATCGCCCTGTCAAACTGATCGGAATCACCACATGGGGCAGGCGTAAAAAGCACGTCTGTCCCCGATGCAGATGAGTCTTAACGGGGCGCAAACATTTGCATATCAGTCTGGTTTGTCAAGATCAGCTCAGTAAAAATTCAAGTAGCGCTTTTTGAGCATGCAGACGGTTTTCTGCCTCATCCCAGACTACACTTTGCGGGCCATCTATCACACTGGCGCTGACTTCTTCGCCACGGTGTGCAGGCAGGCAGTGCATGAACAGTGCGTCTTTGTTGGCAACTGCCATTAAATCATCATTCACCTGAAAGTTGATAAAGGCAGACTCACGCTGTTTTTGCTCTTCTTCCTGACCCATGCTGGCCCAGACATCGGTTACGATCATATCAACGCTGTCGCATGCTTCCCTGGGGTCTCTAAAGATGCTGACCTTATCGCCTGCGGCTTTAACTAATTCCGGATCCGGGTCATAGCCTTCGGGGCAGGCGATATGCAAATTAAAATCAAGCTGGCGCGCCGCATTGATATAGGAATGACACATGTTATTGCCATCACCTACATAGGTGGCAGTTTTTCCCGCGACATCTCCACGATGCTCTATCCATGCCTGCATGTCCGCCAGTAGCTGGCAGGGGTGGAGCCAGTCGGTTAAGCCATTAATCACCGGTACGGAAGAGTGACTGGCGAGGGTGGTGAGTTTTTCATGCTCGAAGGTGCGCACCATAATAATATCGACCATACTGGAGAGTACGCGGGCGGTATCTTCAATTGGCTCACCCCGGCCCAGCTGGGTATCACGGGGAGATAAAAACATAGCATGGCCACCTAACTGCACCATGCCCGCTTCAAATGAAACCCGGGTACGGGTGGATGATTTTTCGAATATCATCGCCAGCACCCTGTTTTTAAAAGGTTCGTAAATTTCCCCTGCATGCTGCATTTTCTTAAGCTCGCTAGCGCGCTTAAGTAACTGCTTTAGTTCGGTTGGGGTAAGGTCTAGTAAACTTAGAAAATGACGCGTCGCCATTGGCGTCTCCGCAATAAGAAAATATTAATTCAGGAAGTCTTTGATCAGTTTGCTAACAATTTCTACGATCCTGTCAGCCTGCTGATCAGACAAAATAAGGGGGGGTAACAGACGCACAATATTACCTGCGGTTACATTGATTAAACAGTTCTGTTGCAGTGCTTTAGCCACCAGCTCAGTGCAGTCACGATCCAGTTCAATGCCGAGCATCAGACCTTTGCCACGAATAGATTTTACCGCAGCAACTGAATCGAGCTGTGCTGTAAATGCCTTAAGCATTTTATTGCCCAGTTGTTCGGCACGCTGACACAAATTATCTGCACTAATGGTATCAATTACCGCACTCGCCGCGGCACAGGTGAGGGGGTTGCCGCCAAAGGTTGAGCCATGATTGCCGGGCTGAAACAGTTCGGCTGCCTTGCCCTGTGCCAGGCAGGCACCAATTGGCACACCATTGCCAAGACCTTTGGCGAGCGTCATTACATCGGGCTTAATTTTGCTGTGCTGAAATGCAAACCACTGGCCGGTGCGACCCATGCCAGTTTGAATTTCATCGAGCATAAGCAGCCAGTTATTTTCATCACAAATACGGCGTAATTCAGACAGGTAGTTTTCATCGGGCAGTTTAACGCCACCCTCACCCAGAATGGGTTCAACCAGTATTGCTACTGTATTAATACTGTTCTGAGCAATACTTTTTATTGCGTCGATATCATTATAGGGTGCGCGGATAAAACCATGCACCAGAGGCTCAAAGCCAGCCTGAACTTTACGGTTGCCGGTGGCGCTTAAGGTTGCCAGAGTACGCCCATGAAAACTACCATCGGTAACAATAATGGAAGGGTTTTCTATATTCTGCTGATTGCCATAGAGCCGGGCAAGTTTAATCGCAGCTTCATTGGCTTCGGCACCGGAGTTGGAGAAAAATACGCGATCCATGCCGGATATATTGCAAAGTTGTTCGGCTAACTGCTGCTGATTTTGAATACAGTATAAATTAGAGGTATGCAGCAATTTTTCAGCCTGCTGTTGAATTGCCTGAGTAACAGCCGGGTGGCAGTGTCCCAGGCCACAAACCGCAATGCCTGAGAGTGCGTCCAGAAACTCCGTGCCCTGATTATCATACAGGCAGGCACCTTCACCCCTTTCAAAACAGATATCAAGTGGTGCATAGGTATTCATTAGATGTTCAGATCCGCTCATTTGTCTTCACTGTGGTTTTTATCGCCATTTTTAATGGCCCTGAAATGCAAAAACGGCAGTAGAAGCTGCCGCGAAACGAATGATTATACTAGGCTTTGGAGTTTTTTCAAATATTGTGTGCTGAGGTGGGAGATGTGTTCGGTTTGACGACTCATTATATCTGAAAACAGCTGTTTCTCGTGTGATTGACATACCTGGGGAAAGACCGCCGCCCATTTTTAATTGATATGGGGCGCTCTGTCCCTGAGCTATCCCCACAAATATCTCTAAAAGCAAAAAGCATTTTTACCGCA
>QIDK01000131.1 GCA_003228405.1 Gammaproteobacteria bacterium | reverse complement strand
GAGTCAGCTAAAGCTAACTCCTACAGGCGCTATTTTTCTAAAGCTTATTAGTAGTATCCTTTATTTTAGATTCAGTAATAAAAAACATCATATATGCTGTAATATTTTCAGTTGAAACTAAAAATTTTGATAAAGAATACTTTGCAGTAGCAGAGAGAATGAGACAGCTTGCCCTGAATAAATAGGGTTACCTGTGTTGAAAATAAATTAGGCTTTGGTTAACATTGTTCCCAGGGTAACCCCCTAAACCGCCACCCCCCAACAGAGTTTCGGTGATAATCTTCATCCCTGTCCCCCTCAAAACCCTCTGTGATATGACATACATTATGAAACCCGGCTTTTAATAGCACATTGCCGGCATCAATTGAGCGTTTGCCACTGCGGCAAATAAGAATAATGGGTGGTGTGCTTTCTCCCTGGTCACAGATACCACCGAGCATAAGCTGGCGAATTTCTGTTTCAAAGTGCGGGTTGACGCACCAGTCGGGTTCATCGATCCAGGCGACATGTAATGCACCGGTTGGGTGGCCTACAAATAAAAATTCCATATTGGAGCGAATATCAATCAGTAGTGCACTTGGAACATGGTGCAAAATATCGAAGGCTTGCTGAGGACTCAGATGGTTAAGGGTTTCTAATTCAAGGTGTATCAATTCACTCATAAGCATTAGCTCAAATTAAATTTATCTTGTAGATAACTGGCAGGTTGCTGAGATTCTATCCAGATGACACGATTCGACGTTAAGTCAGCCACAAAATACTTATTTACTTCAGTAAAAGGTGCTATTTAGCCTGATTTTACCCTGTCTGCAATTACCTGAGTTACATTTAAATTAGAAGTATAGACTAAGCCTGTAATTTTCTCATTTCCTGAAATACCTCTTTGAATATATTAACCCATTTTTCACTAAACTGTACTCCCGCATTTTCTCCCAGCTCTATAGCGGCACGCAGTAAGGGTCTTTTTAGAAGAGTGGCATGTGCACGTTCATGGGTTCGTGCATCAATCGCATCAACAATGGCAAGAATTTTTGCGCCATCAATAATTTCATTCTCGCCAAGGCCATAAGGGTAGCCTTTGCCATTCACCTGTTCATGATGTTGCAATACAATAAATGAGGCTTCACGCCAGTTTTTCATATAGCGCAATAATTCATACGCTACTACCGGGTGTTGCTGAATTTCATCTCGCTGTGCTTCAGATAATTCAGTTTCACAGTTAATGGTTTCCAGTGGTAAGAGTGCCATGCCCGCATCATGCATATAAATTGCTGCAGCCAGCTGGTTTGGGTCTACGGGTCTGCCGGCCTGATCATTTATTTTAAGGGCCAGCCGCAACATTCTGTGCACACGACCTCGCCAGTAATTTGCACGAGACTCAAGTGGTTCAGACAGGGCGCGAAAGAAAATAAAGTCATCATTTTCTTCAACTCCGTAGGCTGCCAGTTCTTCTACATCTGGCATGTCTGTTGAAAACAGATTTAGTAATGAATCACTAAGGGTGATGCTGGGCTCAATGATTTCCATGCTGGGGTCCAGCAATAAAAGGGCGTCTTTTATTGCCTCATCACGATTTATGTCATCGGCTTTTTCAATAGCATCAATGCTTTCACATATTCTGGGCATGCGTGCCATAAGAACACAACGATCTTCATTATCGATGATTTTTTCAATAACGACTTTAATATCATCAATCGCAAGCAAAAATAAATCACTCAGCACAGTTTCAAAGCGCAGGTGATTTAGACGTACAGCCTGCAAAAGTTTATTCAGGCTGGTCGTTAAAGGCTGAATGTTATCAAGACCTATATCCTGCAACGATTGCTGGATGAGGGCTATATCCTGCTGTAATTTCAATAGAAGGATATTGTCGTTCGGCGTCATTTCCAGCATTAATAGCGACTGCTCAATTTGCTGCTGTGATGATGTGAAATTGACAAAAAAACCTGCCAGCGTGCTGGCACCAATATTGTCAAGTTGATATAGATAGCTTTCTTGAGACATTTGATTTCCCCCTGTAATAACAGATCCATTGCAATGGGAATATTGCTAAGCAGATTCTGACGAAGTCAGAACCTCCCTAACTATGTATTATAGAGAATTACATTTTGAGCTTGCAGCTAATCGGACTAACGGGCTATTTCAAGGGTTAAAAGTTCCAGTTCTTCATTTTTATGTAACCAGTCTTCTTCTATTTGTTGCAGCTGACCACCTAATTCTGCTCTTTCCCTCGACAATTCTTCCATACGTTGACGATTCGCTGCTTGATACATATCAGGTAATGCCAGATCAGCTTCAATATTCTGTATCCGCTGCTCTATATTTTGCATGCTCTGCTCTAAGGTCTGGATTTCTTTTTTTAGTGGATTCAGGCGCTTGCGCTGTTCTGCCTGTTGTTGCCGTAGCGCTTTTTTATTCAGCAGCTTATTGTCCGGGGGTTCTGTAACTGTACCCGTGGTCTCAATTTTAGGCTGCATCAGCCAGTTTCGATAGGCGTCAAGGTCGTCATTAAATGGGCTGACCTTGCCCTGGTCTACCAGTAAAAACTGATCTGTCACCGAGCGCAATAAATGCCGGTCGTGTGATACCAGCACCATTGCCCCTGCATACTCCTGCAGAGCCATAGATAATGCATGGCGCATTTCCAGATCGAGGTGATTGGTTGGCTC
>QIDK01000124.1 GCA_003228405.1 Gammaproteobacteria bacterium | reverse complement strand
TACGGCTCGCTTCGCATTGCACAAATATTTCGTCAGCTAAAGCTACCGCCTGCAAAAATAGCGTACATTCGCGTTTATTTGCGCTAAAAATATCTTTATCTTTTTGATTTTATATTTATTTTGTGGGGATAGCTCAGGGTCAGACTCTGGAATCAGAGCATCTGCAGGCCAAACCAGCCATCCAGCACCTTCTGTAACTCAGGCAGACCACTTTTTTTCAGGGCTGAAAATATCTGTACCGAGACATCAAAGTTCTCATCTTCCAGCTCACGTCTCACACCCAGTAACTGCTTGCTGGCCGCTCCCTTTTTTAACTTATCCGCTTTTGTTAATACAATATGCGCCGGTGTATTCTTATGCTCACACCATTCAAGCATTTGCCAGTCATAATCTTTTAAGGGATGACGGATATCCATAATAATAACCAGACCCCGCAGCTGCTCTCTTTCTCCCAGGTATGATTCCATTAGTTTTTGCCATTCGCGACGAATTTTCTCCGGCACTTTGGCATAACCATAACCGGGTAAATCCACCAGACAACGCTGCTCATCCAGCGGAAAGAAATTAATCAGCTGGGTGCGACCAGGGGTTTTGCTGGTGCGAGCCAGTGACTTCTGATCACACAAAGTGTTAATCGCACTGGATTTGCCCGCATTGGATCGACCGGCAAAACCAACCTCCAGCATCTCATTTTCTGGAAACTGGCTGGGTTTACTGGCACTGGTAAAAAAGCTTGCTCGACGATAGTAATTAACCATACTTTTGATATTACTCATATTTATCATTGATAGCAGGGGATTTTACCCTAAAAAGCATGCGCAAAATTGCTGAAGTAGCCTATCTGGTGTAGACTTGCGCCACTTTTTTGCCTCGGGAGTGAATTTTGCCCTGTAAGGCTCAATACATAACAGGTCTGTGACGATTCTGGTTGCACCTGTAGGCATCATATTTCTACTGCCAGCAAAAGCTGGCGATATAAGTTTGGAGAAAACCAGTAATGAATTTTATACCTTTACTTGCAATCCTGGGCCTGATGACTGGCCTCAATGCTACAGCGACTGCCGCTGATCTGGCTGCCGGTGAAGCCACAGCAGCTGGCATCTGTGCTGGCTGTCATATGCCTGATGGAAACAGTGTTATTCCTCAGTTCCCTAATCTGGCTGGGCAGAGTGCACAATATCTGAGCAAACAACTAAACGACTACAAAAATGGTGCCCGCAAAGACGACACTATGACCGGCATGGCTTTTACGCTGGCAACCGATGCTGATATTGCTAATGTTTCGGCTTTCTTTGCCAGCAAAAAACACAGGCCAACTACCGCTGATGCCTCTAAGGTCGCTTTGGGCAAAGCCATTTACCGCGGTGGTAACAGCACCTCCAATGTTCCCGCATGCATGGGCTGTCATAGCCCTAATGGATCGGGTAACCCGGCTGCCAAATTCCCGTCACTTGCGGGTCAGCATGCCGATTACACCATCAAACAGTTAAAAGATTTCCGTGACAGTGCTCGCACCAATGACAGCAATAATATGATGCACAATGTAGCTAATAAAATGAAAGTCGAAGAAATTAATGCGGTCGCTCACTATATCGCTCAAATGAAATAATTTTATTTAGATAGTGATGTAATTTCAAAAAGGCTGCTATTGCAGCCTTTTTTGTTTTTCCCCTGTGGCATAATCTATAATCCGACTATTTCATCAGTCCTTAAGCCATGAAATATTCGGCCCAGGGCAGTTAAATAATAATTTGAAATTTTATGACCTGTGGCCTGTCATATAAAAATGAATTCTGGAGATCAAAAAATGCATTTCACTAAAAAAATCGGTCTATTTTGCCTGTTGCTGTTATTACCCGCCATTTCACAGGCAAAAGATTTTGTTGAGGGTAAATCCTATACCAAACTGGCCACACCTGTTGCCACACAAAGTGGTGATAAAATAGAGGTACTCGAATTTTTCTGGTACGGCTGCCCTCATTGCTTCAGTTTTGAACCTACTTTAAAAAAATGGAAAAAAACACTGCCCGCAAATGTGCAATTTACCCGCGTGCCGGCACCGCTCAACCCACGCTGGATGGTGCACACCAAAACATACTACGCACTGCAAATCATGGGTGAAGGTGAGAAGTACCATGAAGCCATTTTCTCTGCCATGCATATAAAAAAGCAGAAGCTTTACGACAAGGCAGCAATAGTTGATTTTCTGGTATCCCAGGGTGTAAAGCGGGAAACCTTTGTTGCAACCTACGATTCATTCGCTGTTGAAATGCGCGCCAGACAGGCGATGCAACTGGGCCAGCAATACAAGATGAATGGCGTACCCACCTTAGCTATAAATGGTAAATATACGATTTCTGGCTCACAGGCTGGCAATTTTGACGCCATGGTAAAGATCGCTAACTATCTTATTAGCAAAGAAAGCAAATAAACCGACTTGTCTAGTCACACTTTGAAGACTATATATATAAAGGGGATCATATGATCCCCTTTTTTATTTAGCTAGCTGTTATTTTTAAGCCCTGGGATCTGAGCCTGAGCTATCCCCACAAATATCTCTAAAAGCAAAAAGCATTTTTACCGCAAAGACACGCAAATAAAAAAATATAATTTGTAGGCGGTAGCTTTAGCTGGCGATATAGAAGGCGATGCGGAGCGAGCCGATGTATTAT
>QIDK01000138.1 GCA_003228405.1 Gammaproteobacteria bacterium | reverse complement strand
TTGCCATATGAAACAAAGAACAGTTTATTGCCGATATGCTGCATGGAATAAGCTTCATTCAGGCTTACAACTTCTGTGCCTTCTATGCTGCCATCTGTTCTTAGCAACAGGCCTTCAACGTTAAAATATAGCTGATTATTAAAGGCATAGAAATTATAGGGCCCAGTTGATGCTTCACCTTCATATAATTCGATTACAATTTTAGTGCCTTCTGTGGTGCCGTCAGATACCCACAACTCACTGCCGTTCTCAATTGTATCGCCATTAAAGTAAATATTATTGCCGGCAACAACTAATTCATAAATGCCATAGAAGCCTGTTTTTATAACTGATGTGCCCGTAGCCGTACCATCACTTACCCATAGTGAATAACCCGTTTCGTCAGAAAAACCAATGAAATAAACCTTGCCATTTAACTCTATATAGCCATAAGGATAGCTACTTGCATTGCTGGTAGTATTAATATCTGCTAGTAGCACTGTACCAGCAGCCGTGTCATCACTGCTCCATAACTCATAACCTGACTGACTGTCGTAGCCGTTAAAAAACACGGAGCTATCAGTTGCATACAAATTTCTAATGGCGCCAGACTCACCTATCGGGTTTGCCAGGCTGGTAATTTTTACAGTTGAGGCAACTGTACCGGATGTTTTCCACAGGCCCAGGCGATTATTATCTTCATATACGGTGTAATATAAATCGTTTGTAGTGGCGACACTTATGGACATAGAGGTATCTGCCAGTTTTAAAGTGCCCGCGGTCGTGCCATCTGTAAACCAGAGAGATCGATTAGTATTTTCTTTGAAATATGCAACGCCATTATTTGCGCCGAGAAGCCTGGAACTGGCAGAATTGCTTATCTGTTCTGTACCAGCAGGGGTGCCATCTGTTGCCCATAAAGTATAATAATTCGTATAAAAATATACTTTGCTGCCTGCACTAGATATTTCCCTGTTACTGTATATCGTTTGATTCTGGTTGCTCGCATTCTGGAAAGGAACCGTGCCCTGCGCGGTACCATCAGTCATCCATAGTATGTTTCCGCCTACTCCATCGTTAGCATTAAACATTAATGTGTTATTTAATGCAGCTAGTTGATCATTATATCCACTAATATTTAATGTGGAGCTAACGAGAGATACCTCTGATGTTGCATCGGCTGACATCCATAACTTGTTACCAATATTACTTCCTGCAGCATTAAAGGTACTAGCTACAAAATAAAGCGTATTATTAACAACCTCAAAATCATTTACATTATAATAGTACTCTCCTGTGCTACTGGCGGTTGGCAAACTGACCGTGCCAGCTGTGGTGCCATCTGTTCTATATACTGTCGAGTTGTTTATATATTTAAAGTAAAGATATGCAGCAGTACTTTTGATAGTATAGTTCCTGCTTGCAGGTATGGTACTGCTAACAAATACAGTACCCGCAGTGGTACCATCAGATTTCCAGAGCCCGGCAGATGATGTGGCAGTGGTAGAGCCAAGCATAAAATACAGCTCACCGTTAAATTCTGTTAAATTTCTGATGTAAGCGGATCCATCAGGGTTAAGGTCTATTACCTGAGAAGTGCCATTTGCATCTGTTTTCCATAGTTCAGAACCGTTGATACCATCGTCTGCAATAAAGAATGTAGTACTGCCTATCTGGGTAAAACTAGAAGGATAGCTGTTACCGGAGTCATTGATATCTTTTACCAGTATCGTGCCTTCAGCTGTGCCATCTGAACTCCATAGCTCAGAGCCAGTAGCTGAGTTTTCACCCACAAAAAGAAATTTGTTTAGGGGCTCCTGCTGAGCCGTCGTCGATGAGCCGTCACTCCCATTACATGCGCTAAGTGTAACCAGACTGGCAACAAATACACCTGTCAGGCCTGTTTTTAATACATTATTCATACAATCTTTCCTACATTTTTATTGCAGTTAGCAGGAAAGCTGAATCGCCTCCTCCTGATTTCTACATGTTTATAAAATAAATTTAGCGGCGAATAGTATCATCAAAATAATTTTAATGTAGAAAGTTCGCTTCCTGAATACCGGTGTTATGTGTAAGTAAAAATAGATAAATATTGTAGGGATTTCCCTACAGCACTCTTAGAGACATAATGCAGACAAAAGTCAAATGAAATCGCGACAAAAGCGGTATTATTCATGAATAGACTCTCGAAGGCACTAAAAGAATCAAACTTAAATAATTTACTTAAAAGCCTTTAACGTTTGATGTTTGATGTTTGATGTTTGGCTGTATCTTTTTATTTTGCGTGCATTCGTAATTTCTTTTTCTGTTCACTTTATGCCATTCATTTATAAATATTCGCGGGCTAATTCAGACTCGAATGATAACTTTGAGCGAATCATACATCACGGAGCCTCATTCCATTAATCTATTTTTCTATGTACGCTGCACCTGTGTAGTTATATTTTGTTTTAATTAGTTATAAATATTACATAAGAAACCATACTCAATTTGTCAATAATAATTACTCACTACTATCCCGTTAACTAAAAAAGCGTCGTCATCTCCGAATGCCTGTGTCGGAGTTCCAGTGGCCTTATTACTGAATCAGAAATAAAGGATACTGATAATAAGCTTTATAAAAATAGCGCCTGTAGGAGTTAGCTTTAGCTGACGATAATTATTGCGATGCGAAGCGAGCCGTTAAAAACATATTATAGCTTATCGGCTCGCTTCGCATCGCCAG
>QIDK01000064.1 GCA_003228405.1 Gammaproteobacteria bacterium | reverse complement strand
TAGCTGGCGATATAGAAGGCGATGCGGAGCGAGCCGATATATTATACGGCTCGCTTCGCATTGCACAAATATTTCGTCAGCTAAAGCTACCTCTTACAAAAATAGCGTACATTCGCGTTTATTTGCGCTAAAAATGCCTTTATCTTTTTGATTTTAATGGTTATTTTATGGGGATAGCTCAGGCTCTGTCCCCTGTGGTAAGACCACTGCGAGTCAATCGGGGTCGTTAACTACACTGCCAGCTACCGTGGTACCAACAAGGGGACAGAGCGGAAAAGCACCGGTCTGTCCCCGATGGATATGTGTCAGGATGGCTTATAACCTCAGCGGTATATGCTACAGCTGGTGAGCATAACCAACCATGCATAGCAGCATGGGGATAGACAGTGCCGTATTCGTGCGCGAAGCCAGCAGGGCTATTTTCTTGGCGCTCGCAATGGCCTCTGCACTATGTTCCTTGCCATCAAGACCGAGTATTTTTTTCTGGTTTGGCCAGATTAGAACCCATACATTAAATAACATAATAGTACCTAACCAGGCGCCCATGCCAATAATTGCCATGCCATTAGAGAAGGTGAAGCCATCAATTACGCCCTGCATGCCGCCACCAAGGGATGCCAGTGCGCTTACACCCGTTAACCAGGTTAAGGCTGCTGCCATACGAAACCAGAGTAATGCAGTGGGTGCGATGTATTTATTAATTGCCGCAGGGCCAGGGCCACCGTCATTGGCTTCAGCCAGTGCACGGCCTACACCGGGAACCTGTACAAAGTTAAAGTAATACAGCAGGCCGATCCATACTACCCCCGACATTACGTGAAACCAGGTCATTGCAGCTGCTTTCAGGCCATCAGCGCCGGCGCCCATAGTAAAAACTATGGCAAGCGCAAGGATAAAGCCTACGGTTAAAGTGCCTTTGATTGTTAATAGAGGATTCATAATTATTTCCTGTTTATAAAGGTGGGTAATACTTGACTAAATTAGTGGGGCATTAAGATATGTTAGACAGAGACATTTTTCAAGTGAATAATGCAATTATTTATATAAATATTCATTTTGAGGTTTTTAATGGATGCTATTGCCTTAGGCGTGTTCGCCAGCCGAATTGAAGCTGTGTGCGATGAAATGGGTGCTGTATTAAGGCGAGTCGCTTTTTCGCCTAATATAAAAGATCGGCTGGATTATTCCTGTGCTGTGTTTGATGCTCAGGGCGAGCTCTGTGCTCAGGCCGCCCATATTCCGGTACATCTGGGGAGCATGGCTTATGCTGCCAGGGATATAGTGAGTAAAATCAGCTGGGCACCGGGCGATATGGTGGTGTTAAACGATCCTTATCTTGGGGGCACCCACTTACCCGATATCACCCTTATCGGCCCCATATTTTTTAAACAGAGACTGATGGGGTTTGTCGCAAACCGTGCCCATCATGCGGATATTGGAGCGAGCAGCCCCGGTTCCATGCCCATATCATCTGAGTTAAGCCAGGAAGGCCTGGTGATTCCACCGACACATCTGTTAAGAAATAATGTTGAGCAGGCAGAGACAATGCAGTCGCTATTATCGGTGCTGAAAAACCCGCATCAGTCATATGGGGATTTCTGTGCCCAGATTAGCGCAAACAGGCGGGGACTTCAGCGCTTACAGGAATTAATTGAATCATCAGGCATGGCGAGTTATCAGGCTGCACTCACGGCATTAAATGATTATGCAGCAAGAATAGCCAGAGATGCGACAAAAGATATTCAGGATGGGATTTATCGTTTTACAGATGTTATGGATGATGATGGGCAGGGAAATGAAGATATTAAAATTCAGGCTGCCATTACCGTATCAGGCGCGGATATTCAGGTTAATTTTGAGGGCACGGCAAAACAGGTGGCAGGCAATATCAATTGCCCCCTGTCGGTGGCGGCCGCTGCCGTTTTTTATGTATTCCGCTGTTTGATGCCCGCGAACACCCCCGCCTGTGCCGGTAGTTTTCGGCATATCAGCCTGTCTGCGCCAGAGGGGTGTTTGCTCAATGCACAGCGCCCCGCGGCAGTTGCGGCGGGCAATGTGGAAACCAGTACACGGATAGTTGATGTAATAACTGGCGCACTGGCACAGGCTATACCAGAAAAAATGCCAGCCGCCAGCCAGGGCAGCATGAATAACCTGGCGATGGGCTCTACTCAAAGCAATAATAAAAATGCCTGGGATTACTATGAAACCATTGGCGGAGGAATGGGGGCTAGTGCTTTGTATAACGGTTTAAGCGGGGTGCAAACCCATATGACCAATACCTTAAACACACCGGTTGAAGTGGTAGAAATGAATTATCCGTTAAGGGTCAATGAGTATGCATTCCGAAAAAATTCCGCAGGTGAAGGCGAGCATTCAGGGGGGCAAGGGCTGCTTCGGTCTTTTACCATGCTAGATGACATACAGGTCACATTATTAACAGAAAGAAGAAGCCATGCACCCTGGGGAATGAACGCAGGCTGTGGTGCCAGGGGAGAAAACATGGTTAATGGTAAAAAATATCCAGCCAAGTTTTCAAAGGTGCTTAAGGCGGGAGATTACCTCAGCATTAAAACGCCTGGAGGTGGCGGTTATACCAATAGTTAGATTCAATTAACCAGACTCTGTCCCTGAGCTATCCCTACAAATATCTCTAAAAGCAAAAAGCATTTTTACCGCAAATAAACGCAAAGACACGCAAATAAAAAAATATAATTTGTAGAAGGTAGCTTTA
>QIDK01000092.1 GCA_003228405.1 Gammaproteobacteria bacterium | reverse complement strand
TTTATGTTTAGTGCCAGAGCTTAAGTAAGTGCCATTATTCTCTGACCCCGGTTTTTCCGGTTTTTTTTGACCCGATTTTTACAGATTATTGTAAATTAAATTTGTACACCTGCTGAATTAAGTTCAGCTCACCAAACTCATTAACTGATTCTCCATAACAGGCAACAGAAGATAAGGCTTTTATCTCGGGCTTCTGGCAGTATGATTTTTTAAAGACCATTTTCTGCTCTTTTATGTCGTATACATAGATCGTGTGAACAGGCTGATTAACAGCCATTTCGGTCATACACTGAAAGCTAAACAGCGATTGTTTACGTACTGGTTCTGAAAAATCCCAGCACTGCTGTAAAAGTTTTAGCCGCTTTGAACTTTTGTTTTTAATAAGATAAAGCGAAGCCTCTCTGCCCTCTACTTCATCATTGATATTGCCATTATATTTTTTCACGACTAAAAAAGAAAATTCATCATCTAACGGTATGAGCTGTGAAGCAACATCATCAAATGACCAGCTAATAGTACCCCGTGGCAGCTTTAGAATTGAATCATCTATAAACGGTATATTATAAGTTAAAAAAGAACCAGGTTTGGCCTTACACTCGCGCATATAACTATCAACCACATGAACTTTCGCATTATTTAATGCTTCTTTTATTTTTGATTTATTGCTACTCTGTGCGGACACAAGAAATACCAGTTCAGGCTTTAAATTACTACAGTCATTACTGCTGACAATGCGCAAGTATTTAAACTGTTTACTAAGCTGCTGATATTTTATTATAAGCTCAAGCCGTTGAGTTTCTGTGGCAACAATACTTAAAAATAATGATTTATCTTTAGTTTCGGGCAATTTATCTGGCGGCGAACTGAATGCGACACCGGATAATGGGCATGGGGCACAAAACACAAAAATAAATGGCAAAAGTTTTATAAATTTTCTCACCAGTTTAATCTCACTTATTTGCCTTTTGACTTTCCAGATAGACACTTCGTAATTTGCTATTTTTGTGCATTTGAATATGTGCCCAATCTTTAAATGATTTCCAGTCACCGCCCCAGTATAGCCCCTGCACTTTTGCAGCCTTTCCCAGAGCCTCCCAGAATTTTTTGGTTTCCGGTTTATCTGACCATGCATATCGAGAATCAATGATATCTGCGGCAAAAGCATTGGGCACACCATCTTTCTTAGCAGCATTGTGAAAGCTGAATTTGACTTTTGAACGCTTTCGAATATATAAATCCAGCTGTACCGCCTCAGATCTCCAGCCATAAAATATTTTTGGTTTAAAACCATCTTCTTTTAATGCCTTAATAACGGCTTTTACTTTAACTCGAAACTGAGGATTCATGCTTTGCAGTTTCTTCTCCTGCAACCATCTTGCACTATCTCCCTTCCAATAATCCTGAGTTACCTTAGCTACATGCTTTGCGGGTTTTACAGGATACTTATCATAGAGAGATGCGAAAGTTCTTCAGCTGGGTCAACACGTCCGTCAGGTTTAATCATTTTCATCACATCTTTCTGATATTTAGTGATTAGATTGATGGTTTTATTGCCTATGACGCCATCAACCTGTAGTTTTTTTTCACCATGCAATTGTCTGATTTTATGATTGAGCAGTTCTTGAATAAGAGCCACATCACTGCGAATATTCTTCCCTGATTTGCCTACTGAGCCGAGAATTCCTTTCATGCCGCCATACCTGTCTTTAGAAGTTTCAATTGAATTTTAAAGTGTAAAGTTTGCACCCTGAATAGTCAAATTAAACCTCGGTTTATGTGTCTCGCACAGAAACCCGAGAAACCCGGGCCAGAGATCAATTGTTTCTAAATATTAGAGTTAATTGTTCTCTGGCCTGGGTTTTATCTGGCCCGGGTTTTAGTGAATTCTTTGTAAATCAGCCTTAAGTAAGTGCCATTCGAATAATGGCACTTACTTAAGCCCTGGCACAAAACATAAAAACAGACCTAAACCACTGAAAAACAAGTATTAAATAGACATAAAGAAAAAGAAAAAGAAAACGCGAAAAACGCAAATAACCGCAAGCATCGGCCCTTAAGCTTGTATTCGTCCGTAAAACTTGTAAACCGGAGTCAGATCACAGTTGTTTCTAATATACTAGAGCACGTACTACATTGCACGGCTCTCTTCAATTTTTGGTCTCACAGATATACTGGCTCGTGTTTGTCTTTTGGTCATTTTTTCTATTTTATTTTTGAAATCTTCTCTGCCTAAAACAAGTTACTGATTGAGCATTTCACGCATTTTATGAATTTCATGCTTGACCTGTTCAGTCTTAAATAACTCCCGGTAGGCATGTGTTGTAATGCTATATTATTTGCCAGTTGTTTATATACCGGATGTTGTTCGAGTTTCGAATTATCCAGATTTTCCGCGTTAAAATGATAGCTCGACCAGGGATAGTCGCCCGGGTGAAGGGCCATTCCTGCTTGGACCGGGTTCATTTCTATATAGCGCATACAGCTTGAGTAAATATGCTTCACTATCAATCAGACCTGCCTTGTAGCGTCCTTGCCAAAGTGCACCTGTGCGCTGGTATGTTTTATTGATATAACGTACATATTTACGGCCTGTGTCCTGCATTAGTTGGGTAATGCCGTGTATATAGGCGGGTGTGGCTAGTTAATGAACATGGTTTGTCATGCGTACATAGGCATGAATTGCAATACAGTTTTTTGTGGCTGCTTCGTGGAGGTTATCCAGGTATCGGTTATT
>QIDK01000113.1 GCA_003228405.1 Gammaproteobacteria bacterium | reverse complement strand
GCCACCCAGGCTAATACCACATAAGGCCGTGCCCAGGCTTTCATTGAGGCATCATCCGGCTGTACTTTTTTCCAGCGTCGGCAGATCAGCCAGAACCCCCCATACAATAACCATATCCACAGGCACCAGATAATAGCAATAAGCGGAGAAACAACCGGCCACAACATAATAATGGTGAATAAAGAACCCAGCATGACCACTGGCACAAATATCGGCGTCTGGCTGTATATATGTCGAATTTGCTCTGCTTCAATCAGAGCATCAATATCTGCTATATTCACAGTCGGTAAATCCTTTATCAGCTTTAGTGGGCTAAAAAAATATTATTTATCTGTAACCATCAATCATGATCGACAATCATGTTTACAGCAAGAACATACATTAATTTTTTCGGATTGAATTTAGCCGTAATTATGCTGATATCACCAGCTTAACCTCCTTTGGGGCTTAAATACATTACAGATTTAAGCTGTCATATTTTCTGTACAGTCATGATAATTTATTTCATTTAAACCTTAATTTATTTCTTGATTTCATGCTTTCTTCAAGTAGATGACATTGTTCCTTAATATTCATTGTATATCTTCTCAAGTCGGAAGCCAGCATAGCTGTGTATTCCTTAGTGTTTATATACTGCGGCAATTATGCTGCATTAATTGTTAGGAGTTACAAAAATGAAAAAGTTGAAACTTGCTAGTCTACTACTTGCTACTGCCATAGGCGCAGCATTAATGGGCATTGCACAGGCAGGGCCTGCAAATGAATCGGCGGCGAAATGGTATGCCGATGGTAAACATGCTGTCGAGATTGCCAAAGAATTACGCGCTAATAAACATCGTGCTAAAAATATTATTTTATTTGTTGCTGATGGCATGGGCATGTCAACCGTTACCGCAGCAAGAATTCTCGAAGGCCAGCTTCGTGGAGAAAGTGGTGAAGAAAATCAGCTAACGTTTGAAACACTGCCTTATCTGGCATTAAGCAAAACCTATAATACCAATCAACAGACCCCCGATTCTGCGGGCACCATGACAGCAATGATGACCGGTGTGAAAAGTAAAGCCGGGGTTATTGCCGTAAACCAGAATGTTTTTCGTGGCGACTGTGCCAGCAGCAAAGGTAACGAGCTAACAACGTATCTGGAACAGGCAGAAATGGCAGGTCTATCTACCGGTATTGTAACCACTGCGCGTCTAACCCATGCCACACCAGCAGCCACATATGCACACGTGCCAGAACGCAACTGGGAAGATGATCATGATCTGTCACAGGAAGCAATCGATAATGGTTGCAAGGATATTGCACGCCAGTTAGTCGAATTCCCCTATGGCGATGGACTGGAAGTAGCGCTGGGTGGTGGCCGGCGTAATTTCTGGCCGCGCAATATGGCTGACCTGGAAGATGCCGGCAAAACCGGTGAACGTGATGACCAGCGTAACCTGACCGAAGAGTGGGTAAATAATTACAGCAACGCCGCATTCGTCTGGAACAGGGATCAGTTTAATGCAATTGATGCTGACAATACCGATCATCTATTAGGTCTGTTTGAACGTTCGCACATGGAATACAACGTTGACCGTGATGCAGATATAGCTGGTGAACCATCATTAACCGAAATGACCCGCAAGGCAATTGATGTTCTACAGAAAAACAATAAAGGGTTTTTCCTGATGGTTGAGTCGGGTCGAGTCGACCATGGCCATCATGCCGGTAATGCTTATCGCGCGCTGACAGATGCAATTGAATTTTCTAAAGCGGTAAAAGCCGCGCTTGAAAAAACCGATAGCAGAGATACTCTGATCATTGTCACCGCCGATCACAGTCACGTATTTACCATCGCCGGTTATCCAACCCGCGGCAACCCGATTTTGGGCAAAGTAGTGGGTAATGACAATCGTGGTGTATCTAAAGATACTTTCTCAATGGCGAAAGATGGTATGCCTTACACGACTCTAAATTACACCAATGGCCGTGGCTACGCGATGCTGGAAACAGGTGGTGACACGCACTATAAAGTACCCGTTCAAACCGGTCGTATAGCAGACCTGACAGGTATCGACACCGAAGACGAAGGCTTTCATCAGGAAGCTCTGATTCCACTTAGTGCAGAAACACACTCAGCTGAAGATGTAGCGATATATGCCGGTGGCCCAGGTGCTTATCTTATGCATGGTGTGCAGGAGCAGAACTACATTTATCATGTTATGAAAGAAACATCCAGAATCGAAATGCGTAACGATGATAATGATGAAAAAAATCAACGGATGATGGACTGGCAGTATGTTGATTGATTAATTGATTGATTAATTAATAAAACATTTTTTCTGGGTGATATTGGGAGTGCATTTGCACTCCCTTTTTTTAGCTGACATTAATTCACAGGTACCAGAGCTGAATAACACTTAACTTAAGTATAAATCTCTACCACAGAAACGCAGAGAACCCAGAGTAACAACGCAGGCTGAAACAGGCAGCGCGAAGCCACCCAAATCTGGCGAGGTGTCGGAGTAAAATCGCACCTGCAATCGAGGCCGGGGTTTAACCCTGATCATCTAACGGAGCAGAGCTTTAGCACCGAACATCAATCGGCGCCATGACTTTAAGTCTTGTATTATTGCTCGGGGCAAAAGCCCCGACTCCAGCTTTATTTTTTGTTGGCAATTTATCGCGACAACCACAAAAAAATTTTCAAAGGCACAGAAGGCATTGAGATCAGACCTGTATTACTCATTGAAAAAATTAAACTTAAGGAAA
>QIDK01000264.1 GCA_003228405.1 Gammaproteobacteria bacterium | reverse complement strand
CTCGATCCAAAAATCACTGCGACACGTCCACTGGCTATGTATTGTTATGCCGTCGGGCGAGTAGAAGGTGGTATGCAACTCGATACACATAGCGATATGCTTGATCATTTAAAACAATGGGGCCTGCCTTTATGCAAAGAACGAGAGACAGTTCAGGGGGTTGAAGCCTGTCTGAATTATTATAAAAAAATGTCTGAGCAGCGTGATTCACTCAGTTATGAAATTGATGGTATTGTTTATAAAGTTAACTCACTTAAATTACAGAAAGAACTGGGTTTTGTTGCCAAAGCACCACGTTGGGCGATTGCACATAAATTTCCTGCACAGGAAGAAATGACCACAGTTAATGCTATTGAGTTTCAGGTGGGACGAACCGGTGCGATAACACCAGTTGCACGTTTAGAGCCGGTATTTGTGGGGGGCGTTACGGTGAGTAATGCCACTCTGCATAATATGGATGAAGTTAATCGCAAAGATGTACGGGTGGGTGATCAGGTCATTATTCGTCGTGCAGGGGACGTTATACCTGAGATCGTGCGGGTTGTTCCCGGTCATCGAAAACAGTGGGCGGCAAAAGTGCGGTTACCTGCACAGTGCCCTGTTTGCAAATCAGAAGTTGAGCAGGAACCAGGTGAAGCTATTGCCCGTTGCAGTGGGGGGTTGTTCTGTGGTGCGCAACGCAGGGAATCGATTAAACACTTTGCATCACGCAAAGCTATGGATGTAGATGGACTGGGTGATAAGCTGGTAGAGCAGCTGGTTGATGAAGGCTTTATTGATCATATAGCTGAGCTTTTTACACTGACCGTTGAAAAATTAGTTGGGCTTGAACGTATGGCTGAAAAATCTGCGACTAATCTCGTAGATGCCTTGCAGAAATCCAAACACACAAGCCTTGCCCGATTTGTTTATGGGTTGGGCATTCGTGGGGTAGGTGAGGCCACAGCACAAACACTGGCGCAATATTTCACTACCCTGGATGCTATTAAAACAGCAGATGAAGAATTGCTACAGGCAGTAGAAGATATTGGCCCGGTCGTGGCGGCACATATCGTGCGATTCTTTAAACAGGCGCATAATATTGAAGTTATTGAAAAACTGATTGCAGCTGGTATTCACTGGGATGATATTGAAGCAGTTGCAGGCGAGAAACAAACACTGCAAGGTAAAACCTTTGTGCTCACTGGTACGCTAACCGCATTGACCCGGGATGAGGCAAAAAGAGCATTGCAGGCCAGGGGGGCAAAAGTGAGCGCAAGCGTATCTAAAAAAACAAGCTATGTAGTTGTGGGTGATAATGCCGGTTCTAAAGCAGGCAAAGCTGAAGCACTAGGTGTTGAAATGCTGGATGAAGCAGCACTGATTAAATTACTGGAATAACAACTGCAGACCCCCAGAAAAACAGGGTTGAGGATGTGAAAGAATATTCTATATTGTAACAACCTTTAATTACGTTAAGGGGGGTGCTTTTGACGGGTATTGTTTTATTCTTAGGTCGCTAGTAAAAACTATGCACTTTAAGTGCAGGGCTTTAGTAAATGTTATTTTATTTGCTTCCCCCTTAGAAAAAGGGGGATTGGAGGGGGGGTTAAAATATTTCAGCTTTTTTGCTCTATAAATATTGCATATTAATTTGAAGTATTTCAAATCTCCCCCAACCCCTCTTTTTCTAAGAGGGGAGCCAATATAATAATTATAGATATCTATGCCGGGCAAGTAATGCTCAGAAACGACTTTCAGTCGTTTTAATTCAACCTATGGATTTTTAATCCATAGTCATTGAGATATTAACCAGAAATACCCCGGTCTTTTTGATAAAGTCATGAAACAGGAAAATGTAAGATATGCAGAACTCAGGACATTAAATGGAGTGGCTTAAAACTATTCACGTAAGCAGTGTCGCACTATCATTTTTCGGTTTTTTTCTGCGTGGTATCTGGATGTTAGTAGACTCTCAAATGCTGCAAAAAAAATGGGTAAAAATATTACCGCATTTTATAGATGCCATTTTGTTAATTAGTGCAACAGGGTTGTTGTATGTGTTGCAGTGGTCTATTTTTGATAAAAACTGGCTACTGACAAAGATCGCCGTTTTATTTATTTATATTGGCCTGGGGATGCTGGCGCTTAAACCGGGCAGGCCTAAAGCTATTCGTGGTAGTGCATGGGGAGCTGCTTTACTGGTTTATATTTATATGGTGTCAGTAGCCCTGACAAAATCTTCATATGGCTTTATTGAGTGGCTTTTATAGTAAACAGCCCACATCCTGAACCTGAGCAGAGTTTCTATGTATGCTTCTGGGCCTAAATAAGTATTTCATGAATTTGAACTATTTATTACTGGATCAGAAATATAGGATACTGTCGCTTAATAAGCGGTAGAAAAATAGCACCTACATGAAAAACGATGATTGTTATGTTCTGTGATATAAGAACAGATATTCTTATCACCTGATTCATTAGTATCTGACACAGGGGGCTGAATGAAGATGTTTCAGAAGTTTAGCCAGGGAGTTATAATAATCAGCATGTATTTTCGTTTTCTTTTTTATTGTCATCCATTGATAAATATTCGTGGCAATAGGTTTATACTTAAGTTAAGCGCCATTCGCAGCAAAACCTCAGGCTTGATCAGAAGGTTCCCTTGCTGTTCATTTAGAAGTCAGGCAAGCTATTAGAACCAAAGTCTATGCTGGTAATTTAGACAGGTTGTTTAATTAAGTAATAATGCTTTTAAAGGGAGCCTCTGTTAATTTATATGATTATTCAATG
>QIDK01000177.1 GCA_003228405.1 Gammaproteobacteria bacterium | reverse complement strand
ACTATATAGGGCTGGGATATGGTCTGCCCATGACCAATAGGCAGGGCTGAATCTGCATAGGAGCGGGAGCTCATGGCTTCATCTACAAACAGATGCCGGGGAGTGTTTTTCATTACATCCAGCACACGTTCGTCCTCAATGCCTTTTTCCCTTAATCGGTCGATGAGTCGATCTCGTGTTCGTTGGGAGGTCATGCCTATGCCCTGGATAAGGGGATCTGATAAATTCAAAAATATTGTCTCATAAATTAATATTGCCTGAGGATCACTGATTAAATCTGATTGATCAGATACTCCCTAACCAGGTGGTTAGATTTTTCAGGCTATCATACCTAGTTAAATCAATCTGCAAAGGGGTAACAGAAACAAATCCATTCTTTGTCGCATGAAAATCGGTGCCTTCCCCTGCATCCTGCTCATCGCCCGGCGGTCCTACCCAGTAAACCGGCACGCCTCGTGGGTCTTTATCAATAATCACACCTTCTGACTTATGCCGCGCGCCTAAGCGTGTGGCCTTAAAACCTTTAATATCATGCCAGGGCAAATCAGGGACATTAACATTTAATATAGTGTCTTTAGGCAAAGCAGAGTCGGCAATACTCAGCAGTAATTTAGTCACTGCAATAGCCGCTGATTCATAATGCTCAGGCTCATAGGAACACATGGAAACAGCAATAGCGGGGTAACCGAGAAAGCGGCCTTCAGTCGCCGCCGCAACCGTGCCCGAATAAAGCACGTCATCTCCCATATTGGGGCCATCGTTGGGGCCGGAAATCACCATATCAGGCTCCTTCTTTAGCAAACCTGTAATGGCCAGATGCACACAGTCTGTTGGCGTGCCATCTACTTTATAAAAGCCATTCTCTGCCTGCTGGGCACGAATAGGACGCTCTAAGGTGAGTGAATTACTCGCCGCACTGCGGTTACGGTCTGGTGCGACCACGGTAAGTTCGGCGTTTTCTCTAAGAGAATCGGCCAGAATTTCCAGCCCCGGCGCAAGATAACCATCGTCATTACTTAATAAAATATGCAAAATATAAATCCGGTTTAAATGTTGGTGGTATTATATAAGTATTAGAGATAACAAACATTAGATTATGAGCGACGATGAAAAGGAAGTGGATTTGTTCAATCAGGCCATGTCTGATGTTAAGCCCCATATCCACGACAGGGTTTCACAGCATAAAAAACCCACAGCCATCAAAAAACGCAAACCGGCTTCCTCAGATAAAATTGAAGACACATTAAGTGATGACTTCATTCCAGAATGCGGCGAATGGCTGGAATTCTGCAGACCCGGCATTCAGAAATCTTTATTGAAACAAATCAGAAATGGCAAACTGCCCATAGAAGACCGGCTGGATTTACATGGCTATACTCGTGACCAGGCACGCACCACTCTGCTTGAATTTATTCACCACTGCCAGCAAAGCGATTTCAAACTTGTATGCGTGGTACATGGCAAAGGTTATCACTCAGAAGATGGTCGCCCGGTATTGAAAGCCATGGTCAATAAATGGTTGCAGAATATCGACATTGTTCTTGCATTTGCCACAGCCCAGCCCGGAGATGGTGGCACCGGTGCTGTTTATGTTTTAATTAAACGACTACGGGAACAAAATCCGTAATTCTTTTGGCACTCACAGCCTAATTAATATACATTACCCCGAATATAATAAATCAGGCTTAGACATGCTCCAGATATTATCCGCGCTTTATGAAAAACTGATTCTTAAAAACCCGATTGCGACTATTGTTATCATTACAGTCATCAGTATTTATTTTGCCACACAGGCACAAAACTTCAAACTGGATGCTTCTGCTGATTCATTAATCCTGGAAAATGATCAGGCTTTAAAATATTATCGATCAATAAAAGCGCGCTACGGTTCTGATGATTTTTTAATCATCACATACACCCCAGAAAAAGATTTATTCGCTGCCTCAACTTTAGCCGACATAAAACAGCTTAGAGAAAAACTTAAAAAGCTGGAACGAACAGCCAAAGTCATCAGCATACTGGATGTACCCCTGGTTGAAAGCCCTCCTGTTACATTATCCGAACTGAGTTCGGGCATACGCACATTAGAAACACCCGGCATGGATATAAATCAGGCGCGTAAAGAGTTTTTATCCAGCCCATTATATAAAAATCTAATTATTAGCCCCGATGGAAAAACCACTGCTCTACAGATAAATTTAAAACACGACAAAAATTATCATGCATTATTAAAACAACGAAATGGCCTGCGTGAAAAACAATTGACAGAACCTTTAACCGCAGATGAAGTAAAAACACTGCAACAGGTTACCCATAATTTCAAGCAGCTTACCCAGGTATTGCGCAAACAGGAAAGCCAGCTAATTGCCCATGTCCGCAGCATCATGGACGAACACAGGGATTCAGCAAAACTGTTTTTAGGTGGCGTACCCATGATTACCGCTGACTCCATCGCCTATATAGAAAATGATTTAAAAACATTTGGCATCGGCGTCGTTGTTTTTATAATGGCAATACTGGCATTATCTTTTAAAAAAATTCGCTGGGTGATTTTACCAATGATTACCTGCATCGGTACAATTATAATTATGGTGGGAATTTTAGGCGCACTTGAATGGGGAGTTACCGTTGTATCTTCTAATTTTATTTCCCTGCTGTTAATTATTACACTTTCTTTAACCATACATATTATCGTTCGCTATCGTGAAGTTCATGTAGAGTCCCCCGATAACAGCCAGTACGACCTGGTAAAAGAAGCCGTATATTCAAAATTCAAACCATCCTTTTATACCTCCATTACCAC
>QIDK01000004.1 GCA_003228405.1 Gammaproteobacteria bacterium | reverse complement strand
GAACATAAAAAACTCCGGGTATTGCCTGCCCTGTACAATAACTTGCGTCCAACAAAAAAATTTGCGTTCATTCGCGTTTATTTGCGGACAACATGCCTTTATCTTTTTAATCTTTAAGTGTGTTTTTGGGGGATAGCTCAGCTTCAGCCGTTAATTACCTGCCATGGAACATCACAGTCAGGGTGAGCGCCGTAGGTTGGCGGTGAGTTTACGAACCCCAACAATAACGATGTAATCTGCCAGCACTGTTGGGCTTCGTGCCTCAGCGCCAGCCTACGAAAAACCTGCTATTGTGGCTTGTGTATTTTAATCGGGCTTACGTGCCTGGCAGATCTCGGGTCTATATTCTTTTATTAGTGTGCCCCTTAAACAGTTCCATACAATCCGGCCTTTTAAAATATTGGGTGTTAAAATCAGGGTTTGTTCATTCCCCTCTAAAGCCTGTGCGCGGATAGTAACCGTGATAACTGCATTTTCTCCAACTACAACAGATTTAATCGACTGGTTGTTGATCTGTTTTTCAAGCCCTGCATCAATATTCTGATTAGGCCAGAAATTTGTTCTCTGTATAAACTCAGTGACCGAATTTCGAGTATCAAATGCCAGTATAAGGTCTGTTTCAACCTGCATACGTTTGGCATATTGCTGATAAAAAGGGAAACCTATGCTCAGGCCTGCGGCTATAATAATAACTGCTGCGGTTATTTTAATTAATGTAGCTTTGAAATTACTCTGCTTTAGTGTTAGTGGGTCGAAGCCACAGTGAATGCAATCGGCATCGGCGCTGGCTCGAATCGTGCCGCACTCCGGGCAGAAATTAGCCGGGTCTATAGTCTCAGTAGCTTTAATATCATCTTCAGAGGCTGGTTTTTTTATCGCCATGGCTTCAAGACTAAGGTCCACCTGTTCTCTGCGCAGAGGTTTTATTTCAGGTCGGGTTATGTCGGTTAATGGTTTTCCTTCAGCATTAGAATTTATTTCTTCAATTTCGGGTAGCGCGATTTCTTCTTCATCAATAATTTCATCAATGCGGCAGTTGACACCAGTGGCAGTAATTGCTTTATGAAATTTTTCTGCTGTCGCTTTATCTGTTTGTTTTTTTATAACAAAAGAATTTTTCTGGAGAATTTTATGGGCTTTTTCAGTCGGAATTTTAAACAGGCTGGCGAGTTGACTGACAACAGATTCAGATGGCTGCGTATTGAGAATAATGACGTTATATTTTTTATTGTCCATTTAGGTTTATCTTTTATTTGTTGCTGCTCCTTCAGGTATACAGCCGGGTTAGATGTGCCCGGCAAAATACGCAGTTGAAGGAGCAGTTACAGTTAGATGGCCTTAAAACCAATGTCTTTACGATAATATACATTATTCCAGTGTATTTTTTCTACAATTTTATAAGCTGCCTGCTGCGCATCCGCCACGGTATTACCCATGCCACAGGCACAAAGCACACGGCCACCGCTGGTAACGACCTGCTCATCTTTTATGCTTGTGCCCGCATGAAAAACTTTTGTATTGTGGGTGTCCAGACCCTCAAGCCCGGTAATTACATCACCCTTATTATAGCTGCCAGGATAACCGCCTGCAGCCAGTACAACGCCTAATGCAAACTGTGAATCCCAGCGCGTAGTGTGTTGATCAAGTTTGCCATCCACCGCGGCCAGGCAGAGTTCCACCAGGTCTGACTGTAAGCGCATCATAATCGGCTGGGTTTCCGGGTCACCAAAGCGCACATTATATTCCAGTACTTTTGGTTTGCCGTTTTCAATCATTAACCCGGCATATAAAAACCCGCTAAACGCATGGCCTTCTTTTGCCATGCCATCTACAGTCGGTCGAATCACTTCATCTATAACCGCCTGGTGAATTTCATCGGTAACCAGTGGTGCGGGTGAGTATGCACCCATGCCACCGGTATTAGGGCCGGTGTCACCTTCATCCCGTGCTTTATGATCCTGTGATGTGGCCATGGGTAAAATATTTTTACCATCAATCATACAGATAAAACTGGCTTCTTCACCGGTCAGAAATTCTTCGATAACGACCTGCTCACCCGCATCACCAAAGCTATTGCCCGAGAGCATATCTTTAACAGCCGCAATCGCCTCATCTTCCGTTTGCGCCAGAATAACGCCTTTACCCGCAGCCAGACCATCGGCTTTAATAACTATGGGCGCACCCTGTTGTTTAATATAAGTAATAGCCTCTGCTTCATCGGTAAAGTTTCCATAAGCCGCGGTTGGAATATTATTACGCGCCAGAAAATCTTTGCTAAATGCTTTTGAGCCTTCCAGTTGCGCCGCACCGCGAGTTGGGCCAAATATTTTTAAACCCGCCGCCTGAAAAGAGTCTACAACACCATTGACCAGCGGTGCTTCCGGGCCAACTATCGTGAGTGCGATTTCATTTTTCAGTGCAAAATTTTTCAGTGCATCAATATCTTCTGCATTGATATCGATATTTTTTACTTTGTCTTCATGTGCCGTGCCCGCATTGCCGGGTGCAACAAAAACCGTATTAACGTCTTCAGACTGAGCGGCCTTCCAGGCCAGAGCATGTTCGCGACCACCGCCGCCTATTATGAGTATGTTCATGTGGTGTAACCCTTATTTTTTCACCACAGAGGACACAGAGGACACAGAGTAATAATTTTGTATATACAGTGCTGAAAGCGCAGTTACAAAAAAGTCTCTGTGTCCTCAGTGTCCTCTGTGGTAAAAGCTTATATTTCTAGTGTCTAAAATGACGCATGCTGGTAAATACCATTGCCATGCCATGTTCATTGGCCGCCGCGATGGTTTCATCATCACGCATTGAGCCACCTGGCTGAATGACTG
>QIDK01000165.1 GCA_003228405.1 Gammaproteobacteria bacterium | reverse complement strand
CATGAATTTATAACCTGACTGCATAGAAGTTAAATCATTTTGTATTTTCTTGTAGCTTGTATGAAGGCTGAGTAATTGATTTTTATAATCTATGTTTTTTATATAATATACCTCATCTTCTATAAAAATTGGCTCTCTATATGATGAGGCATCGAATGCTAATGCTGTTTCTTTATTTAATACCTTTTGGATTAGTAGTTGGTGATTTTCTAAATGAAACATAATGTCTGAAAGCCAATTTAACTGATCATTTAATTTAATCTCTAAACTAGCAAGAGCTTTGGCATGAACAGCTTTAGCATTATCGATTTTTTTAATAAACTCTGCATATTGTATGAAGACATATGAAGCAATAGCACCTAAAAGCGCACTTAAACTTAATTTAACACCTTCACTCAATTGATTATCAGTTGCTATGAATAACACATACACTAATATTGCTATTATCAGCAATGGTATAAATCGAAGTATGTATTCAATGATTTGCTTCATGTTTTATAAACTTTAACATATATTCAATATCATAAATCACATGTTATAACACGTCGTATTTGATATATAAATATGTATTTGATAAATATGCTATTGATAGTTAACACTTTTACCTGGCAGAATACGTCCTTTTAAAGGAGATGTGCAGGGCACATATTGAATAGCAGGGGTATCCTTAGCCCCGACTAAATCGTCTGCAAAAAATTGATTATGCCGGTACGACCTGAAAGATAAAGTTCGAGAGTCCGCAATAGTGTTTGTATCAGCAACGACAGAGTTTGTTGTTCTGATGGGTTTTATACACAAGAGTGGAGTAGAATCAAATAATGAGCAAAACAACCAGAACAGAAGAACAATGGAAACAGCAACTCGATAATGAAACCTATCGTGTAACGCGCCAACAGGGTACCGAAGCAGCCTTTAGTGGTGCTTATTATCAAAATAACGAAACGGGTATCTACCATTGTATCTGCTGTAATACTGCCTTATTTAGTTCAACAGAAAAATACGATTCTGGCAGTGGCTGGCCGAGTTTCTGGCAACCGGTTAATGAGCATTGCATCACTGAAATAAAAGATGCATCTCATGGTATGACGCGTGTTGATGCTCGGTGCGCTGAGTGTGATGCTCACCTTGGCCATGTGTTTGAAGATGGGCCAGAGCCGACCGGCCTGCGCTATTGCATTAATTCGATTTGCCTTGATTTTGATAAAAGCTGATTAAAGCCGGGCCTGCCGGGTAAAAATCAGCCTGGCGGGCAGCCAATGCGCCCGCCAAGAATCGTTTGTATGGCAACAGATGCCGCTACGGTGCGATTATCTGCGCCGATTTTCGGGTACATCTGCTCCAGATGTTTATTCACGGTTCTTGGGCTCATTTGAAGAATTTCGGCAATTTGACGGTTGGTTTTTCCATGCGCAAGCCATAGCAGCACTTCTGCTTCACGAGAGGTGATGGCCAGGCTTTCTTCCAGAATGGCCGGGTCTATTTCCACATTTGGAGACTGTATTTTCAGCAGGTGTTCATCTTCTTCAGTCTGCTTGAAATACTGTACCGTTAGTACCAGGTCCTGCTGTTGCAGGGGTAGTGCAAGATCGTGTCCGGCCTGACCATTAGGCAACCAGCGGCTAAACCGGTCAGCCGGATCAACTGACTCGTTAGTCTCCTGCTGGTGCTGATTTAACAGAACCTGAGCTTCTGGCGTTGCCCACAGAATTCTGCCTTTTTTATTGATGCAAAAGACATGCTGGCGCATTGAGTCCAGTGCCTTCTGGGCTTCGATAAGCATGCGGGCGCTGCTGGTATGCTGGCGAATGCGCACCAGCAATTCTTCCGGGCGTATTGGTTTGAGAATGTAATCATTGCCGCCTGCATCGAAGGCTTTGACAATATTTTCAACTTCGCTAAGGCCGGTCATAAAAATAATGGGTGTGAGGGGTAGTTTTTTGCGAATTTCGCGGGCACATTCAAAACCATCCATTACTGGCATAATCGCATCCAGTAAAATAATATCGGGGGTAATTTGATCCAGCACATTCATCGCCTGCTGACCATTGAGCGCAATGAGCACCGCAATGCCGGCATCATCCAGAGCCATATTGATCATGCCCAATGATTCAGGGGAATCATCAACCACCAGTACGGTTGTTTTATCTCTGAATTTTTGCATTAATCGATTTCACCTTTTAGTTTGATCAGCTCGTCGATCATGTTAACAATTCCATCCAGATCGCATTTGTCGACTAATAATCTTAGCTGCTTAAGCCACTGTTTTTTGGGGGCCTGTGATTCCAGTTGTTCTGTGGATTCAAGCACCCCTTTCAAATAACCAATTTTGGCAAATTCTCTGAGGGCGATTAGTGTTTTCTGATCCAGACTGGTGTTCGTATTGTTATCATTATTTTCAGCTGCATCATTTGCCGCGGCAGGAATAGATTCTGTATTATACCAGTGCAAATCAAGACAACGTTGTAGTTGCTCCAGAAGTTTATCCAGGCGCACGGGCTTGCTGATATAAGCCTGAAAATCTGCATTTTTCTGGTATAGCTTTGCGTCTTCATACGAGTCTGCTGAAAGTATAATAACAGGCGCCTTAAATCCGCGGTTACGAAGCTCGGCTAATAACTGCCAGCCATCCATTCCGGGCATGGAAATATCCAGTAAAAAAAGATCAATCGACTGTGTCTTTAATTTTTGCAGTGCCTGCTCTGCAGACTCAGCCTGATGCACAACAAAACCCAGTGGCTGTAGAAAATCATAAATAAAATGTCGGTGACTGCTTTCGTCATCAACCACCATAATATGCTGTGAGCGCCCGACATAACCCTGTATATCAGCCTGGTTTCTGCTAACGGGCAATGCTTCACTTACCGCTGGCAGAAACAGTTTTAAACAAAACTCACTGCCACTGCCGAGCTGGCTGGTTAGTTCAAGATTTCCACCGAGCATTTCTACCAGTAGTCGACTAATCGATAAGCCCAGCCCGGTGCCGCTAATATGTTGCGTCTGGCTTTCTTTTACTCTTTCAAAGGGTTCAAAAATGCGTTGTTGATCTGCCTTCGCAATACCAATTCCTGTGTCTATTACAATCATGCGGGCAACCTGGTTGCGGTATTTGATGTGTAACTCAACGCTGCCATTGGGGGTGAATTTAATCGCATTAGATAACAGGTTTAATAAAATCTGCCGCAGTCGTTTTTCATCAGTGGAAACAAAACGCGGTAATTCTGCCTGGCAATGCACAATAAAATCGATTCCCTTGCTCTCAGCCAACGGCCTGAACATATCTTCAAGTTGCTGGATCAATGAGCGCAGGTCTACCGTGTCACGATGCAAATCAAGTTTACGCGCTTCAATTTTAGAAATTTCCAGTAAACCTTCAAT
>QIDK01000262.1 GCA_003228405.1 Gammaproteobacteria bacterium | reverse complement strand
ATGAATCAGGTGAAAAGAATACTTGCCTTATATTAGAGCAATAGTTTCTCCTGTAGGAGTTAGCTTTAGCTGACGATCATTCCCTTTATCGGGTATAATTTTCACCATGAAAACCTATCTAGTCGGCGGCGCCGTTCGCGACCAGCTTCTAAACTACCCGGTTAAGGAAAAAGACTGGGTAGTCGTTGGCGCTACTGTTAATGAAATGCTGGAGCTGGGTTACCAGCAGGTGGGCAAGGACTTCCCGGTTTTTCTGCACCCGCAGACAAAAGATGAATACGCACTTGCCCGCACCGAGCGCAATACCTCACCCGGTTATAAAGGTTTTGAAGTTCACGCATCGCCGGACGTTACCCTGGAAGAAGATTTAATTCGCCGTGACCTGAGCATTAATGCAATGGCGAAGGATGAAAACGGTAATATTATTGACCCATATAACGGCCAGGCCGATTTAAAAAACAAACTTTTACGCCATGTTTCACCTGCTTTTAGTGAAGACCCGGTTCGCATTTTAAGAGTTGCCCGTTTTGCTGCACGTTATGCGCACTTAGGCTTTACGTTAGCCGAAGAGACACTGCAACTGATGCAACATATGGTAACCGAAGGTGAAGCTGATGCGCTGGTCGCAGAACGTGTCTGGCAGGAATTTCATAAGGCGTTAACTGAGCGTAACCCACAGGTTTTTATACAGGTTTTAAAAGACTGTGGCGCATTAAAAGTTATTCTGCCTGAAATTGATGCTTTGTTTGGTGTACCCCAGCCTGAAAAACATCACCCGGAAATTGACACCGGCATTCACACATTAATGGTATTACAACAGGCAAGTATCTTAAGCGAAGATCCTGCAACCCGTTTTGCTGCACTGTGCCATGATTTAGGCAAGGCCCTCACCGCCAAAGAAAACTGGCCCGGCCATCATGGACATGAGGCCAAAGGTATAAAACCGATTCGCCAATTATGTAAGCGGCTGCGCATTCCAAATGGTTTTAAGGAGCTGGCGTCTATCACTGCAGAGTTTCATTTACATGTTCATCGCGCATTCGAAATTAAAAAGACAACCTTATTAACCACCATTGAAAAACTGGATGGTTTAAGAAAACCGGAGCGCTATGAAAAATTTTTAATTGCCTGCACCGCAGATATTCGTGGACGTACTGGCTATGAAAATTGCGAATACCCGCAGGCGGATTATTATCGCCAGGCCTTAAAGATAATTAAAGCCGTAGATATTCAGCCACTTAAAAATGCGGGTTTACAGGGCAGGGAAATGGCAGCGGCAATACACACTGCACGACAGTCGGCGTTAAACAAACAGTTACGTTCTTCTGACACATAAAGCACTGAGTCAGATAAAAAGAATACCACTAATTAGCTATAAAAATAGCAGCTGTAGGAAATAGCATTTTTGTTAGGCTTCTGGGCGTAAAACAGGTATTCTTTTCATCTGATTCATTAGTATGTGCGCTGCTTCAGAAGTTTTTTTTCGACAAAGAATAGCGTTTCTGAAAGTGGTGTTTTAACTAACGCCCATGCTAGCAACACCCCCGTCGCATTTGCCAGCATATCATTAACTTCAAAATATCTGACACCGCCAAGATCCTGCAAAAATTCCATCAGCACACCCATGCAAATAAAAATAACAGCTAGTAATATTCGTGTTTTTTTCTGCTGATAGATCTGTATAAACCAGCCCATCAGGCCAAAATAACCCACAATATGCATAAACTTATCAGAAAATTTAAAGCTGGGTGTTAGCGGGCTGGTCGTGAGTGATGAATATATAACAAACGCCACCATTAAATAACCAATTAATAACCACAGTGGTTTTAATCTAAGCTGATTCACTACAAGATATCCGCAAACATAACAAATATAAAGCCAGCCAGAATAATTCGATAAATTACAAACGGCAGCATGCCGATTTTTTCTAATAATTTTAAAAAATAATGAATACAGAAATAGGCACTCACACCGGATAATAATGCACCCAGCATTAACGGCTGCATATCATCTATGCTGGCATCCTTTAAATAATCTATAGTTTCAAGCCCACCTGCTAAAACAATAACCGGGATGGAAAGTAAAAAAGAAAATCGTGCAGAAGCCTTTCTACTCAGGCCTAAAAACAAAGCCGCTGTCATGGTGACACCAGAACGGGAAGTACCGGGAATTAAAGCCAGCGCCTGGGCGCAACCAATAAATAGCACATCTGTCCAGCGCAGTGAATATTCATCACGCTTTTCACGGCCTTTTACATCTGCCCACCAGAGCAATAGTGCAAACACCAGTGTTGCAGTAGCTAAGACTTCAGGGCTGCGCAAATGTAACTCAATAAAATCTTTAAACAGTAAGCCCGCCAAACCGACGGGAATAGTCCCAAATAAAACCGCCCAGGCCAGTTTTGCATCCTGGTCAAGGCCTCGACCACTGACCGAGACCAGCCATGAAATAGTCATTTTTGATATTTCATGGCGAAAATAAATAACCACAGCACTTAATGTACCGACATGCACCGCCACATCAAAAGCCAGGCCCTGATCTTCCCAGCCAGTTAAAACAGGCACCAGTATTAAATGTGCCGAACTGGAAACCGGTAAAAACTCGGTTAAGCCCTGAACCAGGGCCAGTACTAATATCTGTATAAAATCCATCGTTTACTCTTAAAATAAAATATTTATATTTATGGATACACCTGATCGAGAGTTAAAGCTCGCTTATGTATCTTTATTATTGTGTGGGAGTTAGGGAACCTCTCATCAACCAGACTTAATCATAGGTTCCCTGGCTTTTATATCAGCCCAAACAACCGCTACAAACCATAGCGAAGATCGTGAAGCTCAAACCCGGGTATATTTTTATCCAGACCTTTCGACAGCCCAATC
>QIDK01000140.1 GCA_003228405.1 Gammaproteobacteria bacterium | reverse complement strand
ATGTATTATACGGCTCGCTTCGCATTGCACAAATATTTCGTCAGCTAAAGCTACCTCCTGCAAAAATAGCGTACATTCGCGTTTATTTGCGGTAAAAATGCTTTTTGCTTTTAGAGATATTTGTGGGGATAGCCTCAGGGACAGACCTGCATTTAGAGCAGAAACAACCCGACTTTACAAAACTAAAGTCAAACTGCATCCAGGTACCTGGAGCGTATCGCATAAAACTGTGACAGATTATCAAAAAGCATGGTAACCAGGCCAGGATCAAAATGCCGGCCTGACTGGTCTTTTAATAACTCTAATATTTTTTCATCATGCCAGGCTTTTTTATAACATCGATCAGAGCCCAGTGCATCAAAAACATCGGCCAAAGCAGTAATGCGTCCATATAAATGAATATCCGCATTCATCATGCCTTCTGGGTATCCGCTACCATCCCATTTTTCATGATGCTGCAATGCAATAATTGCAGCAGTGCGCATTAAGGGCCGGTCACTGTGCTTTAACATGTCATGGCCAATTGTGACATGGGTTTTCATTATGGCAAACTCGTCTTCTGTTAAGCATCCTTTTTTATTTAAAATTGAGTCTGGAATACCCACTTTACCAATATCGTGCATGGGTGATGCCATGGCAATCATATCGGCCTCATAATCATCCAGCCCCGACAGAAGTGATAATAATCTGGAATATTCAGCAACCCGTTTTACATGTAGCCCCGTCTCCCTGGATCTTGTTTCACCAATTGAACCCATTGTAAAAATAACTTCTTTCTGGGTTTCAATAATTTCCTTATTCAGGTTTTTTAGTTCAGCCAGGGCATTATCAATAACTACCTTCTGTGAATCTTCAAATGCTTTTAATTTCAAATGCGTTCTTACTCGCGCCATGAGTTCTGGCACATTAAAAGGCTTGGTAATATAATCCTGTCCGCCTGCTTCAAATGCTTCTATTAAACTTTCTTCATCTGTTTTTGCGGTTATAAAAATAACCGGTATTTCATTTTTTAAATAGCTTTTCTTTATTTCACGACATACCTCATAGCCATTCATTTCAGGCATCATGACGTCCAGCAGAATCAGGTCAAATGCATTTTCTTCAATCAGCCCCAGTGCCTGTTTACCATTTGTGGCATATGAAATATCATACTCTTCATCTCCCAGAAGATTTGCCAGCACCTGAATATTTTTAGGCACATCATCAACTATCAACACCTTAAAGCGTCTTATCATGACGGGCTTCCTTTATTCCCTGAACACCGGCCAGAATCTCTCCTATCAATTTCTGCGACTCTTCTATGTCAAATAACTGATTTGCACTTCTTAATTTTCCAATTATTTTTTTCAATCCCTGCATTTTAAACTCGGTTGCCAGCTCACACAACTCATTCATCAGTTGATCAATATCACTAAAGCTGCCTCGATTTTTAGCCTTTTCAAGCGGCAGCTGATATTCCCTGATCTCATCAGCAAACGACTTGCTTACTGCATCCATTTCCTGATAAAATTTTTGCAGATAATTTAGTTTGTTTCTGTATGCATCATCTACAGCCTCAGTTTCTAAAAACCTTGCCAGCCCTTTAATTAGCGTTTTCCTATCTAAAGGTTTATATAGTACCAGGTCAAATAACGACCTTTTCTTTTCTGCTTTTTTATCTTCTACAACGGAAGCAGTTATAGCGACAACTGACATTTTTGACAATGAAACGTCCTGTCTGATAATTTGTGTTGCCTCAATACCATTCATATTTGGCATACGTATATCCATTAATACCAAATCTGGTTTTTCATTTTTAACCACTTCAACTGCCTGCTTACCATCCTCAGCCTGTAGTATTTCAAACGGCTGGTTTGCCAGGTACTCGCAAAGTAAGTCGCGATTTAGATCAATATCGTCGACAATGAGTATTTTAGCTGGCTTAAATTTTATATTAGAGGGCAGCTGTATTGTATCCTGCTCCACGGCTTCTGCTGCTATTTCAGGGGAACGTATTAACAGCTGAAAACAGCTTCCCTTCCCCTGTTCGCTTTCCAGGGAAATTTCAGAATTTAATTTTTCTGCCAGACGAGTACTAATTGCCAGGCCTAAACCTGCACCACCAAATTCGCGAGTATTCTGGTTATCCTGCTGCTCGAACATATTAAAAATATTATCCTGCTCTGCTTGCGGCACACCTATACCTGTATCGCTGACATTAATAACCACACTTGAAAACAAATCATGCTCGCTTACACGTTTATATTCAGCATGAATATTGATCTTTCCTTGACGGGTAAATTTTATAGCGTTATTTATTAAATTAAATAATATCTGCCTTAATCTCAGGCCATCCAGCATAATTGCTTCTGGTACAGCATCATCAATATCTAATTCAAAAAGCAATCCTTTTTCTTTTGCTGATATAGAAAACACCTGTTTTATTTCCTGAAGTAATTGTTTGATATGCACCGTATCAAACTTTATTTTCATTTTTCCTGCTTCTATTTTAGATAAGTCAAGAATATCACTTATAAGACTAAGCAGATTTCTACTACCAGACTGTATCGACTTTACATAACCCATTTGCTTTTTACTCAGGTCACTTGCGGCCAGCACATCTGTAAAGCCTATTACCGCATTCATGGGAGTTCTAATTTCATGGCTCATATTCGCCAGAAACAGGCTCTTGGCATGGCTTGCATCCTCGGCTTTTTCTTTTTCTCTGGCCAGGGCAAAATTTGCGGCTTTAATTTCTCTGGTTCTCTCATTGACTTTGGCTTCAAGCAAATCATTTGCCTGTTGCAGCTTTTCCTGCGTTCTTTCTGTAATATCACGAGCCGAAGCCAGTATAAGCTGGCGACCTTCTATATCTACATAACCTAGCCTTATCTCAACCGGTATCATTTTTCCATCTTTTCTTATATGCTCACCTTCGATGGTTAAATGCCTTGCCTGAGACAGTCTCTGGATAAGACTACCCAGCTCATTATGGTCACTAAAATTCCTATCAATATCACTAACACCTAATTTCAGTAATTCATCACGTTTATATCCTAATGAATTACATGCTGCAAAATTTACATCGATAAACTCACCTTTGTCACCTACTATAAATAATGAATCAGCCGATTGCTCCACGACTTCTCTAAATTTATTTTCACTTTCAATCAATGCCTGGTTTCTTATTTCCA
>QIDK01000032.1 GCA_003228405.1 Gammaproteobacteria bacterium | reverse complement strand
GCTCGCTCCGCATCGCCTTCTATATCGCCAGCTAAAGCTACCTCCTACAAATTATATTTTTTTATTTGCGTGTCTTTGCGTTTATTTGTGGTAAAAATGCTTTTTGCTTTTTGTTTTTTGCTTTTAGAGATACTTGTGGGGATAGCTCAGGCTCTGTCCCGGGCTATGCCACCAGATAAACTGGCCCATATTAATGCGCCAGGCCCTTTTCAGTTATTTCAAATATGTCTTTCGCTAAATCGGGTATTTCTGAGACTCTTTGCAACTGACCTTTCATCATTAGCTGACGGTTAGCATCATATTTTTTCCATTGTATTAATGGCAATAACAGACGGGCAGCAATTTGTGGATTGGTCGCATTAAGCTGAATAACAATATCGGCAAGAAACTGATAACCCTGACCGGTTAAATGATGAAACTCCAGCGCATTGGCCTGGCTAAATGCGGCCACTAATGAACGCACCCGATTAGGCACATTTAAGTCAAACGCTTCATGTTCTAGCAGCGCCTGCACCTTCTGAAACGCATGGTTACCGGTTGCCGTTGCCTGTACCATAAACCATTTATCTATAACCAGTGCATCATCAGACCATTGTTTATAAAAATCACTTAACGCCTGTTTTCCTTCATCTATCGTGTAATGTGCCAGACTGCGTAATGCACCTATCTGATCTGTCATATTACTGCTGTTTTTAAATTGATGCTCTGCTGTTTCTATTGAGTTTTTTCTTGCGGTATCGGTTTTACTGCACATCATATACGCCAGGCAGATATTTTTTAAACTACGCTGCCCCATTGCCTGCGGGTTTAATAAATACTCATCACTTTTATTGGCCTTATAAATCGTTGCAAACTCTTCCATTAATTCAAAGGCCAGAGTCTGCTTACAGAATTCACGCACATGATAAATGGCATCCACATCAATCAGCGGCATATTCTGCCCCATATAATCTTCACTGGGCAAACTTAATAGCCGTGCTGCCAGCGCTTTATCCAGTGATGGATCTAATAAAATCTGCTTAATGGTGTTAATAAAAAATGCATCCAGCCTGAGTGGTTTTTGTTGCTGATAATCATCAACCAGGGCCAGCATAATATTAAGCCCAAGTTGCTGGGCACAGTTCCAGCGATTGAATTCATCCGTATCATTAGCCACCAGAAATGCCAGTTGCCGGTTATCTAATTCAAACTTCAGTTTTACCGGTGCAGAATAATTGCGCAGCACAGAGGCTACTGTGCCCTCTTCTATATTTTCAAATTCAAGGGTTTGCTCTGCTTTGGTAATATTCACAATCTGTGCAGCAGATTTTATCTCTTTACCCTGGGCATTAATCAGGCTTAAACCCAGAGGAATATGAAACGGTTTACTGGTTTTTAACGGCGATGACTGTTTCACTAATAAACTAAGACGTTTTTCTTCAGCATGATATTCAGATTGTATATCCAGCTGCGGAGTTCCTGCCTGATGATACCAGCGTCGAAACTGTGTAAGATCTATTTCAGCGGCATCTTCCATCGCCTTAATAAAATCTTCTGTGGTTGCGGCCTGCCCATCATGCCGCTCAAAATAACAGTCCATGCCTTTACGAAATTTTTCCCTGCCTAACAGGGTATGGATCATACGAATAATCTCTGCCCCCTTGTTATATACGGTAACGGTATAGAAGTTATTAATTTCTACATAGGAATCAGGCTGTATCGGATGCGACATGGGGCCAGCGTCTTCTGCAAACTGTCGGGTGCGTAATACATTCACGTCATCGATGCGTTTTACCGAGGCGGAGTTCATATCTGAGGTAAATTGTTGATCTCGAAAAACGGTTAAGCCTTCTTTTAAAGTTAACTGAAACCAGTCACGACAGGTCACCCGATTACCACTCCAGTTGTGGAAATATTCGTGGCCAATAACCGCTTCTATATTTATAAAGTCGGTATCGGTTGCGGTGTCCTGCCGTGCTAAAACATATTTTGAATTAAATACATTAAGCCCCTTATTTTCCATCGCACCCATATTAAAATCATCCACCGCTACGATCATATAAATATCTAGATCATATTCTCGACCAAATGTTTGCTCATCCCACTGCATAGATTTTTTTAGTGAACGCATGGCATGATCACATTTATCTGCATTGTGCGCTTCTACATAGATGCGACAGTCAATTTCGCGCCCGGACATTGTCGTAAATGTGTCTGCTATACATTCAAGTTCACCGGCAACTAATGCAAACAGATAACAGGGTTTTTTAAACGGGTCTTCCCAGGTTACACTGTGTTTATTATTATCCAGATCGCTGGAATCCACCGGATTACCATTAGAAAGTAATACCGGATAGCAGGATTTATCGGCAACAATGGTGGTGGTAAAGCGCGCCATTACATCCGGTCGATCAAGGTAATAGGTTATTTTTCGAAAACCCTGAGCTTCACACTGGGTGCAGAAATTTCCGGAAGATTTATACAGGCCCTCCAGTGAAGTGTTTTCCTGGGGTTTAATAAATGTTTCGATCTGCAGGCTAAAGTTTTCGGGCACATCGGGAATCCACAGCATGTCATCAGTGATATTAAATTCACTGTCACTCAGGCCTCGCCCATTCAGCAATATGGATCCCAGCACCAGATCTTCACCATCTAACTGAAGCATATGCGGGCCATCTAATTCGGTGTTTCGACGAATTTCCATTTCTGCAACAACCCGGGTTTGCTCTTCTCCCAGTTCAAAATTCAGATTGATTGAATCAATCCAGTATGCAGGAGGAGTGTAGTCTTTTAGATAAATCGTATTGGGGGTTGCTTCTTTAACCATTAAATTTCCTTTATTTATACACCTGAGAACCTCTAATTAATCAGAAGTTCCCTAGAAGATACAACAAAACCAATGTTAATCAAGTACTTATCAAAAATAA
>QIDK01000058.1 GCA_003228405.1 Gammaproteobacteria bacterium | reverse complement strand
GACCTCTATAACCGGAAACTATGATGAAACTCTCTCACAAATTCTTCAAATCTATACAGGAATTCGACGACCTTAATGACATTGATTCAATCAAAGACCTCACCGATCATTACCATAAAAATAACCTCATCGACCTTATCGTCACTGTAGATCATAGAACCTTTATCGGTTTCGCCGATGCATCCTGTGCAATTAACACCGAACGTGAAAACGACTCCCGCATAGACTCCTTCGATTCAGTCAAAGGTATTGATGATATCGAATTCATGAAAGCCGTCATAAATAAACTATAATCTTACCCGCCCGTGGAGCAAGTACACTTTAGCCCCACACAACAACGTCTTAGAAATGACCCTTTTCTCATTTCATCCACTCTAAGCCTCTACAACCCCCATTCCCCTGCTCTAATAACGGGTGCCATTCCTCCACTACAGATATACAAACCATGAGGTCATCTGGCTTAATCAGGACTAAACTGGGGATAATTAGGGTAGGCCTTAACCGGGCCTAAGCTGGGGCTAATCTACCCCCCTAATGATATATGAGCATAAGAGGGTTTCTGTTGTAAAGCCCCTTTAGGGGGGTAGGGGGGGGTCTTAGAGCATGAGCGTAAGCGAATTCTCTAAATCTTTTGACTGTCTGCTGGGGCCTGGGGCTGCAAGCCCCTGTGATAGACCACTAGCCTTATAATATATCAGTGTTCAGCCCTCGGAGAGCGTGCAGCAAAAGCCCTGATTCAGCGTTTTATCATCATTAGAGCTATCATGCATGGCTTGATGGGAATAGGGGCTAATTTAGTGTCTGTACTGCCTTGAGCTGGCTTATTGTGGTACTTGATGACGTAAACGGGTTGCATATCGTGGTGCAATTATACATTTACTCGACAATAGGCTGATTCAATAGGGTATTAGGCCTAAATTAACTACCTTACTAAGGTTAGGGTCGGTCATTTATTACCTCACCAGTTACTTGCTTCACCTCAGCACCCAGTCCGGTATTGATTGTAATCGATATAGAAGAGCCAGCGCCGCGGCCCTTTCCGTTAGCCAGAAGCCCGTCAAGCTCCGCCATCGTACGAAGCACGGCATTGCCGCTACCGATGTCCAGCTTATCTTTTGCGAGCTGTAAAAGCATCTGTAATTCATTTCTGTACCAGGCCACGCCTTTCCCATGTAAAAACGAATTTAAATCCGCGTGCTTTTCTATTAAAAGCTGAATATGTTCAACCCTTACCAGTTTCCATGCTTTGGTGTAGGCTGTTTTGGTCGCATACCCGGCCTGGCGGGCGCATTCGCCGCCTGACTTATCACCTGCGGCCATCAATTTAGCAAACCGCACTTGGCGGGTGTTCAGCCCTTTTGATGCACTTTTAATATCAGCCTTAAGCTGTTTTAATCTGTCTGGCTGCTGTTTTGGTATCTGTTTTAGTTCTGTTTTATCGCTCATAAATCACGTCCTATATGTTGCAGGTAGGTTTCGGGTGCAGGTAGGTGCAGGTAGGGCATACTAAGGACTAGAAAAAAGGGTGTTTTTCTTAGTCTAAGTACCGCCTGCCTGCACCTACCTGCACGGGCTTTTCAGGATTTTTAATCATCATGTATTTGCACGTTTATTCGGTACTTTTTAGTAGCATCTGTATTGCGGGTTTTATCGCTATAAATTGACTCAATATCACGGGAAACTTCAAAGCCATCGACAACAATTTTGCCGTCTTTTGCATGTTTAAATAAACCCGCCATCAGACTGCCGACATGACGCCCCGCTTGTGCATCATCGTAAAATGTTTTATTTCGTGGGTAATCAATAATGCTGTCGTTGCAAAGCGTAGCTATCTGAAAAGCTTGAAAAGACCGGTTTAAATCGTCATTTTTCTTCACTGCCAAACACACCGCCCTTAACCAAACTATGTTCGGGTTAGACACTTGCTCTTGTGTAGCGCGGTGGCCAGTCATTAACGAAGGCAATTTAAAGATATTGATTATCATAGAATCCAAAATACTTAACCATTCATACATGTCATGGCCGGTACTGTTTGCCCTTGGTTTGCCTTGCCGGTGCCATTCTTTTATCACAGAGAAGACACACCCTAAATAGTAAACCTGATTAGCTTCAACATGCTGGCGCAAGCTTCCCTCGGACCATGGGTGCCATTGATACCCGTCTGGCTGTTTTAATATTTTGGTAATACAGGCACGGTTCGCAAAGTCGGGTGTCACCTCTACGCCGTTAGACGAAAGTTGCAGGGTTGTGCTTGAGATGTCCATCTGGTGTTCAGCCTGGCGCAGTAGACGAACCGACACGGCCTCGGTATTAGTTATAGCCGATTCAATAAATGGGCTGTCTAACTTGCCTCGGAAATTATCCAGCTCAATAAATGCCGTACCTCGTGCAATTGCTTGCCCGAATGATTCGTCAAGGCTGCCGACTCCACCCTGGCGTGCTGTAATAATATTCGCCTTTTCTCCATACACACGACGGCAAGTTCTTTGCCTTTCAGTTTTACCGCTTTGGGATTCGTTCGCCTCGGCCACGTCGATGGGCGTCGGTTGAGAAAAGAACCCGCCCATTTTCATGGCGGGTGTGATGAGCATGGCAAAAGCACGGGATTTATCAGCCGGTGACTGAAAATTAAAATCCCTATACAAATTGTTAATAGCTTTTACTGCTTTAATTACCGGTACATCTGGAATAGACTTTTGGCCAGTAACAAAAACGCCGCCATTAATTGCATGGTATCCATGGTTTAAAACTCTTATCCGGCCACTGACTTCGCATATCACCGGTGAATTTGAAATGCTTCTAATAGGGGGCAATAACTCCACGGCCTTTAATGATGCCATCAAAGCAATGGCGCTATTTTGGGTGCAATTGCGCTGCACCAGTGCGAGCTCTTCATGGCGCTTCTTATAAGCATATAATGTACCGTATGATTC
>QIDK01000201.1 GCA_003228405.1 Gammaproteobacteria bacterium | reverse complement strand
GCTTGATTAATAAGATAGTTTTTGCTTCTATCAAGTTTTTTTGCCAATTTTTCTAATGGGTTTTCAATTTCTGGTTGAAGTCTGACACTTGTGACGCCCATGGCGATACCTGCATACATGATTACTATGTATTACATTGTAGGGCTATGTAGGGTTTATTGCAAAGATTTTGTGCTTTTAAGCTTGTAACGTTTTGCTCAGCTGCAATTCAAAGTGGCACGTTTTTGCGAAAGCAAAACAAGTGCCACTTTGAATTGTCCGCTGGAGCTATTTGTTAGCATTTTTGGTTTAAATTTTCTGACCATGCCATGGTGCAACACTAACCATTTCACTTGTATTTTCAGTTATTTCTATTAACCCAATATTCTCAAGGTCTTTTACCATTTCAAATATTTGCTCGCCAATATCATTTAATTTTATGTTCATTTCATAATATATATATTCACCGGCAGCATCTTCACCTGACACTAAATCACCATTAGGTAAAGTGATTTTAGTAAGACCGTAGTCATCTTCATCATACTCCCATGAAAGATTATCCTCTCTGTCCTGATTAGAGAAAAATTCTAAATAAGGATATGCGTTCTGTAGCTGATGTATGTCCATGCCATATTGCCAATGCTCTCTTAGAGTTGACCAGTCTTCGTTTTCCATTTTTTCTTGAATAAATAGTTGCCCCCTAGTCTTACTCTGCCAGTCCCAGAAAACAAGACGATGTTCTACTTTTCTCTCAATTGCTGTGCCAAAATGCCAAATTAAATCATAATCGCGGTGACATATTCTAATATCTTCATCGTCTGCACCAAGAGCCTTTTTCCATTCTTTCAAGTCGTTTTCTTTTAAAATTAATTTAAATGTTTGCTCGTTTAATATTCTTTCTTTTTCAATACTTACGGAGGCGGTTTTCTGATTTAATTTTAGAATGCCTCGGCCCCATTTTTCTGTTACATACTTTTGTATATTAATAATTAAGAATTCGTCAGCGCTTTCAATATAAACAACTAAATATGTTGGCATTGGCTGAAGATACCAATACTGTAGATGACCAACTTTTAGTTGGATAGATATTTTTTCTTGTTTTTTATAATTATTTTCAGAAAGAGTAGATTTCATAATTCCTTTCATTTGAAACCAGCATAAAGCCGATGACAATCTCTCTTTTCCAGAGTTTAATTTATGGGTTAAATGCAACCCTATATCTCTAGCACCTCTATCATGTTCATAGTTTACAAATTCACCAAACTCACTGGCAAGTGAACGAAATTTCTCCATGTAAATTCGCTCAAAACTATCAGTATTTCCAACTATGATCATAGGCTCATTCTTTTATTAGGCTAATAGTGTGTTAGGTGGATGGCAGTAATACTGTGATAGGCGGAAGTCCGTCTATTACTAATATTAAAGTTTGCCAAAATCATAATATGAAGTTTTACATGGAAATCACTACTCTTGCAACGCATGTGTTTTTTTATCATTTTTGTTTTTGAGTTTTAGTCCGCTTCAGCAAGCCATTTAGCCTGTGCCGTTATCATGAGTTTTCTGTGCCAGTTGTTTGAGCGTACGTGTTTTTCAACGTGGGCGAGTTGACGTGCATGGACGCACTAATGTCGCGGGCGCAGGAAGCGCAGGAGCGGCCAGGCGGAGCATGATAACGGCACCGGTTAAATGGGAACCCCTGTTTTTTTAGGGGCGTAGCTGTTGTGGCGGCATGTTACAAAACACGTCGTGTGTTTTGCCTTACAGGCCAGCTATAAAACAGCTGTTCAATTTTGCTCCCGGCAAAATTAGTTTGGTTACTTTTCTTTTGCTGTAGAAAGAAAAGTGACTCGCCAGCGGGGGCGAGACCCGCAATGCTCAATACAAACACCAAGGTTAATTGCTGAACCACCTAACCTAATAAGCCCACAGCAGATGGCAAATTCGCGGAATAAAGTTCCGCTCCTACAGTAATGCAGAACTGTAATCATCGTCCAATAAAAAAGGCGGCTACTGTACAAACAGTAAACCGCCTTCTATAAGTCCGCTCTTTAAGAGCAGCGAACTAAAATAGCCAGTTAAAGCGCGTGCGCAAAACCAACCATACAAAGTAACATAGGAATAGACAGCGCAGTATTCGTACGTGAAGCCATCAGCGCAACTTTTTTCGCTGAAGCAATCACATCCGCACTATGTTCCTGACCATCAAGACCTAAAATTTTCTTCTGGTTAGGCCAGATCAGAACCCATACGTTAAACAACATGATGGTGCCTAACCATGCGCCCAGGCCGATAATGCCCATGCCATTCTGGAAGGTAAATGCATCGATTACGCCCTGCATGCCGCCGCCAAGTTTTGCTAACGCGCTAAGGCCGGTTAGCCAGGTTACGGCTGCTGACATACGGAACCACAGCAGTGCGGTTGGTGCGACGTATTTATTGATGGCTGCTGGACCGGGGCCGTCTGTGTCAGCCAATGCTGCGCCAACGCCTGGAACCTGTACGAAGTTGAAGTAGTACAGTAAGCCGATCCATACCACACCGGCCAGTACGTGAAACCAGACCATGGCGGCGGCTTTTAAGCCGTCAACGCCTGTGCCCATGCCAAATGCTACGGCCAGAGCGAGGATAAAACCAACGGCTAAAGTGCCCTTGATTGTCATTAATGGATTCATGATATTCTCCTGAAGAATTTATTAGTAATTGATGATTTTATTGGGTAGTTTTTTGACCATGGTTAAAGGCCACCCCGTTGGGCGCTAACGATAGGGTAGTCGCGTGTATAATGCAACTCTAATCTACGAAAAAACATAATTTTCTTAGTAAAAACAATATATTCCATATTTTTTTAGGTGTTATTTAAGTGACCAATATGTGACAATATGTGATGGATGCCATTGCTTTAAGTATTTTTGCTAACCGTATCGATGCCATTTGTGGGGAAATGGGCGCGACCTTACAAAAGTCCGCGTTTTCGCCAAATATTCGTGACCGGCTGGATTATTCCTGCGCTGTTTTTGATGCACGAGGTGAGCTCTGTGCGCAGGCGGCACATATTCCGGTGCATCTGGGCAGTATGGCATTTGCCATGAAAGATGTGGTTTCGGCTGTCAGCTGGTATGTGGGTGACATGGTGGTGCTCAATGATCCCTACCGGGGTGGAACCCATCTGCCCGATGTGACGCTTATCGCGCCTTTATTTATAGCGGGCGGTTTGATCGGATTTGTTGCTAACCGTGCGCATCATGCAGACATCGGCTCCGAAACGCCGGGATCTATGCCGTTATCCTCAAGCTTATCTGAGGAAGGCCTGATCATCGAACCAACACTGCTGGTTAAAAATGATCAGCTTGACGAGCAATACTTCGCCAGTTTGATGAAGAACATGCGTAACAGGCAGGAATCATCGGGTGACTTCACCGCGCAAATTGCCGCCAACCGCCGTGGGTTGACGCGACTGACTGCCCTGATTGAAAAAATAGGCATCAACGATTATCTGAGCAGTCTTGAATTATTAAATTCTTATGCTGCTACATTAGCGAAAAAAAGCCTCGCGAATATTAAAGATGGTGAGTATTCATTCAAATGTAAATATTGTCATCAATGCTGCGGTGAAATTTGAGCAGGGAAATATTACGGTAGACTTTGCCGGAACCGCGCCGCAGGTAAAGGGCAATATTAACTGCCCATTGTCGGTAACAGCGGCTGCGGTGTATTATGTTTTCAGGTGTCTAATGCCTGCACAAACCCCCGCCTGTGCCGGCAGTTTTAAAAATATAAAAATTCTGGCACCAGAAAAGTCGGTAGTAAACGCAAGTTATCCCGCCGCTGTAGCCGCTGGTAATGTTGAAACCAGTACCCGAATTGTTGACGTGGTGTTAGGCGCGTTAGCTAAAGCGATACCCGATCGAATTCCCGCTGCCAGCCATGGCAGTATGAATAATCTCGCCATGGGTTATGTCGGTGACGCAAACCAGGCCGCCTGGGATTATTATGAAACCATCGGCGGTGGTATGGGCGCGAGCAAAAATTCAGACGGCCTTGACGCGGTGCAAACGCACATGACAAATACTTTGAACACCCCGATAGAAGCACTGGAAATGAAATACCCTCTGCGTGTGACACAGTATCAAATTCGACAGGATTCAGCGGGCACGGGTAAGCATGTTGGTGGTGAAGGTCTGATTCGAAAATATGAATTCCTGGCGTCAGCACAGGTGACGATTTTGTCGGAACGAAGACGGCATTCTCCATGGGGTCAGCTTTCGGGTGGAAATGGTAAGGTCGGGGTAAATCGTCTGAATGATGAAGTGCTGGCGGGTAAGTGTTCGTTTACTGTAGAAAAAGGTGATGTGGTTAGTATTGCTACTGCGGGTGGCGGTGGCTATGACTATCCTGACTAAGTCTCTGCGTGTGCATGAGAAGCGTGCCCACCCTACGGAGTTACGGACCAGGTAGGGTGGGCAGGTTTTTTTGCCCACGCGGTTTTATCATGTAACATTGGCGCGAACGCGTGGGCATGAGAAGCGAGCCCACCCTACGAGTTTTAAAACTAATTTATATATGTGCGGAATATGTGGTGAATTAAGGTTTGATAGTCAGCCGCCGGATAGGCTGCTTATTGAACGCATGAAAGAAAAGTTGCAAAAGCGCGGGCCGGATTCGGAAGGCGCTTATATCAAAGCGCCGATTGCATTCGGACATCGCCGGTTAGCGATTATTGATCTGTCAGATAAAGCGGCCCAGCCCATGCTAGATGAAGCAGCAGGTGTTGCATTGGTTTTCAATGGTACGATTTATAACTACCCTGATCTGCGTAAAGAGTTGCAGGTTTTAGGTCATAATTTCAAATCAACGGGTGATACGGAAGTCATTCTGCGTTCTTATATTGAATGGGGTGATGACTGTGTCGCTAAACTGCAG
>QIDK01000174.1 GCA_003228405.1 Gammaproteobacteria bacterium | reverse complement strand
ACAAATTATATTTTTTTATTTGCGTGTCTTTGCGTTTATTTGCGGTAAAAATGCTTTTTGCTTTTAGAGATATTTGTGGGGATAGCTCAGGCTCTGTCCCCTGTTTTAATTCCACTCAAAGCTGTTCGGAGTCGTTCATGGTTTTGCCTGTCAGATCGGAATCACTACATGGGACAGGCGTAAAAAGCACGTCTGTCCCTGATGGAGATGTGCCATAGCAGATACTTTGACGTCGGGTAAGTTGAACCCTGAATATGTTATCTCATAAAAAAATAATCTCAGCTACACTTCAACTGCAAATAAATCATGCTCACTTGAATTGGTGATTTTTACATCAATTAAGGTACCTGCCTTATACTGGCTCTCAGAATCAACAAATACCAGACCATCTACTTCCGGTGCATCGGCTTTGCTGCGAGCAATAATGCCTTCTTCATCTATATCATCCACCATTACCTGCATAGTATGGCCAATTTTTTTATTGAGTTTAGCGCTGCTAATTTCAGCCTGCAACTGCATGAATCGTTGCAGTCTGTCCTGTTTCACATCTTCGGGTATCTGTTCGGCAATCTGGTTGGCAGTGGCACCTTCAACTGGAGAATAGGTAAAACAGCCTACCCTGTCTAAATCAGCTTCTACCAGAAAATCTAATAGTTGTTGAAAATCATCTTCGGTTTCACCCGGGAAACCCACGATAAAGGTGCTGCGCAGGGTAATATCCGGGCAGATTTCACGCCATTTTTTAATCCGTGTCAGTACATTTTCAGAGCTTGCCGGGCGTTTCATGGCGCGTAAAATATTTGGGCTGGCATGTTGAAACGGAATATCTAAATAAGGTAGAATTTTTTCTTCCGCCATTAATGGAATAACCTTGTCTACATGAGGGTAGGGGTAGACATAATGCATGCGAATCCAGATACCTAATTCACCCAGATGAACGGCCAGATCTTCAAAGCGGGTTTTAAGTGGGCGGCCATTCCAGAAATCGGTTTTATATTTTACATCCACCCCATAGGCACTGGTATCCTGAGAAATAACTAATAATTCTTTAACCTCCGCGTTGGCAAGATTTTCGGCCTCGGTCATAACTTCACCAATGGGGCGACTCACCAGATCTCCACGCAGCGAAGGAATAATACAGAAGGTACAGCGATGGTTACAGCCTTCAGAAATTTTTAAATAGGCATAATGTTCTGGTGTGAGTTTAATACCCGCCGGGGGTATCAGGCTGGTGTAGGGGGAATGTTCAGGGGGCAGGTGAGCATGCACGGCTTCTAACACTTCGTTCGCCGCATGGGGGCCGGTAACCGCCAGAACCTGAGGGTAATTATTGGAAATAATATCACCCCTGGCGCCCAGGCAGCCCGTGACTATGACCTTGCCATTTTCATTTAAGGCTTCACCTATGGCTTCTAATGATTCTTCCACTGCATCATCGATAAACCCACAGGTATTGACCACTACAATGTCCGAGCCTTCATAGGAAGGGCTTATTTCGTAACCTTCGGCACGGAGTTTGGTAATAATCTGCTCGGAATCCACCAGAGCTTTGGGGCAGCCGAGACTGATAAAACCGACTTTATGGGCATTTTGAGGGGTATCTTTGGATGACATATTATAAATCTGGATGATAAACAGTTATTTTAACATATTGCTACCCAGGGAACCGCAGATTAGGTCTATGATGTTTCTGGCTTATAAAACTCGTCCTGAGTTTTGCTATTTAAGCTATCAGCAAACATAAAAAAAGCAAGTTGCTCATCCATCATCCCGGCATGCCTGTGGCCGGGATCCAGTGACTTTTTGTCTTACTTTAATTTTCTCTAATCAATAATGCGGCGGCGGGCTTTCATCCTCAACAGATAAAATATTATTTTCACCATTTGATTTTAGTTTTTCATCCATCTGTTTTACTTTTTCAAGCAGTGCACTCAGCAACTGATCCTGTTTATAAATTATGTCATCTAAAGACTGGATATGGTCTTCCTGATGAGTGAGCCGGATCTCCAGATCAATTAATTTATCTTCAATCTCACTGTCTTTGTCGCTCATGAGATTTGATCCTTATGTTCAAACCAGAGGGCAGTCGCCCCGGCAACACCGGCGGGCATAGCAATTAAGTTAAGCAATGGGATGCTGGTAAATAACAGCACACCCGTACCAAAACCTAAAGATAAACTGCGTTTTGAAATAGCCTGTTTATTTATATCCTTAAAAAACTTGTTGTGATTAGACATGGGGTAATCCAGGTACTCAAGGGATAACATCCAGGCTGCAAATAAAATCCACGCAAAGGGCGCTGCAAAATTAACCACGGGAATCAGGCTAAAAATTAATAGCAGTAGCCACCATTTAATAAAATAAACAAGTTTGCCCAGCTCGGAGCCAATGCTGCGTTTAATCATTTCCATAGTCGGATAAGCTGAGCCACTGTTAATGTTCTGTCCGCTTAAATGTTTTTCAACTTTTTGCGCCAGCAAACTATTAAAGGGAGCCGCGATTAAATTAGCAAGAAGTGCGAAAGTGTAGAATATAACCAGTAAAATCATAATGGAAAATAGTGGCCAGAGAAGCCAGCTAATAGCGGTTTCCAGCCAGCTTAACCAGTCTGGAAAGTCTGGCATCAGGGCTGTCATCCACTCATCAAATTTAACCAGTAAGTAATAAGACGCGCCAGCCAACAAGGCAATATTAATGCCCAGGGGTATTAATACAAAACGACGAATACCCGGTTGTTTAATTAATCTTAAACCGCTAAAAATAAAGCCGAAGCCTTTGAATAAATTTGTAATCATAATTGTTAAAGTATATAAATTTAGGTTCATAGCTATCGGGGATAGACCGCCGTTTTTTGGCGCTCTGTCCCTGAGCTATCCCCATAAAATAACCATTAAAGTCAAAAAGATAAAGGCATTTTTACCGCAAATAAACGCGAATGTACGCTATTTTTGTAGG
>QIDK01000031.1 GCA_003228405.1 Gammaproteobacteria bacterium | reverse complement strand
CTGGAAAAGGAAAATAATGCGAAAAGAAATACCAGCATAAGCACGCCGAAAATGTAATAACCTGGCTCATCAATATTCATATAGCGCCAGACTATCGGCAACATGGCCGGTAAAGCAAAAATATAATAGGCAAAGGGATACGAGGACAGGGCTGCTAAAGACCCTACCGACATAGCAATAATAATCAGTGTTAACACATTAAATAACTGAAGATTTTCCGGCGTAAAAAATATAATACTGGCAATACCCCAGACAAGACCGGATAAAAAGGCAAAAAAAGCAAATATCCTGCCCCACGTTAAAACCTGTACCGCTTCATAAGCCTGTGATCTAAATTTCTGTACCGACAGGTGACGAATAAAGAACAGCACATAGACACTAAAGAGCCAGGTGAAAATTATTGTGTGCGAAATTTCATTATAAAAAAGAACCGAAATACCCGTTGCAGTTGCAATAACTCCCACTAGCACACTTCGCCACTGCTGATATAAGTTTTTTATCAGTTCAGCCTGAATTTGTATTTCTTTTGATGGCTCGGCGGTTTTTCTAAAGTAGTATCGACATGATTATGCATAATATTTAAATTCTATTCAGGCTCACCAGCTTATGCTGTTCATTAAATATAATTTCAAAGCGACCCTGTATGCCATTATGGCTTACAAATTTTTGCAGCTCTGAAGCGGGAAACTTTAACGAGCGGCCATCTTCGGTTTGCACACGCACAAACTTTGCGACGCCCTGATAATAGGTCTGATATTGTTCAGCTGAAATATCCACTGAAAATCGCATTCTTTGCATAAGATTTTTTTGCCTGTAGGAGTGATCTTTAGATCGCTCCTACACAGGACTAGTCCCTGAAATTATTAAATTGCAGGGCCATTTCCAGTTTATCGGAAGATTTCAGCAATGCCATTACCTGCTGTAAATCATCACGTTTTTTACCGGTGATGCGTACCTGCTCGCCCTGAATGGCTGCCTGCACTTTTACTTTCATTTCTTTAACCAGTTTAACTATTTTTTTAGCGTCTTCTTTATCTATGCCCTGCTTTACGGATATATCCTGATAGGCGCGTCTGCCACGAGGTTCGGCTTTGCTTTTTTCGAGGCAGCGGATATCGATATTTCGCTTGCCTAATTTTGCATAAATAATTGGCGAGATTTGCTTTAACTGAAATTCATTTTCGGCTTCAACTTTTATCACCGAGTCTTTTAATTCAATTTTCGCATCTGCCCCCTTAAGATCAAAACGGGTGCTTACTTCACGTACGGCCTGGTCAATTGCATTGCTTAATTCATGGGTGTCGACTTCTGAAACCACATCAAATGATGGCATGTAAATTCTCCTGTTATACTTTGCTAACGATTTTATGGATAACCCGGAAGGATGTATAGGAAAATGTATAGACAAATAATAATAGCCGGGGCTATTAATGCCTTTCTCGCGGTGGCGTTAGGGGCTTTTGCGGCACATGGCCTAAAGCAATATCTGGGTGAGTATGAGCTGCGCATCTGGCAAACTGCGGTGGATTACCATATGGCCCATGCTCTGGGCCTGATACTCATTGGCTTAATTGCAAATAGCTTATCCATTAATCTGAATAAGCCTGGCTGGATTATGCTACTGGGCATTGTGCTGTTTTCAGGTAGTTTATATGGATTGAGCCTGAGCGGGGTTAAGGCGCTGGGCATGGTGACACCGTTTGGTGGGCTGTGCTTTTTGCTGGCCTGGGGGTGGCTGGTGGTTGCTGTATATAAAAAATAATTAAATTCAAACGGACTAGAAAGATAAAAGATTTGTATGCATTCCCACGCAGGAGCGTGGGAACGAGTCACAACAAGGTGATTTCTACTTCTCCGGCGTCTGCGTCCTGCGCCCCTGGGCATAGGACAATATGCCTCGTATAATCTGCACTTCCCGCTGGGTCGGCCTGGCTCTGCCATATAAACATCTTAACTTGCGCATAATATGCTCCGGATTGCGCTTACCGAAGAAATTCAGGTCTATTAGCGCATCCATATAGTGGTTATACATGCCTTCTAACTGGTCATTGGTCGCCAATGTATCTTTTTCTTCTTTTATGTCTTCAACAGGGGCTTTTTTGCCCTGCTGGCTGGCCATTAAAATTTCATAGCTCAGCACCTGCACTGCCTGCCCCAGATTGAGTGAGCTATAGGCCTCAGCCGTAGGAATATTCACCAGTGTCTGGCACAGCTCCAGCTCATCATTAAACAGGCCGGAGCGCTCGCGCCCGAAGACCAGCGCCACTTCATGCTGCTCACTCTCGGTATGCAGCATTTCACCACATTCACGGGAATCCACCTGGGGCCACTTAACCGAGCGCAGTCGTGCGGTGGTGCCACAGACAAATGAGCAGCCCTGCAGGGCATCGGCCAGCTTATCTACTACCACGGCCTGGGAAAGCACATCGGAAGCGGAAGAGGCTCGTTGCGAGGCTTCAAAGGATGGGAAATCTTTAGGCGATACCAGATAAAGCCGTGTCAGCCCCATGTTTTTCATGGCGCGGGCAGCGGCTCCGATATTGCCGGGATGATGGGTATTAACCAGCACAATGCGAATATTATCTAACATTAAAAATCTTATTGTGTAAAAAAGGCGTTATCATAACCACATCCTGTGCAGAAATTAAGACTAATTTCTGCTATTATCTGCGCCCTCCGAATTGCTGTAAAGATCTTCGACTATGCACCCCATGTTAAATATCGCCACCGGCGCCGCTCGTGATGCGGGAAATATTATTCTGCGCAATATCGATAAGCTCGATCGTTTAAAAATTGAAGTGAAGGCTCAGAATGACTTTGTCACTCAGGTTGACCGAAAAGCCGAAGAGGTGATTATTGACGTTCTGCTTAAAGCCTATCCAGATCACGGCATTTTAGGCGAAGAAACCGGCACACAAAATGAAGATAGCGACTATAAATGGATTATCGACCCATTAGATGGCACCACTAACTTTCTGCATGGTTTCCCGCAATATGCGGTTTCTATTGGCCTGCAACTAAAAGGGCGCATGGAAGTGGCGGTGGTATTCGACCCGATTAAAAACGAACTGTTCACAGCTTCCAGAGGAGATGGAACACAGCTCAATGGCAAGCGCCTTCGCGTAACTGATCACAAAGGCATTAAAGGTGCATTGCTGGGCACGGGCTTTCCCTTTAAACAACCTCAGCATTTAGACACTTATCTTGAAACCTTTAAAGCCGTACACCCTAAAGCAGCAGGCATACGCCGTGCCGGCTCTGCAGCACTGGATTTAGCCTATGTGGCAGCGGGCCGTTTAGATGGTTTCTGGGAAATTGGCCTGAATGCCTGGGATATGGCGGCAGGTGTATTACTGGTACGTGAAGCCGGTGGCATAGTCACAGACTTTAGCGGAGAGGGAAATTACCTGGAAACAGGCAATGTGGTGGCTGCAGCAAGTAAGGTTTATCCTGCGTTGTATGAGGCGATTAAGCCGCATTTGACTGATGATTTGAGATGATAGGCATAAGTCTTAAGTC
>QIDK01000151.1 GCA_003228405.1 Gammaproteobacteria bacterium | reverse complement strand
TCAGCCTTAGCATAGCTGAGATAATATTCTTTATAGGAAATGGGTTTGCTAATGCTCAACAGACTCTCAAGTTTTTTTAATACCTTTGACCTGTTGACATACATTAGATAATTAAGATGTTTTTTGTTGTCCAGATCAGGATGCATAAAGCGTTCCTGACCGGTATCAATATCATACGGATGCAAATACGTTGTTATCGGACTACCCAGTTTTAGATGATAACGAGCAGAGTAATTAATCAGCGGATAGGGTATGACCCTGAAATATACCCCACCTGCCAGTGGTAATCGAAGAAAAGGTATAGCATGTAGAGTAATTGGTATTTCGTATACTCCCTGAACGTATTTCGGTTTACGGCCAAATTCTTTCCAGCCAAACAGTGGATTGGCTGCAGGTAGCACTGAACTTGAATATTTGAAGCCAGATTCTGACAGGCATCCATAGGCCCATTGTGTTTGCTCGGTAAGTGAGAAGGTAGGTGCCCGATATCCAATCACATCCTCTGCACCTGCGGTATACAATGAATCAAGATTTCTCCTGATATCTTCAAGAAACTCTTCCGGTGACTGTTCGTTTATTTGAATATGTTTATCGCTATGACAGGCAATCTCATGCCCTTCTGCTATTATCTCTTTGAGTAATGATGGGTATTTTCTCGCTACATTACCGACGACAAAAAATGTTGCCTTTGCATTATGCTGCTGCAGAAATTCCAGATATCTTTGAGTATTTTCAGGAACGCCCTCTCGGTATGTGCTGCCATTAGATACCTGATCTCTAACATCTTCCAGATCAATGCTGAAAAGCAAATTGCCTTTGTTTTTTCTGTTCATATGGCTTTCAGGCGATAACACGCTGTAACTGTGAAATAACGTAGGTTTGTTATCAGTCTACGCTGCTCCTACGTATCAGGGACAGTTGTTCGGCAAGTAAGCCTAGTAAAAAAAACAATAGTCCTGTAATGGTTAGAAGCAATGTACCGGCCTGGACACCCTCACCTCTAAGCAGGAAGGGTAAACCCCAGATAATGCCCGCCAGAACAAAAAATAATGCGAGCGGTAGAAATATTCTGTTTGGATTAAACAATATAACAATATTCAAAATCTCCAAAACTGTATCCAGTGCGGTCATTGTATTAATAGTGCTATCGCCTGATATCCGGGACCTGATCTGTATGTCCTTCTCCAGTACAAGATGTTTTTGATTGATAAACACGAGAGTGATGATGTCGCTATATGCCATAGTATCTGGACATAAGCGGATATATTTCCTGGCCAGATCAGATCGGTACACTTTCATACCGGAGTTGAGATCAGTAATTTGAAAGGACATCAGTAATTTTGCAATACTACGAATCATGAATTTGCCGAAACGCCGGTATTTAGAGCCGTGATGACTATCTCTCTTACCAATAACCATATCTGCATCTACCGCCATGAGATGATTAAACAACATTCCGATATCATCGAAAGAATGCTGCCCATCTGCATCGACAGTGATAAGAAATTCAGTATCAACCCTTTCAATGGCTGTCTTGATTGCGCGACCATAGCCCCTGTTTATTTTATGATGTATAACTGTCAGCGTGTCACTCTGATCAGCCTTATCAAGAATTTCCCTTGTTGCATCTGACGAACCATCATTGACAACAATAAGCTTGAAGTGATTTTTCTGGCAATAACCGCGCATACCTTCAAGAAATGCAGGTAGCGACTCTTCTTCGTTGTATGCGGGGACAATTATTGTTAGATCTTTCAAAAATCCTTTCCTTGTGCGTCTTTTCTATACTTCCGTAATTTTACCCTGATTGATTAACCCTGCAACTATAATTGGCCTAATCAACTACGACCCAATCTTCTCTACATGAACACAGCATGCCTAAACTGCTTTACGACAATGAGGTTTTGTATCGAAATCAACCAGTCACTAGATATTTTCGAACGTCACAAAAGACAGATTTATGCTTTACCCTATGAAAACAGGTAGTTTATAATTCCAGCACCTACTGGGTGCCGTCCCATTCACTGGACTATTTCCATGCCTTTAAATAACAAGTACGTCACCTTCCTGCTTACTGTTTCGGTATTTGTCATATTTTTTAGCTTTTTTTTTATCACATCTAACCTTCTGCCCCATGGTGCAGGTCCTGACTGGAAGTCAAACACCGATGTAACAAAATTTATCTATGAAAATGGCAGGCTGGCAGTTCTCCCAGATGACGAAAAGGATTTGCACTTCACGGTTTATGGTGGCACTCGCGCGCTGAGGCCGCCCCTTTCCTATATTGTGTCTGCAGTTACTGCTGGGGTTCTTTCATTCACAGAGCTGGATACACATGTGCTTTTTCGCAAGGGATCCGCCCTGTTGTCTGCCTTGGCTGTGGCACTCGCATTTTATGCACTGAGTACATACTTTAGCAGTTACGCAATTGGGATTTTAGGCTCCGCGATTATAGGCCTAATGCCGCAATTCACTTTCATTGCTTCATATAATAATGATGACAGCGGTGCAATTTTCTCAGCCACACTTATGATTGCCGTGCTGGTACGTATATACCGTTATGGGGCATCAAATACCAATGCAATATTAATCGGCCTTGCCGGTGGGCTGGTTGTGCTTTCAAAAATGACTGCATGGCTATTAATGCCATCTGTCGTTCTATTTCTAATTATTTTCTTCCGATCTCCTGTGCGCTCACTGCTACGTTACGCCGCTATTGCTGGAGTGGTCTTTATTCTTGCTGGCGGCTGGTGGTTTGCATTTAACGCCTATCACTATGGGATTGATGATCCACTGCTGAAGAAAATCACCGACACTGTAATAGAGCAGCACCGGCGTCTGCCACCGGGTTCAGGCGTAGGTTTTGCCGCACAGGGAATAGGCTTTTACGAACTGTTTGCTGAAAACTATAAAAACTTCCTCGGCGAAACGGCTAAGGCAACCATCGGTAATCTGGACTGGCTAAAGTTAAAAGTTGGCC
>QIDK01000206.1 GCA_003228405.1 Gammaproteobacteria bacterium | reverse complement strand
AAGTGAGTATGCAGGGGCGTATACAGTAATCCGTTTATCGGAAAACAACGGCAGACAAAGAACCCCTTATCAATTTATGCTTGTATTGTTAGTCGATTTATTCCGTTTAAATCAAAATAATTTCTTATCAAGTGGAGTCCATGTGAAAAAATTAACCCTGACCAGTCTTCTGCTATGCAGCTTTTTCCTGTCGCTAAATATTCAGGCAGATGCTATAAATATGACCGCTAAAGACCTGGATATGAGTAATTTAAAAGATGTTAAAGACAAGAAAAAACGCTTCTTTGATTTTATGCGGCCGATGGTAGATGATGAAAACAGTAAAATTATCGCTCTTAGAAAAAAACTGATTGCGGCAAAAAAAAGTAATAACAGGCAATCAATGGTTGCTGAGGTCGCAGCAAGTTACAGCGTAAACTGGCAAGCAGGAAAACAAAACTGGGAGAAGCTCCTCGAACGTGTTGATGCCGTGGCATTAGAAGTGGCATTGGCCCAAAGCGCCAATGAATCAGCCTGGGGGCAGTCTCGATTTGCCCAAAAAGGGAATAACTTTTTCGGCCAATGGTGTTATAGAAAGGGCTGTGGCATCGTACCTGCAAAACGTGATAAAGGCTCGAAACATGAAGTCGCAAAATTTAACAGTGTTAATAAATCTGTACGTAGTTATATTAAAAATATAAACACAGGTCGGGTTTATGCGGCATTACGAAAAATAAGAATGAAAAATAGAGCGGCAGGGAAAAAACCAGATGCAAAAGCCCAGGCGGGTGGTTTAATTAAATATTCCCAGCGTCGTGGTGCCTATGTAAAAGAAATTCGTGCCATGATTAAGTACAATAAAAGATTAATGCTGGGTAAATAATTCGGATTTGTCTTAATCACAGGTTCCCTGGGAAATTGGCTTATACTATCAGTATGATTGAAAATGATATAACCGATAAACTTAATAGAATTTACCCTGAGCTATATCGGCAGAAAAAAATGATTGCCGCCGCAGAATCCTGCACTGGTGGCTGGGTTGCTAAAGCCATTACCGATATAGAGGGTAGTTCCCAGTGGTTTGATTGCTCTATTATTACCTACAGTGACCGGGCAAAAATGGATTTACTGGGAGTTAAACAAACCACACTGGATAATCATGGTGCTGTTAGCCAGCCTGTAGTTAAAGAGATGGTGCTGGGCCTGCTGGATCGGTGCAATGCTAATATTGGCGTTTCTATCAGTGGTATTGCCGGGCCTGGTGGTGGCAGTGACGATAAACCCGTGGGCACGGTATGGATAGCCTGGGCCACTCCCGGAGTTTTGATCGAAGCGCTAAGATTTCAGTTTAACGGCGATAGAAATCAGGTCAGGTTGCAGTCTGTATATGAAGCTATTAAAGGTATTGAGCGAATATTACTCGAGCAAAATGAATAGCCAGTTAAAGACCCGCCGAATATTTTTTGCCCTGTGGCCGGACGATTTAACTCGACAAAAATTGTCAGAGTCATTATCTTCATCTGTTATATCTGAATTGCATGGTCATATATTTAAAGCTCAAAACCTACATTTAACCCTGCATTTTCTCGGTAATGTGTCTGCTGAAACATTTAACTGTGTATTAACTGCAGCTGAAAAAATTCAGTTTAGTCCCTTCGATTTAACGCTGGATTGTTATGGTGTTTTTAAAAGGCCAAAAGTTTTCTGGATGGGAGTTTCAAATATTCCCCCGGCATTGTATAAATTGTATGAGGATTTAGGTGATGCTCTGGCCGTGTGTGATTATCAGGTAGAAAAACGTGATTTTACACCGCATGTAACATTAATGCGTAAAATTAAACGGTTTGATTCTGGTGACAAAAAAATACAGCCTGTTTTCTGGCATATTAAACAGTTTGCGCTGGTTGAATCAATTCAGGATAAGGATGGAGTGATATATAAGCCCGTTAAATTTTATAATTAGGGTCTCCTTAAAAGTCAAAAGACTACCGCAAATGAACGCAAATTGACGCAAATTAAAGAAAAAAGCACGGTTTATTAACATTCATTTGTGGTGGGCTTTTTTATAATCAGCCTGGTTATTACTGAGTTAGAAATAAAGAAGTCTGCTAATAAGTGTTAGTAAAATAGTACTGTAGGCGTTAGCTTTAGCTGGCGATAATGATTGCAATGCGAAGTGAGTCGTTAAGCTTATCGGCTCGCTTCGCATTGCCAGGTGCATCGTCAGTTAAAGCTAACGCCTACAGAAGTAAGCATCTTTAGCCTGAATATGAGCGGGTAATTACATAAATGCCCAGCCAGCAAAGGGTTCTATTTCATCTCGATTACTAACCACTAACTGATAGGCATTGGGGTTTAATTCAAAGCTGGCTGTCGTATCTACTTTCATTTGTTGCAGCAAATAACCGACCAGGGCACGTCTTACCTGTAATTCAATCGTGTCATTCTGCATATTGTAATCATAACTCAAAGCCAGCCGTTGTTTTTCTGATAAGCCCGGATGTGCCTGAAGTTTTAAGGGGACTAATTCCATCCAGTCATCATCATATTTCTGGTCAGATTCTGCGTCTAACTGTAGTTTTTCTGCAACTGTGAACCGGGATAAAACAAAATCTCTGAAATCATAATGTTCATGGTTATAGGCGCGTACATGCCAGCGCAGGCCATTATTGATTAATGCATGGGGTTCAATAATTCGGCTTTGTTGTGGCTCTTCGTTCTGGCTCAGAGAGTAGTAGCTGACTTTTAACTGGCTACGGCTTTTCATAGCACGAATAATTTGCGCTAGAATTGCTTTTTCTGGTAAACGTGCCGGGAAGGGCATTTTCTCAACACTGATTCCATAAATGGGCTCATCACCACATGGGTTATCTATTGATAGCAGGTTCTGTGCAAACATCGGCAAAATGCTCTGTGGGCTTAAATCCGCAAGCACTTCATCAAATCTAGCACTGGGTACAAAACTGAACAGGCTGGGGTTGTATTCCAGATTATCGGGTGCCAG
>QIDK01000277.1 GCA_003228405.1 Gammaproteobacteria bacterium | reverse complement strand
TTACACCACCCCAGAAAACCCACCACAGCAATTCATTAGAATATCCCGTCAGCGCAAATAGCAGCCCACCCGATTAGAAATGATTAAAGAATGTAAGCAGGCGGCAAACGGCTTACAAAACTATATTAGCGAAGAGCTTATTTTTAAAAGGCTAGAGGCCGTTATATAAGCTGTAGTGGCACAGGTTATGTCGTTACTGTGAATTGAAATATTTTATCTGGAAAATTTAATAGTATAAAATTAAAACCATTATATTAGCCGTCATTAATGTATTAAATATCAATAACTTAAAGCACATAGCCCCTATAATTGTATGATAGTATCAACGCCAGCATCGTTGCAGGAGGCATAAAACGAAACAGGGCAGGGATGGCATAAAAATAATAACAAGCAGGAATGTGCCTCCAGGGCCAACAGCAGAAAATGAGCAGTGAAGGCCTAAATGAATTAAAACAACGCCTGCGCGAGTTTGCACAGGCTCGCGACTGGGAGAAGTACCATTCCCCCAAAAATCTCACCATGGCCCTCAGCGCCGAAGTGGCAGAAATCACCGAGCACTTGCAGTGGCTAACCGAAGAGCAAAGCCAGAACCTGTCCACCAGCAAACTCGCCGAAGTTGAAACCGAATTAGCCGATACCTTAATTTACCTTGTTCGCCTGGCAGATAAACTTGATATTGATTTACTGGCCGCAGCACAAAATAAAATAGAAGTGAATGAGCAGAAATATCCTGTGGATAAAGTGAAGGGTAGTGCTAAAAAATATACGGAGTATGTTTGAATTTTCTTGAGCAAAAAAACAAGACCCTGTAAATTCCTCTGTAAATCTCGGTTCAAAAAATTGCCGGGAGCCATTTTTAACGGCTGTTGTTTAGCCGGCCCGAAGGGCGAAACACAGGGATGTGTTGCGTAAATCCTTTGTCTCAACCGCAACCAGGCTGGTTGAGTCCTTGAGCATTTCGTGATGTTTTTTTAATGCTTACTATTCCGTTCTATTCCAGATACCCTGTTATTTCAAGTGGTTAGCTACTAATATTATATAAAATTCTCTCCAATTCAGACTTAATCAGAGTATTAATAATTTACAGAAACTTGCATTATATGAAAGTTTCTGTAAATTAATGGTATGACACCATTAACAGAGCTCATTATTAAATCAGGCGATGAGCATCAGGTTTTGTCTTCACGGCAACTAGAGCGCCTGTTGGGAGGCAGTGATGCCCGTCGTTATGGCATGGTTAACCGAGCGCTTAAATCGGGTGAATTACTCAAAGTGCGGCGGGGGCTGTATGTATTGTCACACGACCACCGTAGAACACCTGTTCAGCCCTTTGCACTGGCGCAGCAAATGGTACCGGGTAGTTATGTTTCATTAGAGACAGCATTGAGTTTTCATGGCTGGATTCCTGAGGCGGTGCATGTCATTGCTAGTTTGACCTGTGGTGGTAAGTCCATGAAATTCACCCATGACGTGTTGGGTCAGTTTACTTTTCGCAGTGTGGCAACCCGGCCCGGGTATTTCCTTCAGGCAGTTGCCCGGCATGAATTACAAAACCAGGTGGCACTTGTGGCAGAGCCTGTGCGGGCGTTGCTTGATCTGGTGTATTTACGCAAATTGCCATGGCAGGGGCTGGAATATTTACTGGATGGATTGCGGATTGATGAGCTCTCACTTAGATCTGTTTCACCATTAAGTATCGCAAAGCTATTAGATGTGTACAAAGGCAGGCGGGAACAAAAATTTATTGAAGAGTTATTAAAATCTCTGAATTTATAGATACATGATTATAAGGTCGAATTGATGATTGATTTAATTCAAAAACGGTTAGAAAAATATAAAACAACAGGGACTGCTGAAGAGGAAAATGCGCTTAAGGAAATTATTCAGGAGATAATTTTATTCTCTTTGTGGCAGGCGGATTTTTTTGAAGTGGCTGCATTTCAGGGTGGCACCAGTTTACGAATTTTACATGGCTTACCGCGGTTTTCAGAAGATATGGATTTTATTTTATTAAAACCGGATATGGCATTTTCATGGCAGCCTTATTTATCAAAACTGACGGAGATATGTAACGATTTTGGAATTGAGCCAGAGGCGTTAGATAAGGCACGTATGGATCAGCGTGTTAAAAAAGCAGTGATTAAAGAATCCTCAATTGCAAATCAGTTAAAGCTGAGCTTTATGGATGACTTAAATGGCCGTAAGTTAGTGATTAAACTGGAAATTGATTGTAACCCGCCTGCAGGTTCTGGCTTTGAATATACGTATCTTGATTTTCCAGTGGATTTCGAAGTAGGGCATCAGGACATGAGTAGTAATTTTGCATTAAAAATCCATGCGCTACTGTGCAGAGGATACCTGAAAGGTCGGGACTGGTATGACTTTGCCTGGTACATTGCTCAAGATGTTAAGCCCAATCTATTGTTACTGAAAAATGCGCTGATTCAATATGGGCCATGGAAAGATCAGGATCTAAATATTGATCAGGGCTGGCTTGTGAATGCTTTAGGTGAAAAAATTAATTCAATTGACTGGAAAGCAGCTGCTGATGATGTTGAGAGATTCATGAAACCAGTAGAGCAGAGAAGCCTGTCGCTTTGGAGTGAGCGATTTTTTATGAATAAGTTGGTTAAGCTGTATGCAAAATAATCCTGTTTTAATATAACAGTTAGATTTTTTCTGAAGATGAATGTCAATGTATATATGGTTTTAAGATTAAATTTTGTCAGAGAAATACCGTGATCAAGCTGGCTGACCCTTTGATTTTCTTTTGTAGCAACATCCCTGGCCGCTTCTTCCGTTAGTTGATATTTCACCGGTTATTAGCTTTTACATCTTGCCAGATGTCGTCCAGCGTTCGTTTTGAAATGCCACTTTTTTCACCTTTTTTTAAGGCATCACAAGAAGCTCGCGCTTATTCTGAGCATCTTGATCCTGGCGAATCAAGTCACGCACATAATCGCTGGCATTGCTGTATAAGCCGCCGCCAA
>QIDK01000148.1 GCA_003228405.1 Gammaproteobacteria bacterium | reverse complement strand
AGTTCTGTTTTTATTGGTGGCGGCACGCCCAGTTTGTTTTCGGCAGAGTCTATTTATAAATTAATTAGCACCATCCGTAGTCATTTAAATTGTTTGCTCAATATGGAAATCACCCTGGAAGCCAACCCGGGCACAGTAGAGCAGGAAAAATTTAACGGGTTTTACGACGCGGGTATTAATCGCCTGTCTATTGGAGTGCAAAGTTTTGACGATAAAAAACTGCAGTCTCTCGGGCGAATTCATACTGCGTATGAAGCACATAATGCAATAGAAATTGGCAGAAAAGCAGGCTTTGAAAATATTAATTTAGATTTAATGTTTGCTTTACCCGAACAAAATATCGAGCAGGGCCTAATCGATTTACAACAGGCAGTAGATTTATCACCACAGCATATTTCCTGGTATCAGCTCACCATAGAACCCAATACTCTTTTCTATAAACAGCCGCCGATAACGGCGCAGGAAGATGATGTTTTTGAATTACAGAAACAGGGTCAGCAGCTACTTGCAGGTGCGGCTTATAATCAATACGAAGTATCAGCCTATGCGCAACAGAATCAGCAATGTGCGCACAATATAAACTACTGGCAGTTTGGCGATTATCTGGCCTTAGGGGCAGGCGCCCATGGCAAAATCAGTCGTAGTGATACAGGCGAGATTACGCGTTACTGGCAACTGCGTCAGCCACAGGCATATATGCAGGCAACTGCTGCAGATAAAACCTCAGGCTCAGAAATAATTCAGCCAGAGCAGATAGTATTCGAGTTTATGTTAAATGCCCTGCGCCTGAAACAGGGCTTTGAAATGCAGACATTCGAGCAAAACACGGGGTTAAATAAAGATGTTATCTTAAGTCAATGTGAACAGATTATTGGCGAGGGGTTACTGCAAAAGAAAAATAGATATTTTGCGGCAACAGAGCATGGTTATTTGTTTTTAAACGATTTAATAAATCGGTTTTCATGAATTGATTTATTGTTATTTTGAGTGATATTTCAAAAAATGTAAAATAGTTCCAGCAACCATTTCAACGCTTGTGTTTGTAAGGGTTTTTCTACAACCTCGTTAGGCGAGGTATGATTCAGCGGTTTGAGTAACCTCTGGAAATTCTCGAAGAATCTTTTTGTCGGCAGTAATAAGAGGAGCATCCAGATATTGTGCTAAGGCAATAAACTCACAATCATATGCTGAGCACTGACTTTTTTTGACAAGCTGCATAATATGTGCAGATGAAATTTCATACTCATGATCAGTTAGTAATTTTTCTGCCTGCTGAATGATCAGTAAGACTTCATCTATATTTAATAAATTTTTCCGTAGATATTGTGCCAGGACATTTCTAAATTCACTACGCCATAATATGGGCGCAACCCAATTAGAATTGAAAGATAATAAATCCTCACTTTGTTGGGAACGATCTCCCGAAATATACAGGTAAGAAATAATATTGGTGTCCACAACAATCATGGCCGACCTTCATTTTTAAAATCATTTAGTTCCTGCTCTGTGAGATTATGCTGTGCTGTTTTGGCTCTTAATTTTCTGGCCATCTCAATGTGCTCAGAAACATTAACTTTGTGGGTTCCAAGAGTGCGTTCTACACAGTAGAGGATTTCGCTATTTAAGCTTCTATGATGAGCGCTCGCCGCAGTTTTCAATTGTGTATAGAGAGAATCGGGTATGTTTTTCAGGGTAATTGCAGGCATTAGAGATGTCCAGATAAACCAATATGGTATTATTATGGTATATATTTTGGGCTGTTTCAAGAAAAATCGTGCCCCATCTTAAAGCCTCATGATGAAGGCGAAAATTAAAGTGCAAAATTAAAGAGGGCACAAACCCTGACAAAAGGCTCAGGCATCACCTAAACCTCTGTTTTTATTAAACTCTTAGCAGGGTGTCCGGTTTAGCTTTGCTTTTGAGCCGGGATCCAGTGACTTTCTGAGCAGGCACTAATTAAGGCTAAACGCATCCAGCGGGCTATTAACGCATAAACCCGGTTTGTTTAAAACATGTGTGTAAATTTGAGTAGTACGAATATCTTTGTGACCTAATAATTCCTGAACAGTACGAATATCATAACCAGACTCGAGTAAATGAGTCGCAAATGAATGTCGAAAAGTATGGCAGCTAGCCTGCAGAGGAATATTTGAAGCTAAAATTGCTTTTTTTACAGCTCGTTGTAAGCGTTGCTCACTAATATGGTGCCGTTGTTTAATGCCAGATCGAGGATCTTTAGATAAGCGACAGGCAGGAAAAACATATTGCCAGGCCCATTCAGTTTTGGCATTCGGATATTTTTTATCAAGCGCATAAGGCAAATAAACACTGCCGGCATCTTTAGAAAGATACACATCATGCAATAGTTTTGTCTCCTGAAGATGAATAAGTAATTTATCAGCTACTAATTCAGGAAGCATAGTGATTCTATCTTTGTTACCTTTGCCATTTCGAACTAAAATTTGTTTGTATTCAAAGTTGATGTCTTTAACTCGTAAACGGGCACACTCTAATAAGCGCAAACCAGAGCCGTATAATAACTGAGCCATTAATTGAATTGTGCCATCAAGTTGAGCGAGAACAAGTTGGGCCTGGTCCCGGGTAAAAACTGTTGGAAGACGAGCAGGCCGCTTAGCCCGAACCATATCATTAAGATCTTCAAAATCGAGATTAAGCACTTTTTTATATAAAAAAACCAAAGCACAAAGTGCCTGATTTTGAGTAGATGCCGAAACACGGCGTTTAACAGCCAGGTAAGTTAGAAAATCCTGAATTTCTAATGCACCCATATCAGCAGGGTGCCTTAACTGGTGAAAGCGAATAAACTGCTTAATCCACATGATATAAGATGTTTCAGTACGAATACTATAATGCCTTACACGTATCTGGTTACGAACAAGGTCAAGCAAACGAGGTTTAGCAGACATGATACACTCCCTGTACACAGTGATAGAAATGACGTATTTTTACACACATTAATTGTTATACATCAAAGGTTTAGTTGTCAACTATGTATTTATATATCAGTAGTGA
>QIDK01000036.1 GCA_003228405.1 Gammaproteobacteria bacterium | reverse complement strand
TGGGGATGGATCGCGCCGTTTGCGCTCCGTCCCCGTTGTGAGACCACTATAGCTGTACGAAGTAATTATTTGCCATTTCAAACAGCTTGCGTGGTCTCACAACGGGGACAGAGCGCCAAAAAACGGCGGTCTTTCCCCAAGCAAAATAACGGCCGGAAATTATCTTTTAATCTTCCGCTTCAGGACAAAAGCAACCCTTCGAAACTAAGGCATATTATCTTCAATAAATTTCTGGTAATTTTCCGCACTAATAATTTGCGTGCCATCACAGTTAAACTGCATGCGAATCATATCCTGCACAATACAGATGGTTATATTGCGCAAATAAAAATCCGGTAAATCTCGCATGGTTTTAACTGAATGCATAATCGTTCTGATTTCATCTTCAGTCATGGGTTCCCATGACTCATGCCGTTTTGAAAAAATTCTTTTCCAGTGGGCAGGCACTGTTTCAAATAATTTACTACTGCCAATCACCCCATAAATATCACGCATTGCCTGAATCTTATCGGCAAATTTTACCTCTGGAAAATGACGCTCTACATAAGCAGGATCCGCCAGCTTTTCTGCTTCATGTATTTCCTGCCTTAAGGGATCAAAAATAGAGCTGGTGCGTATTTCGCCACTATTAAACCCAATAAAAATACGGTAAATACTACGGTTCAGCATCAGGTCTTCGAGGCTAAGGATAAGCTTACCCATCACCTTATCAACCGGGCTTTCATATCGCTTACGCTCAAGGGTGGTCTCTCTAAGAGACGGGTCACCTTTAATGCCTATCTGCAAACTGCCTTCATTTAACCCGGTTGCACTGACAATGCTCTCCCGCAGCACCAGTTCTTCCAGCTCATTATCGTCATCCTGCGACTTATTTATTTCATTTTTGTTCACGTATTTAAACTCGTTCAACTAAACCATTTAAAGAAGCATAAAGATAACATAAGTTTATGACATTTATCTGACATGAATATCATTTATACATTTTGCCATTACTCATGGCAGACTATATTTTGAACAATTTGAAACTATGTTAAGCTCATATTCTTACTATAAATATTTAACATTATGGATCAACAGAAAAACGAACAGCGCCAACAGAAGAATATGGGCTACGGCATGATCATTGCCATGTGGGCACTTGTTTTTGGCTTGCTCGCATTTTTATTTCAGGATGTACTGGATAAACAGAATAACCCCAATCAACAACTTAGTGGCTACGTCACGGAAAATAATGTTCGTGAACTTGTTTTGCAGAGAAATCGCTATGGCCATTATGTTGCCAGCGGCCTGATCAATAATCAGGATGTCACCTTTATGCTGGACACGGGAGCCACTGATGTATCCATTCCTGCTAAAGTTGCTGACAGAATTGGCTTAAAGCGCGGCATGAAAATGCAGTACCAGACAGCCAATGGAAGAGCTACGGTATTTGCTACAAAAATTAACCGCATCTCTATTGGCAATATTGAATTAGAAAATGTAAGAGCAACGATTAACCCCAATGTCCGTGATATGGAAGTGCTGTTAGGCATGAGTTTTTTAAAGCAGCTTGAATTTACTCAACGTGGCAACACACTCACAATAAAACAGTACCCTCAATGAATCTTAAGTTAAATTACTGCAACCAGTGTGGCGCCACTGTCAGTCATAAAATCCCTGCTGATGACAATCTGCCCCGCTATATCTGTGATGACTGCGGTAATATTCATTACCAGAATCCACGCATCATTGCAGGCTGCATTGCCGAATGGGAAAATAAAATTCTACTTTGTCGTCGCTCCATTGAACCTCGCCATGGTTTATGGACATTACCCGCTGGCTTTATGGAAAATAACGAGACCACTATTGAAGGTGCCTGTAGAGAAGCACAGGAAGAAGCCAATGCCGATGTTATAGACAGCCGCCTGTTCTGTATGTTTAGCATTCCACACATATCACAGGTGTATATGATGTATCTTGGCCAGCTAAAGAATGGCAAGGCTCACCCCGGCGCTGAAAGCCTGGAAGTTGATCTGTTTAATGAACAGGACATCCCGTGGGATGAGTTGGCCTTCCCTGTTATTACAGAAACACTCAAACTTTATTATGCGGATAAACTGAATAATAATATTCAGGTTCACAATGGTGAAATTATCCGCGAGCAGAACAACTTAATTATTAACCACTATTAAGCAGGAATTATTATGACTCGTGAAGTTGAAGTCGCCATTATTGGTGCAGGTAGTGCAGGTCTTTATGCAATGGGCCAGATAAAACGTTTCACTGATGATTTCGTTTTAATTGATGGTGGCGAACTGGGCACAACCTGCGCCCGGGTTGGCTGTATGCCTTCTAAGGTATTAATACAAATCGCAGAAGACTTTCATCGGAAATCAATTTTTGATCGTGAAGGTATAGAAGGCAAAGAACATTTGAGCGTTAATATTGCTGATGCGATGGAATACGTGCAGGACATGCGCGACACTTTCGTTGACCTCACTTTAGGCAGCTCTATTGACCTGTTAGACGAAGATGTACTTATTGAATCATATGTGAAATTTATTGACGCCAACACACTCGAAACTGACGATGGCGATATTATTATAGCAAAAAAAATCATTATCGCCACAGGTTCACGCCCTGTCGTACCTGAAGCATGGAAAAAATTTGGCGATAGAATTATCACCACCGATGATTTTTTTGAGCTCGAAGACCTGCCTGAATCCATAGCCGTTATTGGCCTGGGTGTAATAGGCCTGGAAATTGGTCAGTCACTTCATCGTATTGGCATAGATGTCACCGGTATCGATCAGTTAAATCGTATTGGCGGTATCGCCGATGATGAAGTAAATAAAACAGCTATAGAAATTATTGGCAAAGAAATGCCTCTCTGGCTTGGTCACGCAGCAGAAATCACTGAACAAAAAAACGGCAAACTAAAAGTCACTGCCGGCGACAACTCTGTTGTCGTTGATAAAGTATTTTCCAGCATAGGCCGCAGAAGCAATATAGATAAATTAAATTTTGAAGTTTTAAATCTTAAGTACCATGACAATGGCCTGCC
>QIDK01000215.1 GCA_003228405.1 Gammaproteobacteria bacterium | reverse complement strand
AGATGCGGTATATGCGGGCCAGCCCCGCTACAGTTTACGGGTGCGCAATAATGATTTTTTAGAAGAAAATCTGGCGACAGGTATTAAAGAAGCCCATGATTTAGGCAAAAAGTTTTATCTCACCTCAAATTTAATGCCGCATAATAGTAAAATAAAATCGTATATCGCCGATATGCAACCGATTATAGAAATGGGCCCGGACGCATTGATTATGGCCGATCCGGGTTTGATTATGATGGTGCGCGAAACCTGGCCAGAGATGCCGGTGCATTTATCGGTGCAGGCCAATACGGTAAATTATGCTGCGGTTAAATTCTGGCAATCGATGGGGCTTGAACGCATTATTTTATCCCGCGAATTATCCCTGGATGAAATAAAAGAAATTCGCCAGCAATGCCCGGATATGGAGCTGGAAGTATTTGTACATGGCGCTCTTTGCATCGCCTATTCTGGCCGTTGTTTATTATCCGGTTATTTTAATCATCGCGATCCAAACCAGGGCACCTGTACTAATGCCTGCCGCTGGGATTATAAATCAACACCATCGGAGCAGAATGCGGAGGGAGTGTATAAGCCTATAATCACACCAGAGCATGAAACAGGTTCAGATAGCGAATACAAGCCGCAGGCTTTGCCAGAACAAAGCGTTAAATTTTCAGATATGGGTGATATGCGCAACCCCAAAGCCGATGAAGTCATGTTTCTCGAAGAAGCCAATCGCCCCGGTGAACAGATGCCGATAGAAGAAGATGAACACGGCACCTACATTATGAACTCAAAAGATTTACGTGCGGTTGAACATGTAAAACAGCTGGTGGATATAGGCATAGACAGTTTAAAAATAGAAGGCCGCACCAAGTCACACTATTACGTGGCACGCACCGCACAAAGTTATAAAGAAGCGATTTTAGATGCCACGCAGGGCAGAGAATTTAATCCTGAATTATTAGGCGTACTGGAAAATCTTGCCAACCGGGGATACACCGATGGATTTTATAAACGTCATCATACCCATGAATATCAGAATTATATGCAGGGTAATTCCGTCAGCCGACAGCAGCAGTTTGTGGGTGAGGTCATTGCTTATAACAAAGAAACCGGCATGGCAGATATAGATGTTAAAAACAAAATGGCGGTGGGAGATAAACTGGAACTGATTAAACCCTCGGGCAATAAAGATATTATTTTAGATCGCATGGAAGACATGCAGGGCAATGCAATGCATGAAGCGAAGGGCGGCGGTTATAAAATTCGCATTCCGCTGGATGAGAATATGGCGGAGCGTGGTTTAATTGCCAGGTATATTGATAAGCCGATTTATACTTAAAAGATTAAAATCAAAAGACTTACCGCAAATGAACGCGAATATACGCTAATATTTTAGGTTAGTGCGCCTGTGGCGCACTGCACAAAAAAACACTGTCATCCCCGAATGCTTTTATCGGGGATCCAGTAGCTTTAGTGAGTAGCCCGGATGCAACACAGTGGAATCCGGGGAATGTAATGAAGTAAACCAGACATAAAAATTCCCGGATTCCGCTTTGCTGCATCCGGGCTACGTAGTTATTAATCCAGCACGTGCGACACCAGGCCATCCGCCAGTTTGGGCTCAAACCAGGTTGATTTGGGGGGCATTACTTCATTGGCATCTGCTACCTTCATTAAATCTTCCATACTGGTTGCATACATGGAAAATGCGGCGGCCATTTCACCACTATCAACCCGTTTTTCCAGGCCTTCAAGGCCTCGAATGCCGCCGACAAAATCAATTCTGGGGTCGGTGCGCGGGTCGGTAATATTGAGTATCGGGCCTAATAAATTATTGGCTAATAAACTCACATCCAGTCTGGCTACCGGATCATTAGAAACCAGTTCCGGCTTAATATTTAAGCGATACCATTCTCCACCCAGATACAGGCCAAACTCATTTGCTTTTGCCGGCTTAACCGGAGCGGATACTTTTTCACAGCTAAAACTGTGTTTTATTTTGTCGATAAATTCTTCTTTAGATAACCCATTCAGGTCGGTGACTACACGATTATAATCAAATATTTTCATCTGCCTGTGGGGGAAAATAACCGACAGAAAATAATGGCTCATATGATCTTCCGGCATGCCTTTAGATTTTGCCACACGCGAAGCCGATGCAGAGCGATGATGGCCATCTGCAATATAAATTGCATCCATTGCATCAAAACCCGCCGACAGTTTATCGGTGATTTGCTGATCGTCTACTATCCAGAAAGTATGAGCAATGCCATCATCTGCCACCAGATCATATAAAGGTTTGCCTTCGGCCACCTTATTTAACAGGCCATCAATGACATCATCTGATTTATACGCCAGCAATACCGGGCCGGTCTGCGCATTGAGTGCTTCTATCTGCGCCACCCGATCATTCTCTTTTGCCGGACGGGTAAACTCATGTTTACGAATACGGTTGCTATCATAGTGCTTAACAGAAGCCGCTGCCACCAGCCCGGTCTGCACTATATCCCCCATCTTTAATCGATACACATAGTATCGCGGCTGGTCTTCACGAATCAGCACACCATCATCAACCAGCGTCTGCAAATTCTCCGCTGCTTTGGCATATACCGCCGGATCATAAGGGTCAATATCTTCCGCCAGATCAATCTCAGCCCTGGAAATATGCAGAAAGCTCATCGATTTACCCGCTGCACGCTCACGTGCTTCTGCACTGTTTAATACGTCATACGGAGGTGCAGCTACGTCCTCTACAAACTCAGGCAGGGGGCGTAAACCGGCAAACGGGCGAATTAAGGGCATAATATTCTCATTCAGTTGGGCTAAAAATTGGCGGCTATTATACAGGTTTTGAGGGTGTTTTTTTAAACTATTAATAGCCAGAAGCGATCCTTACACGGTTTCATATGCTTGCAGGTTAATTGCAGGGCGATGAACGACTCCGTACAGCTTTTAGTGGTATCAATACAGGGGACAGAGCCTGAGCTATCCCCATAAAATAACCATTAAAGTCAAAAAGATAAAGGCATTTTTACCGCAAATAAACGCGAATGTACG
>QIDK01000246.1 GCA_003228405.1 Gammaproteobacteria bacterium | reverse complement strand
CAAATACTTGTCAGTTTTTTCAAGTAACTTACATTCTGCCCTGACCTTGTAATTGACTGCCTCTTTGTCTTTTGTGAATGTGACGCTTTGAATATTAAGGGCTTGTTCAGCGGATGCACTAAAAGACAAAAAAGATAAAAACAGGGTGGATGCGGCAATAATTATTAATTTACTAAAATAGAAATTATTTTTATAAATGGAAATCATGAAATTATACCTCGCCATGTAGATAAGGATATTGAGCCTCTTCTGAGACTTTAAAGTATATCGCCAATTCTGTTTGCGTCAATTTAACTGCAGGTCCAGTTTTGACTAATATCACAGAGTTTTTTTTGAGCTAATGTTTTCCCGGTAGCGCGGCAGTCGAATGACCCTAATTCCTGCCGGTTTTGCTGTTATAATTCTTTCATTATTCGAGATTATCGGGATTACAGGCACAATGAGCAGACTCTGGCAGTGTTTTATTGGGCTATTCTTAAGTTAACCTTTTCCTGAAATTTGGCCAAATATCGGTACTGGTATATCGTTTATCAAGGAATAGCTGGTCAGGCACCTGGATAATGGGTCAAAATGAAAACATGTTACCTCTGAAAAACAATATATTTATCTGTAACTTTAGCCAGTGGTCCCGATACTTACTGCTAATAACAGTCCTGTCCTTAACGGCTTGCGGCAGTGGTGGTAGTAATTCTGAAAATCCTGCTGCATCAAACAGGGGAGATTTAATCTCTGCCACAGTTGTTCGCAACCTGGCATCGTCAGGTTTCGATACCTATTTGGTGGCTTTGAAATCATATTTTGGAATTGTTAACCCTGCAATTATCCGTCAATACAACGTTACTTTTTACAAAATTATTTATGCGACCGTTGATACCAATGGAAATATTGTAAAAGCCTCTGGTCTCGTGTCTTATCCTGACAAAATAGTTGGCGGCCCTGATAGTCCCCTGCTGAGTTATCAGCACGGTACGATATTCAATGATTTTGATGCGCCTTCAAATGTCGCGGCCAACCCACCGCAAGACTTTGTTGGTGCATTATTTTCGTCCCAGGGTTTCGTTACCGTGTTACCGGACTATCTTGGTTATGGTGAGTCCACCCAGTTGATGCACCCTTATATTATTGCTGATAGTGCTGCCTCGGTTACCATTGACATGTTGCGTGCTGTCCGTACTCACGCCGCCCAAATTTCTCACGCACTGGACGGTCAATTATTTATAACTGGTTACTCAGAAGGAGGGTATGTCACCCTGGCAGCTCAGAAAGAAATGGAAACAAATTTAAGTTCCGAGTTTACGATCACAAAATCTGTCCCTGCTGCGGGCCCCTATAATATTAGCTGGACGGCAAAAAATATGATGGATTTAACAGTCATGCCTTCAGCGGTTATATATTCATTTGTTATGAAATCCTATGACACGATTTATGGTTACAGTCGTATAAATGAAATATTCAAGACTCCATATGCTGCTGAAGTAGACGGCCTGTATTATTATGGTGATGCTACCAGTATCACATTGACTGACACGACTACCGATCTGCTGACACCAGTATTTTTGTATGGCCCAGACGGCTTGCCAGGTAGAGATGGTCTCGGCTTTCGGGAAAATGGTGAAATGATTATGAAAGCAGACTTTGTCGCTAATGATATTTATTCAGGCTGGACGGCTACAACGCCCACTATTCTTTATCATGGTGCTGGCGATTTGCTTGTTCCAATTAAAAATGCCAATGACGCGGTGACTGGCCTGGGTGCAAATGTTAGTTTAACTGCTTGTGATGCCACACCATTACCGTCAGACCATGGTAATTGTGTAATACCTTATGTTAGATTTATTTTTAATGAATTCGGCGGACCCTTCTAATAAAAACAGTTTGCTTGAGTATATTTATTGCTGCAGGGAAAAAACCATCAGGATCCTGATTTAAAAGGGACTATAATAATTAAAAATTTCATTCTCTGAACGCACGATATCCGAGAGCCTGACCTCATCAATCAGGCCATTGATTACTCCTGTTGGTGCGCCAATGTAATAATTTGCTGGGTCAGGCAAAGTAAGGGCGATGCTGGTATCCTGATTCTCCTGGCTTCCGTCTACGTACAGTGTGCCAGTTGCAGTGGGTCCATCGAAAACACCCGCGATGTAGTGCCAGTTGCCATCTGCAATATTAGATGTACCAATTACCTGGTATAGCGCTATGCCATCAGACAAACTAAAAACAATTGCGTTGCTACTATTTATCTGAAAACTAAAAATAGAGTTATTCGCAGATAATATATCCTGATCAATACCAGACTGGCTGGTTTTTATCCAGAATTCAACAGTCAGCTGGTTGCCGGAAAAAGCATTTAAAATAGACTGGCGTGTAGCATATTGGCCGGCAGCATTAAATGAAAGTGCCTGGCTAAATTTCCCTGCACTGTCCCAGGTTGGGTCTGCAGCCTCTACTGCTGTGTTCATGCCAAGTGTGAGGTCATAGCCATTACCGCTGGAATCACCTGCAGTTTGTCCCGTGCCTTCATCGAAATGCCATAGTGCCAGTGTGCCGGGGTCAGCATTAAACGGCATCACATAGTCCCGGTTGGGCTCACAACCACATACCGGGCAACCCGATATCAGCAGGGTCATACCGACCAGGGCCAGCAGTGCTGTAAATTTCAATCTTGATAAGTGCAGGAAATTATGCATTTTTAGGTTGTCTCATGTAAGGTTTCACGAATATATTGAAACTATATCAAGACTGAGGTTACAGATGAGTTACAAATTTTTGATAAATTAAAAATGACTGGATTAAGGTCAATTTTCACTATAAATTTGCAGTTGAAGAATAATTGGATTTCAGGAGTTGTTTATGCCAAAGAATATTTTAATTTTTTCCGATGGTACAGGCCAGGAAGGCGGCAAGGGTAATAATACCAATGTTTACAAGCTTTTTAACATGGTCGAGGATCGAACCTCTGACCAACTCGCATTTTATGACCGCGGCCTGGGCACGGGTTGGCGAAAAGTCAGCGGTAGTGTGAGCGGTGCAGGAATTTCTAAAAATATTC
>QIDK01000186.1 GCA_003228405.1 Gammaproteobacteria bacterium | reverse complement strand
GGAGTTAGCTTTAGCTGACGATAATTATTGCGATGCGAAGCGAGCCGTTAAAAACATATTATAGCTTATCGGCTCGCTTCGCATCGCCAGGGCATCGTCAGCTAAAGCTAACTCCTACAGGAGAAACTATTTCTCTAATATAAGGCAGGTATTCTTTTCACCTGCTTCATTAGTAAGTTCTGCAAAGCCACAGGCATTCGGGAATGACAAAATCTTAGTTTGTTATTTCATGTCTCATTTAATTGGTCGCATGTTCATAGCTTGCTACATCTAATCTACAGTTAATGCACTTAAAAGTTGACTGGGCAGCAGTGATAATTACTGGCTTTATTTTTTTATTATTACTATTTAATTATATTTCAATTAACTGTAGCCCCTGACTTTTTTGTGGAATTGTTCATACTGTGATATATTCGACTAAATTGAATATATCAATTTAATAAATTTTAATAAGCTGGTTTGGAGTAAAATTATGCAAAAAATAACAGGGTATATTTTTTTATCGCTGATGATGGGACTAATTTCAGCATGTGGTGGTGGTGGTGGTGAGGCATGTTCTCCTGCAGCTACTTGCGATGTAGATGGCTCAACCATACAGGCATGTTGTACATCTAGTAGTTGTCGTTATGTGACAGATAGCAGAACATTCCCCTGTAATGGCGTTGACTGTTCTAGTGCAGCTCAGGAAGTTGCAAATTTCTGCCAGGGTACAGCACAAAAATCGCAAAATAATCTGCTTAAATCGCTGTTGATAGAAAAAGCAGACAATATTGTTCTTAAAAAATCAATCGATGGGATGTATATTGATCTTGGAGACGAAGTTAGTCAATAAAACCTCATCTTAGAAGAACAAAAAAGCCGGGGTATTCTCCGGCTTTTTTATGTGGTGTGTATATTGAATCTACCGAAAATATGACTGCTTAATATTATTGATTAATTGTAATAGCTTATATATGAGCTGCGGTTATTTGATAGTTTTAGAATCGAAAGCTATTTACCACAGACAACGTCGAACTATTCGGAGAAAACCGTAAACAGGCTCTGTGTTCTCTGCGCTAAATCTTTTAAGCTTGCACACTCAAATAATTACTTCCAGTCATCTCCGTAATCATGAGTGATTTCTACATTTTTAGCGATGTCTTTAAGGGCTACCACCTGCAGGTCTTCGCAATAGCAGGCATTGGGATTTTCATGGTGATTTATGTATTTTAAATCGTTATCTACCCTTACCCCTGTTTTATCATTAATCCATAACACATGGGGCCCATCTTCTTCTACAGGATTGTATTTTATATTGCCAATGATATCTCCTGCATTAATTTTACAGGTGGCAAATAGTCCTTTTCCATGGATGCCGCTATTTTTTACTACGTATAAATTTTCAGGCATAGACTTACTTCTCAAAAATATTCAGTTGATCCCAGATTTCATCAACACTTTGTTTAACGGCATCATCCATAACAATGGGTTTTCCCCATTCACGATCTGTTTCACCGGGGAGTTTACTGGTGGCATCAAAACCCATTTTTGAGCCGAGGCCGGAAACCGGTGATGCGAAATCAAGGTAATCGATGGGCGTGTTTTCTATTATAGTTGTATCTCTTGCTGGGTCCATTCGTGTAGTCATGGCCCAGATTACATCATTCCAGTCGCGTGCATTTATATCATCATCGACAACGATTATAAATTTGGTGTACATAAACTGGCGCAAAAATGACCATACCCCCAACATAACCCGTTTGGCATGGCCCGGGTATTGTTTTTTCATGCTAACAACGGCCATGCGATAGGAACAGCCCTCTGGGGGTAAATAAAAATCTTCAATTTCTGGAAACTGTTTTTTTAAGATCGGCACAAACACTTCATTTAATGCCAGGCCTAAAACAGCGGGTTCATCCGGTGGACGGCCTGTATAGGTACTGTGATATACCGGCTCATTACGATGGGTAATTTTTTCGATGGTAAATACGGGGAAGTTTTCTACTTCGTTGTAATACCCGGTGTGGTCGCCATAGGGGCCTTCAGCTGCAATGTCATCTGGATAAATAAACCCTTCTAATACATATTCGGCAGAGGCCGGCACCTGCAGTTCACTCAGTTTACACTGGGTTACTTCGGTTTTACTGCCGCGCAATAATCCGGCAAAGGCATATTCGGATAAACTGTCAGGCACGGGCGTAACCGCCGCTAAAATAGTCGCCGGGTCTGCACCCAGGGCAACCGCCACAGGGAAAGGTTCACCTGGATGTGCCTGTTGCCATTCTTTAAAATCGAGGGCGCCACCACGATGCGAAAGCCAGCGCATTATCACTCGATTTTTGCCAATAACCTGCTGCCGATAAATGCCCAGATTTTGACGTTCTTTGTTCGGGCCCCGGGTAATGACCAGCCCCCAGGTAATTAAGGGTGCCACATCTTCCGGCCAGCAGGTTTGAATCGGAATCGATGCAAGATCAATATCATCTTTTTCAATTATGTTTTTCTGGCAGTTGGCTTTGCTGACAACTTTGGGTGCCATATTAAGCACCTGCCTGAAAATAGGCAATTTTTCCCAGGCATCTTTCATGCCTTTGGGGGGGTCTGGTTCTTTTAAAAAAGCCAGTAACTTGCCAATTTCATGCAATGCTTCAACCGAGTCTTCGCCCATGCCCATTGCTACCCGTTTAGGTGTACCAAATAAATTGGCTAATACGGGCACATTTGAATTTTTAACATTTTCAAATAACAGCGCCGGGCCATTGGCACGCAAGGTACGATCACAGATTTCCGTCATTTGCAGACAGGGGTCAACTTCTACAGTGATGCGTTTTAGTTCACCCTGCTGCTCGAGTTGCTGAATAAAATCACGGAGATCTTTATATTTCATAAGAAAATTATGTTAACTCTAATTATAAATGTCGTCATGTTAGAAAACTTTTAATGAAAATTCAGTGGTGTTAAATTTTGTAAAGTCACTGCGCCCCGGCTCAAAATTATATTGGCATGACAGGTGTATAACATATTTATTTCACTTCTATTTATTTCACTTCTATTTATTTCATTTCTATTTATTTCATTTCTATTTATACA
>QIDK01000275.1 GCA_003228405.1 Gammaproteobacteria bacterium | reverse complement strand
ATTCTGCTTTTCAGGAAATAACCAGTAAATATAAAGATGAACGTATTCTTCTTGTTACACACGGCGGTGTTATAAGGCAGATTATATCCTGCATTTTATCTATACCCTTTAACAAAGCTCAAAAAATTCATCTTGACCATGCTGGATTAAGCAGAGTAGATTGTTATGATGGTAATATGGATTTACGCTTTATTAATCTGAGCTTGCCTGGCTAGCAATATTCTACTGGAGGTAATCAGAAAATGAATATTGAATCAGAAGCAGATAGAGTTCAGAGCTTCGTTGACAGGGCTAATTACCACGCGGCATTAAATATCGCTCTTTCTGCATTGAATGAGTGCCGTAGAATTAGTGATCAGGCGGGTGTTGATCGGTTTTTAAAAATAATGCAGGGAATAGTGGAAACGCTGGTTGATGAATTTGGTAGTAAGGCTTAAGGGTATGTGAGTTAGAGTAAATATATGTAAGCTACTACAGTTAATGCTTACTGTATGTAAATAAAAAAGCAGGTGCACCTGAAGCACACCTGCAAATACATCTTCTTACTGCGAGTCACTAAAAAGCAACCTGAACAAGCCAGTCATTCTGGGCAAAGCCGAAGAGCCTGTTTGTATGCTCTTCATTGTCACTTCACCAGGTCTTTTCTGCGGGCATCCTGCCCCTCGCCTTTCAGACTGTTTAAATCACCTAAAATCTTTGCAGTAGATTTAGTCACTGCTTTCAGAATGACACAGGCAAAGGCTATTTACTTCATACGATTCAATAGTAAGATATGCTACTACTCTGCAGTTTTATTTACTTCGCTGCTTTAGAGTTTTTACTGCCAGCAGCAGGTGCCATTGTCTTAATATCTTTACCCGTAATAGGGCTGATTGTTGAATCTGTTGCGCTCGCTTTTTGAGATTGCTGATCGGCCTCATTTTTCTGACACTTAATGAGATCTTCCTTGTTTAAGCTGGATGGGCATTCAGCACTGGCTATGCCCGTTACAAATAAACCACACAATAATATAATGATTTTTGATTTCATTTTTCTATCCCTTTTCGTATTAGTTTAAAAGATTGTGAATAATAAGCTTATTTAAAATGCGCATTGAGTAATAGTTCTCATAAATGAAAAAAAAAGCAGGATAAATTGCTGAGTCAGAAATAAAGGAGTCTGCTAATAAACGTTAGAACAATAGCACCTGTAGGCGTCAGCTAAAGCTAACGCCTACAGAAGATCCATTTTTGTGAACCTTCTCTGGCATAAGACAGGTTTTCTTTTCATCTGATTCATAGTAAAAAGGGATAATCTCCAGAATTTCACCCGGATTAATATACAGGCTTATATGCCAGGCAGTTTCTGAGCAAGTCATAATCATTTATGTAAGTTAAAAGTACGACTATTTTTTTCGAAGTTCGTTACAATGTATTGTATGGCGCTTCTAAGTCAACACGACCCCATAAAATATTTGATTTAATTATGCATTCATTTTTAATAGCACTTCAGTTTCTAACTCGATTTTCACTTAATCTCAATATTAACTGGCAACCGGAAAAGGTGGCGGCTTCATTGCTCTGGTATCCGTTTGTGGGTGCATTGATTGCTGTAATACTCATATCAATCATAATGCTGAGTTCAAGCCAGGACCCTATGCTGGTTGCAGCCGTCATTCTGGCTATCTGGGTAATGATTACCGGCGGGCTTCATCTGGATGGTCTGGCCGATAGCGCTGATGCCTGGGTCGGCAGCCATGGTGATAAACAACGCGCCCTGGAAATTATGAAAGACCCTCAGGCAGGGCCTGTTGCGGTCATTATGCTGGTATTGATTTTAATCATAAAGTTCGCAGCCCTGCATAGTCTGATAAAACAGCCTGATGATGGGATCTGGTTATTAATGTTATCACCGGTTCTGGCACGTTGTGTGCCCATGTTGCTATTTTTAACTACGCCCTATGTGCGTGAGCAGGGGCTGGGTAGCGCAATGGCAAAATACCTGCCACAAAAGTCTGCCTGGGCAGTGTTGTTGCTGACAGCCCTGGTCGTTATTACTTTAAGTGGAATAATAAAGGGTATTATATTGCTGTCTGCTGTATTACTGCTTGTCTGGTTTTTGCGTTATCTAATGTTAAAAAATATAGATGGTATGACGGGGGATACGATAGGGGCGTCGATAGAGATTATCGAAGTAGTTGCTTTACTGGTGCTTGTTGTGTTGTAGCCAGAATCACAGGTGCGTGGTTAAGCTGTTTCTTCGAAATATACTTTAATATTAAAAAAATAAAAGAAAACGTAAATAGGCGTAAATAAATGTAAAATAATAATAGTTAAGCCTTAAGCATCAAGGGTTTTAGCCTTTTATACAGTCAGCTTTTTAGATGTTTAAAGCTCTGCACTACTCAGATTTTCTGTTTTCTTTTTATCTTTATTACCACTCATTTATAAATATTCGTGGAAATAGCTCAGAGTCTGTCAGCATCGTTTGCAAGGGTGATGGCAAGATCAGCGTCATGACCTGAGAGGAGGTGTCTCAGCCAGGAATCTGTAAAATCCTGTCTACATTTAGATTCTGCTCAATACAGCTGGCCAGGCGATCAATTTCTTTTTCTTTAAGAGAAAAATAATCAGGAGATTCCACTTGCTCAAGGCCAGACCATTTTAGCAGGCTGTCACAGGCGCTTTTTTCAGCAAACAGTCCATGAAAATAAGTGCCCATGATTTGTTGATCAGTTGAAACTGCACCATCACTATTGCCGTTATCTGTGAGTATGGCGGGATATTCAAGCGCATTGCCTTCACTAATACCCGCATGTATTTCATAGCCGGAAACTCTGGCATTATTTAAACAAAGCCTGCCCGTTCTGTTACGCAGCTGTTTAGTTTTATATAATTGTGTTTGCATATCAAATAAAGCAAAGCCAGTAGAAGAGCCGGCGGTACCTTCGATACCTGAAGGGTCATGAATATGCTTTTGCATCCATATCCTGCACTGCCTTGCCATGAATAATGACCTGCGCGCCCGTATCCGTATTGGGTTTTAGTAAGACAGGGTTCATATCCGTATGCGGTTCAAGACCACAGGCCTGAGCCTGTACTGCCTGGGCGCGACCAATTTCTCCGCCATCAGCAGTCACAGCACTATTGAGGGCCATATTCTGCGGTTTAAACGGGGCAACTTTAATGCCCCTGTTTTTTAGGACACGGCATAAACCAGTGACCAGAACACTTTTTCCTGCATCAGAAGTGGTGCCCTGGATCATTAGTGTTTTACAGGTCATATGTGCAGGCTTGAGAGAAAAGAGTGAAGCGTATAGACTTT
>QIDK01000072.1 GCA_003228405.1 Gammaproteobacteria bacterium | reverse complement strand
AGGGCCAGTGCTTTCTTTAAATGCAGGGCGGCAGCAGAGCGCGGGCAGTGATCTGGGAAAGAATACTGAATTAGAAAACGATAAGAGCAGGACGAATACGCAAGGTAAAGTAGAGCCAGTTTCGCAAGTTCAGGTTCAGAAGGAAACGGATCATGTTACTGCATTTGCCAATCATGGTTCAGTTCGTCTTCAAGGACGCACAAATGCTGATTTTAGTCATTCCTATGAAACCATAAATGTAACTACAACATCAGCTACAGACTGTAGTGGTTGCTCTGAAAGAAATTGTATTCGAGCCAGAGGAACACTTGTCAAACATTACAGGGTAGTAACCAGCGTCTCATTGCCAAGGGCGAGTGATTTTCGTGATCTATCCGAGTGTCAACGGCAGAGAGTTCAGAATGCAATAGATAATACACTTGCACCTCACGAACGGGAGCATGTTCGGGCTTTCAATACTTATCGTGGAACAACAAGACAAAGATTTGACTTAACTCTGTGCCGTAATGAATTTAACGATACTATTCGTTCAATGGCAGAGTCTGCAGAAAGTGCTCGTCGAAGTTCTGCGCAGGCGGCCAGTGATGCGCTTGATCCATTTTATTTTGATGTTGATATCAATTGTGAAGAAGTCGAAGAGGAAGAAATTGGTGGGAATGCTGATGATAAGGATGAGAATGAACGTGAAAAAGGAAGTGGTGATAGTGATGATTAACAGTGAACAATATTTTTATGTTTCAGAAAACACTGAAAACCGATAATTCAGGAATTGTAAAATGATAAACAAAATTTTAGTTTCGTGATTTTCATAAAAACAAAACCATTATTGTCTGTGGCTGTGGTGAGTCGCTAAAAGAATTAACCGACCCGGCTCGCTTTATCACGATTGGGGTGAATGACGTCGGTCGACTGTTTGACCCGACGTACCTGCTTGTATTAAACCCTGAGCATCAGTTTAAAAATAATCGTTTTAGTTATGTTAAGTCGAGTCGGGCAAGTGCTGTTTTTTCTCAGCTCAGGCTGGGCATAAATCATCCAAATTTTATACAGTTTAAACTGGGTAAACGGGGTGGCACTGAAATTACCGCACAGGATGCACTGCCTTATACCCGAAATTCTCCCTATGTTGCTGTGTGTCTTGCGGCCTATATGGGGGCTCGTCGTATTGGTTTGATCGGTGTTGATTTTACTGATAATCATTTTTTTGCTAATACAGGTAAGCACCCTTTAAGTAAGAATTTCCATCAAATTGATCGAGAATATAATAATTTATTCACTACACTACAGCAAAAAAATATAGAGCTGATTAACCTGAGTTCAACCAGTTTACTTAAATCATTGCCTTCTGTAGACATCAATAGTTTTTGTGAAAATTTTAATTCCAGTTCTATTTCTGATAGTCATGTAATTAAAAAAACTGAGGATTATAGCCGCGAAAGGAGAGTCACCATGAAAATTGCCATTGAAAAACGTAAGCCAGGTATAGTCGGAGATTTTCTTGATGCCTTTGCAGAAGCAGCGAGATCTTCAGGGCATGAGGTGAGTAGAAACCCATTACGAAGTAATAAACAGAAAGATGTTGTGTCTGTTGTCTGGAATGGTCGAAGCTTCCACTCATCAGGGCCAGTTATCTATTGTGAGCATGGCTGGTTACCCAGGTGGGATTATCAGCTAAGTCTTAAAGGTATCAATGCCAGTTCACATCTTGCTCCCTTTGTCTGGGATGGTAGAGCAATAGGTGATAAGGAAAAACAGGCATTAAAAAATCACCTGAACAATATTCGCAAAGGTGGGCCGCAAAAGTATGATTATATGCAAACGGATGTTTCAGCCATACAGGGCATAATAAAACCATTTTTACTGGTGCCACTGCAGATGGAAAGGGATACTAATATTATGCATCATGTGCCTTTACGTTATAGACGCATGCAGGCATTAATAGATGATGTTTCACAGTCTAATCCGCCCATCCCCATCATTTTCAAACAACACCCGGCAGATGTAAGAAATGGCAATCGTCAGTTACATCTCAGATTGAAAAGAAAGCAGGATACAATATGGAGCCAGAATAAGGGTAATATTCATCAACTGCTTAAAAGTGGCATGTGTAAGGGGATTATTTCTCTAAACAGTAATGTGGTACATGATGGTCTGGTATGGGGAGTAGCATCCATTGTTCTGGGCTCTAATATCTGGCCCGAAACAGGAGTGAGTCCATTTTATACTGAACTCCCAAAAAACTGGGATAATTTTCTTTTATCAGAAGATACTGCCGAAAAAATAGCCTGCAGAGACGCATATGCTTATTATTTAATGAAAAATCAGTGGAGTATGAATGATATAAAGAACAAACACAAAGTGGCAGGCTTGCTGGATAAAATTGCTGCTGAAAAAAATATTATGTCTAACTCCAGAGTGCTAAATATGCCAGCACGAACTAAACCGGTAATAAATGTGGTCGCCAGAAATCGTGGCTGGTTATTTGAAGATTTAAAAAAACACTTTCTATCGGCAGCTACTCCTTCTGTAACTATTCGAGTGAGTGAAAAAGCTTTTCCAGGGGCTGATAGCTGGATTTATTTACGCACTAGTGAAGCTAAGTTTTCGCCGGACCTTTCGCGCACTGTTGTGCAGATTCATGATATGTTTAATGGCGAAGAATATAGACCCGGTGGATCTCGTCATTGTGTAGACCATTGTGGTGCGATTGTGCTAACGCACCCTGAACAGAAGAAGCTGTTACTAAATAATGGTATTTATCCTGAAAATAAACGACTACTGGAAAAACCAGTAGGTGCTTCTTCTTACTGTCGCCTGAGAACTCAAATGTCTGAGCCGTTTACGGTTGCATGGATTGGTCGCCCTACCCTATATGAAAAACAGGAAATTAAACGTGTTAACTGGTTTGTTGAGGCTGTCAGAAAAATTACGCTTCCCATTCGAGTTGTTTTTGTAGGTGAAAAACTGGAAAAAGAATTTGGTATAGTCAAAAAAGCAGGAATTGATAGCGTATATTATACAAGGTCAAAATATTCTGTTGAGCATTACCCGAAGATATACAGAGACTTTGACTGTGTTGTTGTTACGGCAGCTAATACCTCAAGGCAGAGTAGCATGTTTGAAGCACTGGCAAGTGGAGTGCCCGTAATTGCTACGCCAACTGCCTGGGCAGATCAATATATAGAAAATAATAAAAATGGATACCTGGTTAATACTGTAAATGAAATAGTTGTGGCTATTAATCAAATCTACATTAATAAGCAAAGCTGGTTTGATCGTCGAGTCGCTATAAGAAATTCAGTAGAAGAATGCACTCTTGAGAGCTGGATAAGAGAAAATATACAACTTGCTATGCAGTTGACTGGAAAAGGCAAACAAACACCCGGAGAGCCAGCGAATTCACGTTTAATCTATAATGTTTAATTACTTATAGTTATGCAAATCAAAAGCAGAATATAAAATTAAGTGTTAAACTTATCTAACAGGAAAGGGTATTAAGTTATTTACCTGTTCCAGCTGCTCTGTCTTTTCATTGTTTTCTTCAGGCGGCTTATTTAATCTGTCATTCAGTTCAAAAAAAGAATCAAGCATCATTCTAGACATAATAACACAGCTATTTACTGGGCTAGAGCTTCGCCGGCTAATCATACTTAACCGAAACTGCAGGCCTTTCAGCGTGCGATGATATCTCTTTGGCGCACGTTTAATCAGGTGATCTATATGTTCTTTGCGAATCGCTTCCAGTTTGTCAGGGTCTGTTTCAGCAAGCGATTTCAGGTATTCGAAATCAGGAAATTCTTTCATAAAAACAACTTAAATTTATACTCTTGTAGGTAATTTACCACCTCTTTATCAGTAGAAGCAGGGCTAATTACCGTATTTTTATTCTGTATCAATAAAATATCAAAATTTCAATAATCCCATAATAATAAATCTACCCTGAAAATATATATTTAACTAATTGATTT
>QIDK01000218.1 GCA_003228405.1 Gammaproteobacteria bacterium | reverse complement strand
GTTTTTGCATCAACCTGCTTAACAATTACGGCACAGTAAAGACTGTAGCTGCCATCTTTAGAAGGCAGGTTGCCAGAAACAACAACCGAACCTTTTGGAATACGCCCATAGGAAACTTCGCCGGTCGCACGGTTAAATATTTTGGTGCTTTGACCAATGTAAACACCCATTGAAATAACCGAGCCTTCTTCAACAATTACGCCTTCAACCACTTCTGAGCGAGCGCCGATAAAACAGTTATCTTCAATAATGGTGGGAGCGGCCTGTAAAGGTTCTAATACACCGCCTATGCCTACGCCACCAGACAGGTGAACGTTTTTACCAATTTGTGCACATGAGCCAACAGTTGCCCAGGTGTCAACCATAGTGCCTGAATCAACATATGCGCCGATATTTATATAAGAGGGCATCAACACTGTGCTGGACGCAATAAAGGAGCCGCGACGTGCAGTGGCGGGGGGCACAACACGTACACCGGATTCACGAAAATCCCGGCTATTATAATCGGCAAATTTTGACTGTACCTTATCGTAATAATTAGTGAAGCCACCTTTAATGAATTCATTATCATTGATGCGAAAAGATAACAGCACCGCTTTTTTCAGCCATTCATTTACCTGCCAGTCACCGTCAATTTTTTCGGCTACGCGAGCGCTGCCAGCATCCAGCATGTTGATAACTTCATCAACCGCTTCGCTAACGCGAGTTTCTACGTTGCGAGGTGTGATGTCAGCACGACGCTCGAAGGCTTCTTCAATAATGTTTTTTAAATCGTTCATCTGGTTCTCCTGATTAAAACGTCTATTTAATAGAAATGCTTTTAAATTGAATTTATAAATTTGTGTATTCGGTTGGCCGCCTCTACTGTTTCTTCAGCAGAGGCCACCAGTGCCATACGCACATGGCCTTCACCTGGATTGATACCCTCTGCTGTTCGAGACAGGTAGCGCCCAGGTAAGACGGTGACGTTTTGTGTGGCAAATAATTTTTTCGCAAAATCTGTGTCGTTAATGGGAGTGTGCGCCCATAGATAAAATCCTGCGTCCGGTAGTTTAACATCCAGCACAGGGGAAAGTATTTCCAGCACAGAATTAAATTTCTGCTGGTATTTTATGCGGTTATCAATAACATGTTGTTCATCGTTCCAGGCGCTGATGCTGGCCAGTTGATGATGTCCTGGCATAGCGCTGCCATGATAAGTGCGGTATTTTAAAAATGCCTGCATAATCTCTGCATCACCAGCAACAAAACCGGATCTTAAACCGGGCAGGTTGGACCTTTTTGACAGGCTGTGAAAAACTACGCAGCGTTTAAAGTTGGTGTTGCCCATTTCATAAGCGGCCTGCAGTAAGCCCGGTGGCGGATTATTTTCATCAAAGTAAATTTCAGAATAACATTCATCTGATGCAATAATAAAATCGTATTTTTCTGCTTTTTCGATTAAGGCTTTCAGTTGTTGCTTGCCAATTACCGCACCCGTAGGATTGCCCGGAGTGCAGATAAACAATAGCTGGCAGGCCTGCCAGTCAGATTCGGCAATGCTGTCAAAATCGGGTAAGTAATTTGTTTCCCGGGTGGTGTTATAAAAACGGGGCTGGGCTCCGGCTAAAAATGCAGCGCCCTCATAAATTTGATAAAAAGGGTTAGGCATTAATACCAGTGGATTCTGGCTACGATCAATAACGGCCTGGGCAAATGCAAACAGAGCTTCGCGAGTGCCATTTACCGGCAGGATATTTTTTTCAGCATCGATGCTGCCATCCGCCAGACTAAATCGTTGCTGTAACCAGCTGGCCATGGCCTGGCGCAATTCAGGCATGCCTTTGGTAAGAGGGTATTGACCTACTTTATCCACCGACTGGTTGAGTATCTGCAAAACAAAATCCGGAGAGGGGTGTTTAGGCTCACCTATGGATAATGGGATATGATTCAGATCTGGCGGATTAATACCTGCTTTTAGCTCTGCCAGTCGCTCAAAGGGGTAGGGGTGCAGACGATTCAGATCAGGATTCATGTAAAATGTGTCTTGGTAATATTAAATGCGGCCATAAAAATATGGCTGTAAATGAGGGCGGAATTATACCCTCTCTGGAGAAAAATGTGTCGGTTGAAATACATCATGTGAGCTTGCTAGTGGCGAATACCGCTAAAGCACTGGAATTTTATTGTGGCATATTAGGTCTTGAGCTGGATTCAGCCAGGCCTGATCTGGGTTTTGCCGGCGCCTGGTTGAATATTGGCGAACAACAGATTCATCTGCTTGAGTTGCCCAGTCCCGACCCATCAACGGGTCGCCCTGAGCATGGAGGCAGAGACCGACATCTGGCGCTTAAAGTGGATGATTTAGAACAACTGGAAAGCCGGCTCAAACAGCAGGGCATAGCCTTCACTCGCAGTCGGTCTGGCAGGCAGGCTTTATTTTGCAGGGATTACGATGCCAATGGTATTGAGCTTATTGGCTAAAATATCAGGTGTTTATGCTAAACTCTGGCATTAACTAATAACTTCACTTTCAGACCGAATAATTATTATATCTGCTGATATACAACAGTGAAGTGCATGATGCTTTGAATATTCAGGAGTTCTCTATAAATGATTAAGTCTTTTTATAAATCCGTTGTTTTAATTTTTTCCTTAATGCTGCTGGTATCCTGTGCTCACCATCGTATTCCAAAACCAGACTGGGTCACTAATCCAGGAAGCAATCATGTAGGCAAGTGCGGTACTCATGTCAAAGGGCTGATTTATCAGGAGCAGTGTGCCTATAAAAAAGGCTTAACCTATATTGCTATGACCAAGGGTGTAACAGCTGAAGTAAGTGCCAAAATGAATATTTCTCAAAACTCCAATGGCGGTGCTTCCAGTAGTGGTGCGCTTAAAGCCAGTATTACTATGCAGGGAAAGGAAATTCAGATTAAAGGTAAAATTATTGAGAAATGGCATGACCGCGTAAATGATGTTTTTTATGTTTTGATTGAAGAACAGTAATTTCTAATCGCCTGTATTTGTTTTCACCAGCATTAAACTAATAAGATCTTCGGATTTAATTTTTATGAAATTATTATTTAAACTACTAATAATAAGTATTTTTTATTTGTTAATGTTTAGTTCGTTAAAGGCTGAGACAGGTTCTGCTGGTCATCATCATGGCCACGCAGGGGGTGGTGCTTCCAGGCTTGTTCTGAATCAGGGAAGCAAGTGGAAAATAGATATGCCTTTACGCCAGG
>QIDK01000205.1 GCA_003228405.1 Gammaproteobacteria bacterium | reverse complement strand
TTTTCACGTTTAATAAAGCTTTCAATGGTTTGTTGTTTATTACGTTTTAGATGTATGTAAAAAGAATTATCTGCATATTTACTATCGAGCCGGCCTAAAAACCAGCTTAAGCGGTTATCAGCCTCGATATGCTGATCAGGGTAAGCAAGACGCGTATCTCCCAGTTGAGTGGAGAGAGATTCATGGCTTGCAGTAAAGTTAGTAATATGACTGCAGGCCTTGATAAACGTTGTTGAGCCACAACGTCCAGTATTGAGAATAAAAACATTCATATCTGCGCGGTCCGTTTGGCTAAAATATCCTGCCAGAGAACGCTGTCATTACTGTAGGCCGTAATCGCATCAGCAATTTTTTTATGATATAAATTAAGAGTTTCTTCAGAATTAATGATTTTATAGATAAGTGCATTTTTGCCGAAATTGTACTCAATGTTATCTATGAAGTGAGCAAAGTTCTGCCTGGCCTGAGATAATTCAGGGTTATTATTCCACCAGAATTCAGTGTTGTTTAAGTGAGTTTTAAGTGTGCTGGTTTTAGCTGATATTTCAATCTGCTTTCTGCTGTATATATCTGTCATGGATTTTATAGTTTTATGAATTATATTAGACAATATATCAAAAGAAATATATTTTCCTGGATAGCCCATATCTGTGAGTTCATTCATACTAAAAAGCATGACATCACCAAAAAACTGGCGGCTGAATTCACCTGATAAATCAATCAACTTCTGCTTGTGGCTGACGCCGGCTCTGAATTCTGATTGTCCGCTAGAGCTTAGTGTTCTGTTGTGTAACATGGGTAAATTAGCAGAGACAAAACGGCTGCCTAATTCAGCCTTGATAATACGGCCAAGCACGGGCCCTGCCATTCTAAGCTTAAGCTTTGCAAAGGGTATAAAGTATTTCAGGTTTTCATGTTTGAAAATATAATTTCCGGTATATATGGTTCTGGCCGGTTTTATGCCGGTTATAACATTCTCATGTTGGTAATAAGTTTTACGGGTAGGGTGCTCACCATCAAAAAAATGATTAATGCTGCTGGCAAAATGATTAAAGCAATCTATATTCCTGTGTTCGTTTTTTAAGGGGCAAACATAATTGTGGGCTCCTGCTTTATGTTTGAATCCAAATAACTCAGCCATATCATGGTATGAGGCATCATCAGCATAATTATAAAGATCGTTGTGAAAACTACAGGCTTGAGATGGATTTAATTTAGATATGCGCTCAGTAAAATAAATCAGGTCTTGCAGAAATCTGCCGGCCATCACAGCTGGAGAAACGGGTGGGTCGCCGACTACTTTTCCCGTAAGAATGCTTACATCACTATCTGAGAATATTCTATCAAGATAGTAAAAATAGTTTATGCCATAGCACAATTTATGTTCATTGGCTGCCTGTATGCAGATCTGAAACTCCTGGTCACTGTCGATAAAGTAAAACAGTGTTTTCTCATTCAGACTCTTTAACTGCTGGAGTTTTAAATAAGTAATATTGCGCGTTATGGAGGCGCCTTTATGATAATATTTATCCGGGTGTATATTGCCGATAATATTACCTGCTTTATTTATATCTATACCTTCAGTTATTTCTTTCTGTTCTTTTTCTCCGAAGTAAATTGTTTTTAAACCCTGTGCTGTGAAATATTGTGCTATTTCTATGTTTTTAATAATGTTTTCTTGCTCTTTGCTATCATCTGAAATTAGTACGTTTATTTTGTTATAGAGTCCATTGTGAAGCCCACCATATTTATAATTATCACACAGTGTGAGAATGCTTTGCAGGCAGGTTTTAAGATGCCTGGGTCTATCTGCCACAGGAATGGCAATTATAAATTTATGCCTTGAGTCAGCTATATTAACTGACTCTATGTTGTTTTCTAATTCATGAAATAACTGTTGGTAATTTTCGATGGTTTCAGTATTAAAATCGTCCTGCCACATAAATTCTTCAATAACAGGTATAGCTCTGTTATAAATTTCAATTAGTTTCTGATTGTTGACCGGGTTGCTGATGCCACTAAGCTGTGATGCAATTTCTTTTACAGCTTCTTTATCCTGATATTGACGTAAGAAAGTTTGTAGAATTTTAGTCTTAGGCATTCAGGTATATTAACTAGCGTCTTGATGAATAGGTAGGGAACAGATCTTTATCAATAAAAATTTCAATTAAATTAATGGAGTTAACGTAATCGAGTTTTTCAAACAGGCCATCTAAATCATCAGGCTGTGCTATTTTTTTGTATTTAATGCCGAAGGATTTAGCTAATAATTCATAATCAGGGTTTACAAAATCACAGTCTATAAAGCGTTTTTCATATTGTTGAAACTGGTTTTTACGAATTAAGCCCATGGTGGCATTATTAAACATAATAACTGTCAGAGGTATGTTGTAATTGACTGCTGTCATTAATTCCATGCAGCACATCTGAAAGCCACCATCGCCAAGTACTGCTAATGTTGGATGATGTATGGCAAAACGAGCGCCAATCGCGGCGGGTATTGCATGCCCTAATGAAGAAATGCCTGAGTTAGAATAATATCGATTGCCATTAGATACCTTAAAAAAGTTTTGCGCAAAAATAATATTATCATCAAAGACCATCATGTTTTCATGAAAGTGGTTTCCCAGCTCGTCAAAAAAACGTTTAATAAGTGAAAATCGTTCATCAAATAAGGAGGCATCACTTTGTGCAGGAATGTCAGGCTTTATTTTTGTATATGATTTTAGCGGAATATTTTTCTGCTTTAATAAATCGATAACACCGGCTATTACCTGTTTAATATCACCTAAAATGGGTAGCTCAGCTTTAAATACTTTTTCCAGTTGTTCGGAGCTGGTATCTACCTGAATGATTTTTTTGTTTTTGAGTAGCTTCTTATCCCATAAGTAACTGGTGCGTTCATTAAAGCTCGCACCCAGAAAAATAATAAGATCAGCATGATTGCTTATATAGTTATAGGCTTCGCTGTAGGAGGTAACACCAAGGCTTCCCAGTGAAAGCTCGGATTGTTCACTAATAACACCCTTGCCTTTTAAGCTGGTGGTTACGGGAATATTTAACTGTTTGCTGAGCTGATCTACTTGCTGTTGTGCATCAGATTTTATGCAGCCATGGCCGGCGATGATAACCGGGCGGCTTGCTTCAGTAACTAACTGAGTAAAGTCTTCTACCGGCAGTGAGTTATTGCGGATTGCGGTAATCCGTTTTTCAGTGATAACCGAATCTAGAATACTGTCATCGATTATTTCTTTCTGTACATTATAGGGAAAGCTTAA
>QIDK01000159.1 GCA_003228405.1 Gammaproteobacteria bacterium | reverse complement strand
AAATAGCGTACATTCGCGTTTATTTGCGCTAAAAATGCCTTTATCTTTTTGACTTTAATGGTTATTTTATGGGGATAGCTCAGGGACAGAGTCTGAGCTATCCCACGAATATTTTCTAAAGCAGTTTGCCCGCAAATGAACGCAAAAAATTGTTTGTGCGTGCAGCCTCAAAACCGACCATGCTCCAGCATCAGCAATGTACAGTCTTTAACAAAAGAAATTTTATTATGCAGCAGTGCCAGCTCAAGCTCATCACTCTCCGTGCCGGGATTTAGAATAACCCGTGATGGCCTGAGTTTAATAATATCCTCAATCAGTGGCACTATACGCTGAGGGCCTATATACAAAGCCAGTGTATCTACCTGTGTCTGAATATGACTGAGCTGATGCTTAACCACCAGGCCGTCTATATTTTCAATTTTCGGGTGAACCGGCAACACATGATAACCATACTCCTGCAGCATTTTTATTGCTTTATAAGCATAGCGATGAGGTTTATTGCTAGCACCGAGCACGACTATCTGTGGGTTTTGCATTAGTCAGGGAACCTCTGATCAAGTCTAGTAACCAGACACTTTACATATTTTGCGTCCATTTGCAGATAAAATGCCTTTATCTTTTTGATTTTTAAGCATATTTCGCTGGGATAGCTCTGCACTAATCTCCATGTTTATTTTCGGGGCCAGATTAGCCTTTTTCTCCAGCAAGCCTGTAAGCCAGAAGCATCATATGCTTAATTAGTGGCTATTCAGGCGCTCAGGTTTTACAAAGTTAACCACCTGTGGCGGTGTATAATCCTTATCATAAATCAGGGTAATTTGCTGCTCGCCGTCTTTTTCTTTTGCGCTCACCTGCTTGAGCTGCGGCAAACGCAATGCCAGATAAGCCATACTGGCAACGATAAGCTGCTCATTTTCAGATTCTATGGCCATCATTAACTGATTCGCTACAAACTGTGCTTTCTGTTCCTGATCGGGTGCAAAGATATTGCCGCCCTGGCTACCGGGGATGCCTAAATCCATCTTTTGGTCCATTTTATCCAGATACGCCCTTTGTTGTTCGGGCAATGTCCTGCTACGGTCATATTCAACCTCAGAATCACCATTTACTACAGCCACTAAAATACTCATTCTCACAATCCAGATCATTAAATACAGCTGAATTTTAACATATATTAATGCTGCCAGACTGATACAATAGACATCTTTACTATTTCGAAAAACCCTGAATAAATCAGTAACCCGCTGCGCTTTCTGGCTTATTTAGCACTGACTGTACCCCTGTATCAGGATAGTTGTTGTGCCCCAGCGTATTTACAAAGCCGGGTCGTACTTTATTAAAACGAATATTAGCGAAGATCCTGAAACAGAATAGGCACCTTTACCAATTATCCTGAGCCGATTTAATATGCAATTGATACAGGTTAAACAAATAAACATTAAATACGCTAGTATTTCGTTTTTTTTAAAATTAATATTCCCATGATCCCATCTTTCTGGAACAACTTTAGTGCTGCACCTCATCGCCTGTTTTTCTTTAGTGGCGCAGTACAGCTTATTCTACCACTGCTAGTGTGGTCAATTGAATTAACGGGGCGTTATACAACATTATGGAACCCCATTAACACCACCATACCCACCACCTGGGCACATGGTTTTGTGATGATTTATGGCTTGTTTATCTTTTTTATTTTTGGCTTTTTAATGACCGTATTTCCACGCTGGATGAATGAAAAACCCATTGATGCAGAGCAGTACCTGTCCCCTTTTATCCTGCTTAATGCTGGCTTAATTATTTTTGAAGTCAGTCTGTTTTTTGACCCTTCCTCAGCTCTGTCCGGGCTTGGCATATTTCTATTCGGTTGGGTATATGGCATTTATATACTCTTCGAGACATTTAAAAATGCCACCTGCAGAAACAAACGCTATGAAATAGTGCTACTCAGCACATTAACATCTGGTTTCGCCGGTGTTGCCAGTTTTGCCTGGTGGCTTTACACTGATGACTGGAGATTCATCGAACTGTCATTTGCAATAGGTATATGGCTTTATTTAATACCCACATTATTTACCGTAAGCCACCGTATGCTGCCTTTTTTCAGTAGCAATGTCATCGAAAACTACAAAATTTTTCAACCTGGAATAACTCTCTGGTTTTTCCTTAGCGGATGCGTTTTACACTTTACGCTGAGTACTTTAAACAAACAGGAATGGTTATTTGTTATTGATATTCCTCTGGCGGGCATAGCTCTGCTGCATAGTATACGCTGGCGAATACAGCACAGCTTTAAAGACCCTTTGCTTGCTGTATTGCATATGGCCTTTTTCTGGTTATTTATTGGGCTGACATTATTCAGTGTGCAAAGTCTGTTATTGCAATTTAACGGTGAATATATTCTTAATAAAGCCCCCCTGCATGCTCTTAGTATTGGCTTTTTTTCATCTCTGTTAATTGCCATGGCCTCCCGCGTAACCATGGGACACTCGGGGAGAATGCTTGTTTTAGACAAAATGAGCTGGGCCTTGTTTATAGGCCTGCAGCTGACTGCAGTGGCACGTATATTATCAGATCTGCAATTCGAGAATATACTGCTAAGCCACAACTTAAATTTGATAGCCGCCGCTTTATGGTTGATTTGTATGTCTATATGGTTTATTAAATACGCGCCAATTTATCTGGCGGCCCGAGTCGATGGAAGAGAAGGGTAATTTCAATAACTATAATCAGGTTTATTTATGGTATTTTTTTGATACAGTAAGGATAATTATTAAAAACAATGCGATCACTCAATATGAATCAAACAACTTATGAATTTTCCAGAATCTGTAAAAAATGCAACTGCGAACTGGAATTAGACGACTATGCCATAGACACACATACCTGCCAGAACAAACATGTGTTTTATTTTAAGTGCCCACAGTGTGCAGATTATTTAGCAACTGCAATGGCAAATATCCCTCAGAAAAAATGGAAGGATTTTATTGCCGCAGATAAGCTCAATGAAGTTGAGGCTAAATATGAAGCTGCAATGAAACAGCACTAATCAACATGAGCCCAAAACCAGAACCAAAAGCTTTCTATAAACAGCCTGCTGTTATTGTTATAACGCTGTTTATACTAGGGCTTTTTATTGTAAGACACTTTTCTAGCCAGCTAATTTCTGATGAACCTGTCGTACTGACTAAGGCTGATCCGCCGGTAATTATCATGTATAGCACGCACATGTATAGCACGCAAAGCTGTATGTACTGCTATGTAGCGAAACAGTTTTTTAAAAAGCACAATTTACCCTATACAGAATACGACATTGAAGCCTCAGAAAAAAACATGAAAACATTTCGCATACTGGGTGGCAGAGGTACGCCTCTGCTCATTATTAATGGTGAAATCATATACGGTTACGATGAACGACTGATGCGCCAGGCTTTATAAAAACCCTACTATAATGTTGCAGCGTGACTCATTGCTTTTTATGCATAAGCGCATAATACATTACAGGTATAACAATCAAGGTTAACAAA
>QIDK01000033.1 GCA_003228405.1 Gammaproteobacteria bacterium | reverse complement strand
GAAGGCGATGCGGAGCGAGCCGATGTATTATACGGCTCGCTTCGCATTGCACAAATATTTCGTCAGCTAAAGCTACCTCCTACAAAAATAGAGTACTTTCGCGTTTATTTGCGGTAAAAATGCTTTTTGCTTTTAGAGATATTTGTGGGGATAGCTCAGGGTCTGTCCCCGATGGAGATGAGCCATAACAGGACAGTCAATCGACGAGCAAATGAAACTGTTAAATTTCGCTTCTGAGTCAAATTAAGGCATTACCTGCCAGAACCTGAAACCCATATTAATAAATTCATCCAAGTCTCTGATTTTTTTAGCTGCACTGGAAATCAAGTCTTTTTTATTAAAAAAAGTAAATAAATAGTTTTTTAAAACCAGTTTATAGGGGTAAGATTAGCCGTCCATGGAAACGGATATTAAAATGCAACTCGGCCCCTATACTCTTTCATCCCCTGTTTTTCTCGCCCCGATGGCGGGTATTACCGACAGACCTTTTCGACAACTGTGTCGTGAAATGGGTGCGGGACTAGTGGTATCTGAAATGGTGACCTCTGAGCCCCATTTGCGCAGCAGCCGCAAAACCCGCCTGCGTATGGACCATCAGGGTGAAGCAGGGCCTGTGTGCGTACAGATCGCCGGCACCGAGCCGGATAAAATGGCCAATGCGGCACAATTCAATGTTGGGCATGGCGCTCAGATAATCGATATTAATATGGGCTGCCCGGCCAAAAAAGTATGTAATGTGGCTGCAGGCTCTGCTCTTATGAAAGATGAAAAGCGAGTTGCGGCTATTTTGCAGGCGGTGGTGAGTGCGGTTGATGTGCCTGTCACCTTAAAAATGCGCACCGGCTGGGATCATGAAAATAAAAATGCCCCCAGTATTGCGCATATTGCAGAAGACTGTGGTATTCAAATGCTGAGCCTGCATGGCCGCACTCGAGCCGATGCTTATAAGGGCGAGGCGGAGTACGATACCATTGCGCGGGTCAGGCAGCAGATTAAAATTCCATTAGTCGCCAACGGTGACATCAATTCTGCACAGAAAGCAAAGCAGGTCATGCAGTTAACCGGTGCGGATGCGGTTATGATCGCTAGAGCGGCTCAGGGTAATCCGTGGATTTTTCGCGAGATTAATCATTATCTGCAAACAGGTGACGTTCTGGCCGGTCCCAGCCAGCTGGAGGTTAGCCGGCTTATACAACAGCACCTGACAGAACTTTATTCTTTTTATGGAGAGCAAAGCGGCGTGCGTATTGCGCGCAAACATATCGGCTGGTATTGCAAAAATCTGCCATCAACAGGCAAGTCACCAGGTAACGACTTCCGCAAATTTATAAATCGTATTGAAGATGCGCAGCAACAACTAAATGAAGTTATTTCATTTTTTAATCAAATAACAATAAACAGGTCAATTGCAGCATGAATAATAGCAATGTTATAAACCTACACAATGTCAAAAACACCCCCCTGAGTACCGGTCTTAATGCCACTATCCGTTCTTCACTGAGCCAGTATCTGAATGATCTGGACGGTGAAAAACCTGGCAATATCTACGGTATGGTGATGCAGCAGGTAGAAGTACCTTTACTGGAACTGATTATGCAGCATGTGGATGGTAACCAGTCTAAAGCGGCGGAATGTCTGGGTATTAACCGGGGCACTCTGCGTAAAAAACTGAAAACCTACAAACTCATAAAATAGTTCTGTAGGGGCAGCCGCTTATTGATTATAAGCTGTGCATGAAATCAGCCAGAGGTTAAGCGCCCAGGTCGGGTTACCGTAAAAAAGAAGATTTAAACTGAGCGCTGGCAACTGCTGAGCTTCGATATTCCGGCGAAGCTCAGCTATTGCTCCTTTGTAGTCATTTTATGTTTAGGCCTGATAATTAAGCAGGCATTAGATGAATATTAAAATATCAAAAATTAACTACTTCTCAGGTAACGAACTGAGCATGCCATTTACAGCAAACTTTAAGCGTGCTTTCACATCTTCATCCCTGCTTCCCTTGACATCCGCTTTAGCCTTACTTGCCCAGATAATAACACCCGTCTGTGCATCAACCATTAAAATAACCAGCGCGCCTTTTGGAGCCTCCTCCAGGGTTTTAAATGTTTTGTCAGGGTTTTCTTTATATTTGATATTAGACATATTAATGCCCAGAGCAAAACCAATAAGGACATCAGGGTTATCAACTGCTTTGGACATATCTTTTGTACGTAATTCCGTATCAATAAGGTATTTAATTTCAGCATTTGTATCAAATCCAGGTTCATTCCATAGTTTTTCAGGGTCATTTAAAATGGCTGCTGAACCCATCCACATATATGTTTTGTAGCCTTTAAAATTTGCTTTGGGATCAACTTCTGACTCAAATTTTATATCATCAGTTGAAGATGAGTAGTCCATGGTTGCGCATGCGTTAAGAGTAAATAAGACAAGCAGAGTAATAGCAGTTAGAATTGTTTTCATAATATCCCTTATTTTAAATGGTTATTGTTAAATTTATTTATCAGGCTAAATAGCTGGCTAAAGCCTGAACTTCCAGCTTTAGCTTTTAAAAACTAATTTCAGTTCCTTCGCCCATGATTTGTGGTGAGATGAGTGTTATAGATTTTAAGATCCGTTTTTTCATATTTTTGATGCGCCAGATCCATCGTTTAAACAAACACTATCAAACAATATCTGTTCAGACAATCATTTTTGAAAATTATTTATGCTTTTAGGAAAAGATTCGCATAGTTGTGTTATCTACTGGATTCGTATAGCTCCGTCAGCCAGTATATCATTACTGATAGTTACTTCTCTTTCTGCGCCACATAAACTTTCTGCCTTAAATTAATTTTTCACGACTTACAGAAATAAACAATGATTTATTTACGGGTATTATGCAGGATTTTTTTCAGGCTGGCGGTGAGTTTGCGAACCCCAGCAATATCAGTAAAATCGGTCAGAGCTGTTGGGCTTCGTGCCTCAGCGCCAACCTACGCAAAACCTGCTATTGTGGCTATTCTGCTTAATCAGAGGCTCCTTAAGTAAATACCCTTTATTTATATGTCTATATCTAGCTGGTAACAAAAACATAATATGTAATCTTGTGATACAGACATTATTCATAGATAACTTAAAAAAGACTTACTTTTAAGCATTGTCTACCAGGAGATGTATTATCACATAAAATCCCATTACCTGTAGTAGAATCATAAAGTCGTTATACATTTTATCACTGCTGTCCCGTTAACTTTTTAAAATATTAGCTATAGGCCTGATATATTAAGCGATGAACATGCAACCAATTAAACGAGACATGAA
>QIDK01000227.1 GCA_003228405.1 Gammaproteobacteria bacterium | reverse complement strand
TAGCAGATTTTACCAGTGAATATTTAGCGGGTCTGCCAGCTTTTAGCCTGAATTACTTTCGCGAATTATTTAGCAAAATTGAACCTGGCAGCGTACTGGTGCTGGATAACTTTCAGGATGCTGGTGCAGATGCTGGTTTGCATGAAGTAATGCAATATGCGCTAAAAGAGGTCCCGGCTGGGGTACAGTTAGTGATAATCAGTCGAGTAGATCCGCCTGGTATACTGGCATTATTTCAAACCTCCCAGCAGTTTACATTACTCTCAATGCAGGACATACATTTTGATCGTGACGAAAGTGATAATGTGGCTGATTTGCGTAGCGAAGTTTCGTTGAGTGAAACGCAATATGCTCAGTTGTATGAGCTTACCCAGGGCTGGGCAGCGGGGCTAATCTTAACGTTAAGACATTTAAAAGTTGATGCGGATTTTTTAAGTCATCGAAAATTTGATGACCGCAATGCCCTGTTTAACTATGTGGCACAGGAAATTATAGCTGAGTTTGATGAGCCTACCCGGCAGGTATTATTTAAAACCTCTTTTTTAAAGCGCATTTCCCTTTCAGTTGCTAAAAAACTCACAGGAGAACCCAGAACCAAACAAATTCTACGCCATTTATCTTCACACCAGCTATTAACCATTCAGCATAATCGTATGGACAATAGTTTTGAATACCACCCCCTGTTTCGTGAATTTTTACTGTTGCTTACACATCAGGAGTTTAATGAAGAAGACTGCCTGTCTTTACAGAATAAAGCTGCTGAGTTATTGCTTGGTAATGGTGACATACAGTCTGCCGCCCAGTTATTTATTAAAATAAATAACTGGGCTGCGCTTTCATCACTAGTTAAAAAACATGCATCTGATCTAGTTCAAAAAGGACTTCATTTGACGCTACAAAAATGGTTAATGATTGTGCCAGAACATACTCTATCTAATGATCCCTGGCTTTTATACTGGCTTGGTTCAAGTAAACTTGCATCTAAGCCTAAAGAAGCTAGCAAGCATTACCAGTTGGCATATAAATTATTTATTACCAGGTTAAATAGTGAAGGCATATATTTAAGCTGGATTGGTATGGCAAGCTGTGTAATATTTGGTACAGATGACTATCAGGCTGGAAATGAGCTGATTAATCTGCATGAAAAAATACAATCTCAATTTCCCGGGTATCCCAGTTTCAGAATTCGTGCTGAATACACTTTCTGTATATTTACTTTAATGATGTTGATAAATCCTTTGCATAGCGAGTTTCACTTAAAAAAGAAAGAAATGGAACGACAGTATAAATTAATTCCATTCAAAAAAGAGAAAGTATTACTGGGAACATTTCTTCTTAACTATTATTTGTTTTATGGTAATAGCCGGCAACTCGAAGCTGTTGACGACCAACTCTGGAAATATGTAAATGATGAAAAGTTACCACCATTAAATAAGGTATGTATTTGTGTCGGAAAAATGATCAGGTCATTCATGCAGGCATCTGTAAGCGATGTCGACGCAGCATACAGGATTGCAGAAGAAATTGAAAAACGACACGGTGTAAATGTATTTCGTTTCTGGGTTTCTGGCTATGCATCAATGTTATATTTATCCCTGGATGACAGCATACAGGCGAAAAAATATATTGATATCTGCTGCAGTAAAAAAGATCCTTCGCGTAGATTAGAAATGGCTCAATGTGAATATATTAAATCATGGTATGCCATGAACAACGGCGATATAAATGAAGCCGCACGTTATCTTGAATGCAGTCTCGAGTACATAAAGGGAGCCAACGGATATGTGTATGAATTTGTATACCCTAAAGCATATGTCGTCGTTTTGCTGGAAAGCGGAGAAATAGCTAAAGCAGATGAATTACTCAGTCAACTTGAAGAAAAGTACAAAGATGATCGTTTTAAGTACGCTAAAGAATACTCGATTGTTCTCGTTCGCGCATATTATTATTTTGTGCTAGGCGATGAGAAACAATTCCTGTTAAAAATGAAAAGTGCGATTAGGCACGGCGAAAAGTTTAATGTCACCTATTCCGGCTATTGGATTAATCGGCATATGGCGAAAATGTTTGCACAATGCCTGGCGCAATGTATAGGTGAAAATTATATACGCAGAGTTATTAAACTCAGAAATATATTGCCACCATCTGATCTTGTCTACTCTGATATATGGCCTTATCCTGTAAAAATTCATACTCTGGGCCGCTTTAGTATTTTACTGAACGATCAACCACTGGATACAGAAACCCGGCCATTTGATATGCTAAAAGTTCTGCTCGCCTACGGCGGGCGTGATGTGCATGAAGAAAAGATCATGGATACCCTCTGGCCCGATGCTGAAGGCGATCAGGCTCAGGCCAGCTTCAAAACCACCTTGCACCGGCTGCGCAAAGTATTTACTGAGCTGGATGTGCTGGTGTTAAAAAACCATCAACTGAGTTTGAATGAACAGTTTGTCTGGGTTGACACCTGGGCCATAAATCATCTGTTTGAGCAAGCGCAGCAAAGCATTGAAACAAAAGACACCGCACAAAATGCCGAGTTGGCAAACAAGCTCATACAACACTATCGCGGTCACTTTCTTGCCGGTGAACCCGGTAGTTGGACAATACATCAACGCGAAGGCCTGCGCCTGCGCTATATTCGCCATACCACCGCCCTCGCCCAGTCCATTGAACACGAAAACAGTCAGACCGCGATCAAGTGTTATCAACGTTTACTGGAAACCGACTCGCTGATTGAAGAAGCCTACCAGGGCCTGATTCGCTGTTATCAGGCGCAGGGCCAACAGGCCGAGGCTCTGGCTAGCTATGATAAATGCGTCAATATCCTCGCCTCTACCAGCGACAGTTCACCCTCCTCCACTACAACAGATTTAATAAAATCCTGAAACTAAATTTGCCTGTCTATCGATGCACCTTAAGTTATACATAACCACTTCCTAAGAGCGTTTACTGATCTAATTAGCACTCCTCAGCCAGCCTCTGACATATCAGCAAACAACTAAGCCCTTGTTTTTTCTGACTAAATAAAAAATATCTAATTTTATAAGCTTCTGTTACCTGGCTGTAACCCTGTTTTTTATAGAATAAATCCATACTACAGATAAGGGTGAAGGCAACATATTCCACACTACTGTGAGCCAAAAATCGTAAGGGAATACAATGGAAAACATAAATAAACAAAATTATAAACAGTTAAATGATGAAGTTTTAACCCGCCTGGCTCAACAGGGCGAAAAACAAGCATTTGATGCTCTGCTTGGGCGTTATCGATTATTTATAAAAATATATTTATTGCGCCTTATCGACGACCCGGATGCGGCAGACGATATCATCCAGGACAC
>QIDK01000062.1 GCA_003228405.1 Gammaproteobacteria bacterium | reverse complement strand
TAGTCGGTTTCTTTTGATAATGGATCGGTTGCATCCAGTGTTACCTTATTAATCAACCTTCCCGCATCAAACCAGGGTACAAAAATTAACCCTTCTGGTACTCGATTACGCCCACGTGTTTCAACCATCGCTTCTATCTCACCACGACGTGAAATCACTTTTGCGGTCAGCCCGCGACGCAAACCACGTTTTTTTGCATCTTCAGGATGCATAAAAATAACCGCATCAGGAAATGCTCGATAAAGTTCTGGGACACGGCGCGTCATAGTGCCTGAATGCCAGTGTTCCAGCACACGGCCTGTGCTCAGCCATAAATCGTATTCCTGATCCGGGCTTTCAGCCGCTGGCTCATAAGGAGCAGTGATAATATTTGCACGACCATCTGGTTTACCGTAAAACCGAATGCCCTCACCTTTTTTAACATAAGGATCATAACCTTCTGCATAACGCCATAAAGTTTCTTTACCATTTACTACAGGCCAGCGTAAACCTCGCTCTATATGATATCGATCAAATGGCGCCTGCTCATGACCTTTCTTTTTACCTTCCAGCTGAAAGCGACGATATTCTTCAAACAGACCTTTCTGCACATAAAAACCAAAGTCATCCATTTCATCATTCTGATATTTATTACCTCGATCATCCGTCACTGTCTGTTTTTTAAATTTATTCACCTGTCCATTTTCAAATAAAACCTGATACATGGTCTTACCTTTGTATTCTGGTGCTTCGTCTAATAAATCAGCAGGCCAGACATCTTCCATTTTAAAACGCCTGGAAAACTCCATTAACTGCCATAAATCAGATTTAACTCCAGTGGGAGCACTTACCTGTTGGCGCCAGAACTGGGTACGACGTTCTGCATTACCATAGGCACCTTCTTTTTCAACCCACATGGCAGTGGGCAAAATCAAATCCGCAGCCATCGCCGTAACCGTTGGATATGGATCGGAAACCACTATAAAATTATCAGGGTTACGATAACCGGGAAAAGTTTCTTCATTGAGATTTGCTCCGGCCTGCATATTGTTATTACACATAACCCAATATGCATTTAACTTTCCGTCTTTTAACATGCGATTCTGTTTTACAGCGTGATAGCCTTTTTTTCCGGGAATAGTCTGGGCTGGTAGTTTCCATATTTTTTCTGCAAACTCACGGTGAGATTTTTTCATAATCACATAATCCGCAGGCAGACGATGGGAAAATGTACCTACTTCTCGAGCCGTGCCGCAGGCAGAAGGCTGCCCGGTTAATGAAAATGGACCACTACCAGGCTGTGAAATTTTCCCGGTTAATAAATGTATGTTGTACATCAGGCCATTGGCCCACACTCCACGAGTATGCTGATTGAAACCCATGGTCCATAGAGAAGTGATTTTCTTTTCAGGGTCCGCATACAGTTTAGCCAGACGCAATAGATTTTTTTCTGGCACACCACTTAGTTCAGACACATATTCCAAAGTGTAGGACTCAAGAGATTTTTTATATTCCTCAAAGCTGATTTTACTCAGCTTGCCTTTATTTGCATTTTTCGCTTTTTTCTGTAGCTCATGTTCTGAACGTAAACCATAGCCTATATCTGTCGGTGTCTTTTTAAAGTTCACATGCTTGCCGATAAAATTTTTATCATAGGCTTTGTTTTGCACAATGTAATTTGCAATATAATTTAGTATTGCCAGATCAGTTTGTGGTTTAAACACTATGCCATTATCAGCAAGGTCAAAGCTTCTGTGTTCGAAAGTTGATAATACATGCACTTCACAACCGGGCTTGGTTAAACGTGTATCGGTAATGCGTGTCCATAAAATAGGGTGCATCTCTGCCATATTTGAACCCCATAAAACAAACGCATCACCATGCTCCAGATCATCGTAACAGCCCATTGGTTCATCAGAACCAAAACCACGGATAAAACCGCCCACTGCCGATGCCATACAGTGGCGAGCATTAGGATCAATATTATTGGTACGAAACCCCGCCTTCATTAATTTTAACGCAGCATAACCTTCCCATATAGTCCATTGGCCAGAACCGAACATCCCTACACGGGAAGTCATTTCTTCAACCGGTTTGCCCCGGTTTTCCTCCATGGTTTTTTTCTGCGCAGCTTTAAATTTATCTGCCATCACATCAAAGGCTTCATCCCAGGAAACTTCTTCAAATTCGCCATGCTTGTCATACTGACCATTGGTTTTTCTTAATAATGGTTTAGCCAGGCGATCTTTACCGTACATAATTTTGGACAGGAAGTAACCCTTAACACAATTCAGCCCCCGATTTACCGGTGATTCAGGATCTCCCTGTGTAGCCACTATCTTGCCTTCTCGCGTACCAACCAGAACACTGCAACCGGTGCCACAAAATCTGCAGGCGGCTTTATCCCAACGTATGTCATGTTTATGTCCTAGCTGCTGAGCATGAGCCAGAGCTTCTTTCATTCCCGGAATGCTTACACCTGCTACAGCTGCGGTTGCGGCAATGGCATTATTCTTTACAAAATCACGTCGTGTCATTTTCATGCTGACATCTCCTGTTCGGTATCTGTGTCTGTATCGCTATATTGATAAACCATGGAAGCTGACAGAACATTCTCAACTTTATTAAAGCCGGATATTGTGTCACCAATTACTCTTCTTGTTTCACTCTCGACCGTCACCACCATGCGATTATCATCGGTTAATGAATGAATCTCGACTCCGGGTATTTTTTCAAGCTGCTGACTCACCTGAAGTGCATGCCCCGGTTTAGCGTGAACCAGAACGCCACAAATATTAAATTCACTCATTAGAAATCTCCGTTTTTATATGTTTCATTTCTATTGCCTGCACCGGGCAAACCGACACACATTCACCACAGCCATTGCACAAACTGGCATCCAGTTGCACCAGCGCAGAACCGCCTACTAACATTTTGAATTTAATGGCACGACCTTCACATACATCACCGCAGGAGCGACAGATCACACCATTTTCAGATAAACAATTGTGTTTGAATTTAGCCACCAGCTGCCAGGGTTGCTGATGATTTTCACGAGTAATATGAAGTGCCTGAATTGAACAGCTTCTAACGCAGGCTTCACAAAAGTCGCAGCCATTTTTTTGAAAACTGATTTCAGGAAAACCAGCATTACCAGGTTTGAGTAATTTTGAAGGGCATGCCCTGATGCAGGCATCGCAACGTTCACATAGCTCAACAAAAGCTTCCTCCGCCAGAGCCCAGGGAGGACGAAATGCGCCTTCGGAGGTGAAGTCACCTCGTAGAAATTGCACTCTATTGAGTTGTGTTGCCATTTAAAGAATTCGCACCTTATACATAGCCTGAGATCAACTTAGCAATATTCTTTTCAGTCTTATTTGACCTTGATCAAGCAATTAAGACTATTTGAATATT
>QIDK01000259.1 GCA_003228405.1 Gammaproteobacteria bacterium | reverse complement strand
ACCGCAAAAACCACCGCAAAAACTACCGCAAAAACTAAATATACCGCCGGTAGTGTCAATAGAAAGGAAATGGATGCAACTCGTTTGTATCTACGCGAAATTGAATTCTCACCCTTATTAACCGCAAAAGAAGAAGTTTATTATTCACGCCTGTCTCGAAAAGGCGTTGGTTCAGCGCGTAAGAAAATGATTGAATGTAATTTACGCCTGGTGGTGAAAATTGCACGACGTTATATGAATCGGGGCCTGGCCCTGCTAGATCTGATTGAAGAAGGTAATTTAGGTTTAATCAGAGCAGTAGAAAAATTTGATCCTGAAAAAGGCTTTCGCTTTTCAACCTATGCCACCTGGTGGATTCGTCAAACCATCGAACGCGCATTAATGAATCAGACCCGCACCATACGCCTCCCCATACACGTTATTAAAGAGCTTAATGTTTATTTACGTGCTGCACGCAAGCTTGAGCAAACCATTGAACATGAACCCACTGCAGATGAAATTGCAAAGCTGGTAGACAGGCCTGTTGCTAATGTTGAAAAGATGTTGGGTCTTAGAGACCGGGTTTCATCAGTAGATGTACCTGTTGGCAAGGAAAATGATCGTCCGCTACTGGAAATTATACCTGATCAGGCTAATCCAGAACCCTCTTCAATTTTGCAAAATGAAGATGTTATGGCTAATCTGGAAATATGGTTAAACCAGTTAGATGAAAAGCAACGTCAGGTGGTTGTGCGTCGTTTTGGTTTGCATGGCTTTGAGCGTACAACATTGGAAGAAGTGGGGCGTGAATTAGGCGTAACCCGTGAACGTGTACGTCAGATTCAGATGGATGCGTTACGTCATCTGCGTAAAATTCTGGAAAGCCATGGTTTCTCAGAAGAGTTGCTTTTAAACGATAACTAATTTTTAAATAATTAATAATAATATCCGTAAGATCATTAGGGAGACATTCGTCTCCCTTTGTTTTTTTTTTTTATCTATAAAAAGATTTGCTATAGAGGCAGGAGAATACAGAGTAACAACGTAGATACCATCTCTCACCACCAATCCTGGTCTGTTTTATACAACTTGAGGTTGGTTGGCTCAGGCGAAGCGGAGCCATCCTGTGATGAAGAATCTTCGGGAACCAGGGCTTCAGCCCCGGATATCAATGCGAGACTAAAGTCTCACCTCCTGGAATTGAGTGCAAAAGCGGCTATTTTCTGTGTGTACTGTGCATTTCTGTGGCAAGTGGTTTACTATAAAATAATTGCGGCAATCACAAACCGGTCTTCAGATACCAGCACATTATAGGTTCTACAGGCGGCAGCCGAATCCATAAACTCAACCCCGATACCCTGTTCTATTGCCGGGGCGTAGCTTGAGGGGTGAGGAAATATTAACGCAGGCCCGGTGCCAATTAAAATGACCTCGGGTTTGTGCTCAACAAGTTCATCCCAGTGTTTAAGCGTTATCTGATCAATATGCTTAATATCCCAGTCTTCAATAAGCAGGGTATTGCCCACAACCAGACTTTTACTGTATGACTTAATATTGATTTCAATGGTGGAGTCTGTGAATGAACGAATGACATTGGTTCCCATCACATAATCTTCGCTGAATTTCATTTTGTCATTTACTCCTGGTCGGTAATCTACGAATTATACCACTCTGCGGTCACGCAAGCGCGCCCGGGTATATTACACAATGCAGGGCCAGGCAAAATTTAGTGCCATATTTGTATATCTATCACGGATTGTGGAATCTATAACCATTTCCCTATATTATCCACATCAATTAAAAAAATTAAAGTCAGCATGTTCTGACAGCGGAGAAAAAATACATGCAACCCGTCAAAATTGGTTTAATGGGCCTGGGTACTGTTGGTGGTGGCACTGCCACGGTATTAATTAGAAACTGTGAAGAAATTTCCCGCCGCTTAGGGCGCAGTCTGGAAATTGTTCATGCGGCAGCGCGTGATATTGCAGATCAAACTATTCTTGATGCTTCCAGGGTGAAACTATCAGAAGATGCCAGCAGTGTGGTTAATGACCCGGATGTGGATATAGTGGTTGAACTGATAGGCGGTTATTCCCCGGCAAAAGAGCTGGTATTGCAGGCCATAGAAAATGGCAAGCATGTAGTGACTGCCAATAAAGCCCTAATTGCCATGCACGGCACTGAAATTTTTAAAGCCGCCCAGGAAAAGGGTGTCATCGTAGCCTATGAAGCAGCCGTTGCCGGAGGCATTCCTATTATTAAGGCGATGCGTGAAGGTCTGTCAGCCAATCGCATAGAATGGATAGCAGGCATTATTAACGGTACGGGTAATTTTATTCTTAGCGAAATGCGTGATAAGGGGCGTAACTTTAATGATGTATTAGAAGAGGCTCAGGCCCTGGGCTATGCAGAAGCCGACCCTACCTTTGATGTAGAGGGTATAGATGCGGCACATAAGCTGACCATCCTCGCCTCACTTTCTTTTGGAATACCGCTGCAATTTGATAAAACCTTTACCGAAGGCATTAGTAAAATTACTCAGGAAGATGTGATTTATGCAGGCGAGCTGGGTTACCGGATTAAACATCTGGGTATTGCGCGTAAAACGGACAAGGGCATAGAGATGCGTGTGCATCCAACGCTGATTCCTGAAAAGCGTTTAATTGCGAATGTAGACGGTGTGATGAATGCGGTGCTGGTAAAGGCCGATGCCGTTGGCTCTACCCTGTATTATGGTGCCGGTGCCGGGGCTGAGCCTACCGCATCTGCAGTGGTGGCAGATCTGGTCGATGTCGCCCGCGCCATGGGTTCAGATATTGAGCATCGAGTTGCCATGTTAGGCTTTCAGCCTGAATTGTTAGAGGATACCCCCGTAGTATCTCAGGATGATTTTGAAACCTCTTATTATGTGCGCATGTTAGCGGATGACCGCCCGGGTGTGCTGGCGGATATTACGCGTATTTTTGCGGATAATGATATTTCTATAGAAGCGGTGATCCAGAAAGAACCCGTAGAAGGCCAGACTCGAGCCTGTTTAATAATAATGACCTCACTCATTATCGAAAAGAATATGTCGCAGGCATTATCGAAAATTGAAGCGCTGGAATCGATTGAGGGTGATGTGGTTAAGATACGGCTGGAGCATCTGGGGTAAAAGTCAAAAGCGTTGTTGTCCGCAAATGGACGCGAATGAACGCAAATAAAATCAAAAACTTTAATGAGGTTAATGCGCCGCAGGCGCATTAACCTGAAAAGTTTGTCTCGTTCCCGCGCTCCTGCGTGGAAGTGGGCTGTCGCTGTATAAGGTGAGGCTGGTATGGGGTTCCCACGGGGGGCCGTGAGACCAGATGATTAACCTAAAAATTTTGCGTTCATTCGTGTTCATTTGCGGACAAACTGCTTTTGCTTTTAAACACCTCAAACAACTCATCCCAGTTAGTCG
>QIDK01000232.1 GCA_003228405.1 Gammaproteobacteria bacterium | reverse complement strand
CGGTTAAATTCAATATTTTTTATTAGCAATACAGCCAATGTAGCCAGCACATTGGAAACATTAAACCGCCCCATTAAACTTAAATCGACATCAGCTTCACCCCGGGGCGAGCTAATATGCATAGTTAAACCCTGTTCATGAGCTTTTATATCAGAGGCTGTAACAATATTTTTTATCCCGCAATTCTCTACTGTCTGCGTGGCGTAACCCCATATATCAACCTCACCATTAAGCTCATGCACTAATTGACGACCAAATTCATCATCCACATTTAACACAGCAGTTTTAATATTTTTCTGCTTAAACAGTTTTTTCTTTGCTTCACCATAGGCTTCTACGTCACCATGGTAATCCAGATGATCTCTACCTAAATTTGTCAGTACAGCCACATCAAAATCAACCGCATTGACACGACCCTGATCTAACCCATGGGATGACACTTCCATTGCAACCTGTGCCACACCTTCAGCCAGCATTTCTGACAATAATTTATGCACCTGAATAACATCCGGTGTCGTGTGCGTAGCTGTTTCAAGATTATTAATTAAGCCATTTCCAATAGTGCCCATCACTGCACATGGCTGCTCCAGAAAATCAAATGCCTGGGCAATAAAATGACTAACCGATGTTTTACCATCTGTTCCTGTCACACCTACTGTAAATATTTTTTTTGATGGCTCATCGTAAAACCGGCTGGCAATTTCACCCAGGCGTGCTTTTAAATTATCAACAGGGATACATATAGTGCGCGTCATTAGTGTTGATAACATTTGCTGGCAATATTGATCAAATTCGCGATCACATAAAACGGCTACTGCACCATTACTAACTGCAACTTCTGCAAACGCCAGACCATGTTCACTTTTTCCCGCAAGGGCTACAAAAATATTTCCAGACTGAATTTTTCGACTGTCCAGACTCATGCCGGTAACGGGAATATCTGGCAGACAATTTATGGCCACATAGTCACCCAACAACTGCTTTAAGCTGATGCTCTGACCTGTTTTCATTTCATCAAACCTCATCGCCGCTCTCATGCGTTGTTACCCTGCATTTTTTTGCCTGATACTACTTTTAGATTATCTGGTGGAATATCCAGTAAGCGCAAAGCACCCGACATGACTTTTGAAAATACCGGTGCAGCTACCTGACCGCCAAAATACTTTCCGTTCCTGGGTTCATCCAGTATCACCACCATCACCAGCTTTGGATTAGAAGCGGGCGCCATGCCTGCAAAAAATGACAAATATCTATCTTTTGCATAACCACCAGAGATATATTTATGCACCGTACCTGTTTTGCCTGCCACTCGATAATTTGCAATCTGCGCCTTAGGAGCAGTGCCTTCTGCACTAACAACTCGCTCCATCATACGGCGAATCTGTCGAGCTGTTTTTTTACTCGTTATCTGCTCACCTTCAATTTTTTTATTTTTATCCAGCATAAGAAAACTGACAGGATGAATTACGCCATCGGCAGCAAGCGAACTATAAGCCCGCGCCAACTGAATTGGCGTCACAGAAATACTGTAACCAAAAGACATAGTGGCACGTTCAAAATCGCTTAAATTATCTCTACGTAAATTTCCTGAACGCTCCCCGGGAAATCCACTTGATGTATCCACTCCAAAGCCAAACTTTGCATACATACCCAACTGTTGTTCCTGATCCATGGACAGGGCAACTTTACTTATACCAACATTACTGGATTTCAGAATAATTTCGCCCAGATTTATTTTTCCATAATTTCTCATGTCTTTAATTAAATTCCCCTGAACTCTGTAATAACCAGGGGAAGTATGAACATTATCTTTAGGGTGCCAGCGACCTGTTTCTAATGCAGCGGCAATAGTAAACGGCTTCATTATTGAACCCGGCTCAAACACATCGGTCACTGCACGATTTCTATATACTCCTGGCTTTAACTGACTACGATCATTTGCATTAAACGAAGGCTGGTTAACCATCGCCAGCACTTCGCCACTGTGCACATCCATAAGCACGAGAGAACCTGCAATAGCACGGTGTTCTTTCACCGCTGATTTAAGTGCGCGGTAAGATAAATACTGCAATCGTCTATCAATGCTTAAGTTAATGGTTTTACCAGGCTCTGCTGCCTTAAGTCTTTCAACATCATCAACCGCCCGACCAAGACGATCCCTTACAATTCGTTTTGCTCCCTCTACCCCGGTCAGCCATTCATCATAAGCCAACTCAAGTCCTTCCTGCCCACGATCATCCACATTGGAAAAACCAAGCACATGAGATGTCACTTCTCCCGCAGGATAATAACGCTTATATTCACGCTGCAGATACACCCCCGGCAATTCCAGTGCACGGACTTTTTTACCCAGATCGGGTTGAATATGACGCCGCACATACATGAATTCACGACGTGCATTGCGCTCAACTTTTTTCAGTAAAATACCGGGCTTTATTGACAACAACCGAGCTAATTCAGCAATGCGTTTTTTAGCCGCCATTAATTCACCAGGGTGTACCCACACTGAATCAACCGGTGTGCTTATTGCTAAAGGCTCTCCATTACGATCATAAATATCACCTCGATAAGCAGGTATTTTAACCACCCGAAGATGCCGTGCATCTCCCTGCTTCTGAAAAAACGCCTGATTTAAAACCTGCATATCTAACGCGCGCCACAATAACCCTGCAACAGCCAGCATAAAGACCGCCAGCACTGTGTAGCGTCGTAACTTATAATGTGGTGCACGTCCCTGTTTCTTCATCTGTTTTTTTTCATTTGTTCTTTATTCATTATTTGATATAAATAATTTCATTTGCCAAAGGGATAGTCATATTTAATTTTTTACGTGCAAGTCGTTCTATACGTCCATGAGATGACCAGGCGCTTTGCTCTAACTGCAAACGACCCCATTCAATATTTAAAGCATCAATCTGTTTTTTAAGTTGCTGCGCTTCTACAAATAATTTTCGGCTTTGATGCTTACTGTAAATCACACCAAATGCCGAACTCATTACCAGCACTAATAATAATATGGTTAGCAGCATCATAATTTTCAATGTACCCGTTCCAGTACTCTGAGCACAGAACTGCGCGCTCGTGGATTCTGTGCTAATTCTTCTTCACCCGGTTTTATAGCTTTACCAATTAATTTAAATGGCAGATCTATTTCACTGTTCATAATGGGTAGATCTTTTGGTAATTGCGGGCCTCGAGCCAGATCACGCATAAAACGTTTCACAATACGATCTTCCAGAGAATGGAAACTAATAACCACCAGTCGCCCGTTTACTGCCAGCACTTCAACCGCCGCTTTTAGCGCCTGCTCAAGCACTTCCAGCTCGCGATTAATGAAAATTCTGATTGCCTGAAAACTTCTGGTTGCAGGGTGTTTATGTTTTTCTTTTCTGGGTACAGCTGAACTGATCAGATCGGCCAGCTGCAATGTATCCGTTAATTCTTCCTGTTGACGCAC
>QIDK01000185.1 GCA_003228405.1 Gammaproteobacteria bacterium | reverse complement strand
GAATGAACCAGATTGCGATGACTGACCATCACACCTTTTGGTTTACCAGTAGAGCCAGACGTGTAAATAATATAAACAAGATTATCCGGTGATACCTCTGCATTTAGATTATCTGTCTCCTGCTGCTTTATTTCATCCCAGTCCGAATCCAGACAAACCAGTTTTGCATTATGTTCAGGCAAACCATCAACCAGAGATTGTTTAGTAATTAATATTTCTGCTGCGGTATCTTCCAGCATAAAACTCAGACGATCATTCGGGTACCCTGGATCAAGTGGCAGATAAGCACCACCGGCCTTTAGAACCCCTAATATAGCCACAAACATTTCGATAGATCGATCCATGCATACACCAACGATCTTTTCAGCACCCACTCCATGTAACTGTAAATATCTGGCTAACTGGTTTGCCTGTGTATTAAGTTCTGCATAACTCAATTGATTATCTTCATGACAAATTGCTTTTGCAGCTGAGTTTGACTGAGCCTGAGCCTCTATAAGCTGATGAATACATCGATCGGTTGAGTAATCAACCGATGTTTGATTCCAGCTGTTAAGAATCTGGTTACGTTCATCTCTGCCCAGCAACTGCAATTGACTGATCCTGTTCGCAGGATTACTGATCATAGACTCCAGTAAACTCTGGTAATGCACTACCATTCTTTCAATAGTCTGCCTCTCAAACAGATCGGTACAATATTCTATATAGCCGTATATACCCTCATCTGAATCATGCAAATTTAATGTAATATCAAAAACACTGGTGCCATTATCCAGAATTTCCAGTTCCATATCTGCATCGCCAATTTTTTCGGGCAGGTCAGGTGTATTCTGAAAAGCAAACATTGTCTGAAAAACCGGGTTATGGCTTATGTCTCGCTCTATATTTAATTCATCAACTATTTTCTCAAATGGCACTTCCTGATTGGCAAATGCATTTGAAGCAGCGCCACGAACTCGTGATATTAATTCAGTAACATCAGGATCATTTTCAAGTGAAGTTCGTAAAACCAGACTGTTTACAAATAACCCGATTAACTTCTCAATTTGATGATAATTACGATTTGCAACAGGCGTTCCAACAATAATATCTGTTTCACCCGTATATCTGTGCAGCAATATTTTAAATGCTGTCATCAACACCATAAAAACAGTACATTCATTCTGCGATGCAAATTTTTTCAGTGAGCTAGTCAGACCGTCAGAAAATTTAATTCGATGTAATGCGCCATTGTAACTTTGGCTTACCGGCCTGGGCTTATCAACTGGCAACTCGAGTATGGGCAGATCACCTGCCAGATTTTGCTTCCAGAATTCAAGCTTTTCCTTCATCTCATCCGAATCAAGACTGCCTCTCATCCAGGAAGCATAATCAGCATATTGAATATCAAGTTCCGGCAGTGGGTTTTCCCTGCCGGAAATAAAAGCGTCGTATAAAGACTTTAATTCATTGTATATAACAGCCAGTGACCAGCCATCATAAACAATATGGTGAATAGTTTGCAGTATCACATGATGCTGTTCTGTCAATCGAACAACGCACATCCGCATCAGTGGAGCCACACTCATATCAAATGGCTTTCTGGATTCCTGCTCTATTACTTGCTGAAGTTTTATCTGCCGCTCATTTTCTGACAGATCATGCAAATCGATAAGAGGAAAATCAATTGAAATATTCTGATGAATTTTCTGAACAGGAATACCATCTTTTTGCTGATAACTGGTCCTGAAAATTTCATGCCTGTCCGCAATTACCTGGTAAGCCTTATGCAATATTGGCAAATCAATCTCGCCTTTTAAATCCACTCTATTACAAAAGACATAAGCAACGGTATCGACCGTAAACTCTTCCAGAAACCATAAACGCTGCTGTGCATTAGATAATGCCAGATCGTTTGCATCATTGCGTCGAGGAATCAGTGCTGGTTGATTCTCGTTTTTAGACAGCACGCCTTTTTTCTTAAGCATTAACTCAAGAATACGTTTTTTATCCTGCGCAGCTTTCGTAGACTGATCTACATTATTATTCGACATTATCTAAAACTCATTACACTTTAATTATAAATTATTCAACACCATAGCCCGGCAGCGAAAACTGCTGGCATAGCTCTTTAATATTCTGAATAACTGAATTCTGCACATCAGAACTCAGGCTGTATTCTTTATCACCCTTAACCTCAACTGCTGATAAAACCTGATCCATATAGTCTGCACACACAGACATTTGTTCAGGCCCCATGCCTCGCAGTGCCAAACTATTGCTTCCCAGTCGAATACCGCTGGTTACCATGGCTGATTTCTGGTCACCAAAAATTCGATTTTTATTTACAATAAGATTGCAGGACTCAAGTGCTTTTTCTGCCACCACACCCGTCATGTTTTTTGATGTCAGAATATTCATCAATACAATATGGTTGTCGGTGCCACCCGTTAACACCTGATAACCTTTATCTGAAAAACATTGCGCCAGAGCTTTGGCATCATCAATAATGCGTTGCCCCAGCACTTTGAATTCATCTCGACAGACATGATCCAGTGCGCGCGCTTTTGCCGTTATACCGGCAAGATTTGGCGTGCCCTGAAAATAGGGAAAAACACCCCTCTGTACCCGGGTTGATAATTTTGTTTTACCATCCTCAGCCAGAGCATCATGATCGCGCCCCATTAAAATCAAACCACCTCGTGGCCCATACAATTGCTTATAAGTACTGGTGGTTGTGAAATGAGCGTGATCAATTGGGCTAGGATGAACACCGGCAACAATTAATCCGGCTATATGAGACACATCGGCTATTAAATACGCCCCTGCTTCATCCGCAATTTCGCGAAAACGCTTAAAATCTATAGTACGTGGATATGCACTGGCACCTGAAATAATAACTTTTGGTTTATGCTTTATGGCGAGGTCTCTTACCTGATCGTAATCAATTAAACCTGCATCGGTTAAACCATAAGATACGGGATTAAAATAACGCCCTGTCACCGAAGCTTTTGAACCATGGGTTAAATGACCACCGCAATCCAGATCAAGCCCCAACAAAGTATCACCCGGATTCATTAATGAAAAAAGCAGCACACCATTAGCAGATGACCCGGAGTGCGGCTGCACATTGGCGTATTGCGCATTAAATGCTTTTTTAGCTCGATCAATTGCAAGATTTTCTATTTCATCAACAATATTACAGCCCGCGTGAAATCGCGCTCCGGGGTAACCCTCTGTGGTGACATTTACAGTAGCCGTGCCTTCACAAACCAGAACCGATGGATCCGCAACACTGGAAGCCGCAACCATTGCTAAAACTTCGTTCTGTCGATTATTTTCAGCTTCCAGCAAATCAAATAATACCGGATCTTCTTTTTGCAGGCGCTCGAAACCAGATTGAGCCAGCATCGCCATTGATTTATTTTGTTTATTTTTATTCATTTTTTTCAATTTTTTATATAAATAGTTTCTTATAAGTTAAAATATTTAGTCTTTAATTTTTCTGGAAACAGCTTCAAC
>QIDK01000236.1 GCA_003228405.1 Gammaproteobacteria bacterium | reverse complement strand
CCGCCGCGCCTTTCATCAGGTTATCAATTACCGATGATACCACCACTGTATCTCCACCCTGTGGCCTGAATACAGCGATACGACACATATTTGATGCTTTTACACTACGGGTTTCAGGCATTTCCCCCGGCGGCAATATATCTACAAATGGCTCATTTTTATAGCGCTCACAGTAAAGCTGATGCAAATCTTCAACCTCGGTTTTCAAAACACCATACAAACTGGCTTCAATACCCCGAATCATCGGCATTAAATGCGGCACAAAGGTCAGCCCCACATCATGCCCGGCAATGCTACCCAGCAGCTGACGAATTTCAGGTAAGTGACGATGACCCTCTACCGCATAAGGTTTCACATTTTCTGTGGCCTCACACAACAGTGTTGCTACACTTGCACCACGACCCGCACCACTGACGCCGGATTTAGCGTCCGCAATCAGGTGGGCATCATCAATTAAATTATTTTCTATTAGTGGAATATAGCCCAGACTGACCGCAGTTGGATAACAACCGGGATTAGCAATAACGCTTGCCTGCTTAATCGCTTCACGGTTTATTTCCGGCATACCATAGACTGCCTGCTCCAGTATATCCGGGCACGCATGCTCCATTGCATACCACTGCTGCCACACAGCTGTATCTTTCAGGCGAAAATCTGCCGCCAGATCAATTATCCTGGCACCGGCCTCAAGCAACTGTGCTGCCATTTTCATGGCCGTACCATTGGGTGTGGCAAAAAACACCACTTCACACTGGCCCAGAGTTTCGGCATCGGGTTCTGAGAAGTTAATATCAACATGACCACGCAAATTGGGATACAGGCTGGACACAGCCTGACCCGCTTCAGCGCGCGATGTAACCACCGATAATTCAACGTCTTTGTGTGCAACTAGCAAGCGTAATAGCTCAACGCCTGTGTAACCGGTGCCACCGACAATGCCGGCTTTAATCATGTATAACTCTCTTTAAAACAACAAAGCTCAAACCCGTATTAATTAGTACAAGCAAGTGTTTGATATCTGAGGCGTAAGTATAGACTGATTTAAACTGACTTAATACCCGTCAATAAACTTTGACAGGCATTGCACTCGGGTTAATATGCTCGCACACCAATTATCTGGATATAAAATGCTCTGGGTTAAAGCTTTTCATATTATCTTTATGGTCACCTGGTTTGCGGGTTTATTTTATCTGCCGCGGCTGTTTGTCTACCATGCAGATAGTACAGATGAAATCAGTAATCAACGCTTTAAAATTATGGAACGCAAACTGTTCTACGGCATTATGACACCCGGCGCAGTTATCACCCTGCTGTTAGGCCTGTGGATGTTATTTGACTACGCCTGGGCAGCCTATAAAACCGAGCTGTGGATGCATCTCAAGATGGGAGCCGTTATTGTACTAATTGCCTATCATGGAGTTTGCTGGAAACTGGTGAATGATTTTAAATATGACAGAAATAGCCGAAGTCATGTCTGGTATCGGTGGTTTAATGAATTGCCGGTACTGTTACTGGTGGCGGTTGTCATTTTTGTGGTGGTCAGGCCGTTTTAGGGGTTATTTGCGCCCTGTACTAAAACCCCAATCTGTGCCTGAGCTATTCCTACGAATATTTTCTAAAAGCAAAAAGCATATCGTCCGCAAATGAACGCAAAAAAATGTAAACATCGTGGTTGTGCACCCGTTTTGCGCAAGCTTACCAATACCCCAGCATCTTATGAAAGATATTGTTCTCAGGGCGTACTACCAACCTGTTAATGCTTTTGCCTTTATTTGCGTGTCTTTGCGTTCATTTGCGGACGGAATGCTTTTTTCTTTTTGATGTTTAAGCCTGTTTCGTGGGGATAACTCAGAATTTGAGCCCGTGCGAAGGGCAATATAAAAAACAGCTATGCCCAGGTAAGAGCCGCTGGCTTCAGTTCACAATCTGACCACGCAATAATGGCTCCAGTTCAGTCAGCGCCTTTTTATAAACCTTACGTTTGAAGAACACCACCTCATTCATAGGGTGCCAGTAGTCCACCCAGGACCAGTTATCAAACTCCGGTTTATCCATGGTACTGAGATTAAAATCACTTTCCGCCCCTACCAGCTTCAGAATAAACCAGATCTGTTTCTGACCAATACACACCGGATGGCTATTTTTACGCACCATCCATTTAGGCAGCCTGTAACGTAACCACTTGCTGGTTTTACCTACAATCTCAACATGCTGCGGACTCAGACCGGTTTCTTCAAACAGCTCGCGGTACATGGCATCGTTTGGAGACTCATTATTGTGAATCCCCCCCTGTGGAAATTGCCATGCATCCTGACCATAACGACGCGCCCAGAAGACTTTACCTTCCGTGTTGCTCAATATGATGCCCACATTGGGCCTAAATCCGTCAGAATCAATCACTTACGATTACCTGTTTAAATTTAACTCTGATTCTTCCAAAAATCAGCGCATCACGCAATGTTTTGTTTACAATATAACTATATCCGCTCAACTATAGATCAATTCTATAGCCCATGGGTTCCTTAAAAATTTATTTATGGCACATAATTTATGACATTAGCACTTTTTGACCTCGATAATACCCTGCTCGCGGGAGACAGTGATTACCTCTGGGGTGAGTTTTTATGTGAGCAGGGCATAGTAGATGCGGATCTATTTAAACGTGAAAACCAGCGTTTTTATGAAGAATACAAACAGGGCACACTGGATATTTATGCATTTCAGGCTTTTTCACAACAGCCTCTGGTGCAGAATGATACCGATAAAATGATCGCTTTGCGGCAGCAGTTTCTTGAAATAAAGATAAAACCCATTATGAGCCCTGCATCATTTGAGCTAATTGACAGACACCGTAAGCTGGGCGATACACTGGTGGTCATTACCGCAACCAATAGTTTTATCACACGCCCCATCACCAGCCTGTTTGGCATTGAGCACCTGATAGCCACCGAGCCTGAAGTTATCAACGGTAAATATACGGGTAAAATTGCCGGTATACCCTGCTTTCAGGGCGGCAAAGTTAAGCGCTTACATGAATGGATAAAGCAGCACAATATGGATATGCAGGGCAGCTGGTTTTACAGTGATTCGCATAATGACATACCCCTTTTGATTGAAGCAGACCACCCGGTGGCGGTGGATGCGGATGAAATATTGCTGGAATATGCGAATAAGCAGGGCTGGCGAGTGATGTCACTGCGCCAGGTAGCCGTTAATATTAACGGGGTGTTTATACCCTGAGCAGGCTCTAAAAAACTCTGTGTCCTCTGTAGTAAATAGCTTTTGCTTTTCGTAAGTTGGGCTGAGGCACGAAGCCCAACAGCTCTGACAGGTCTCACTATTAATGTTGGGGTTCGTAAACTCACCGCCAACCTACTACGCAGGATAAGTGTAGCTAGTAACTGGTGACGCCTTAAGCAAGCGTCATATCGTGAATCAGTGTAATCTGGTTAATTCAGGTTTAACAGCGAGGCTGTGCTCATGGATCAATTGTTTCGTATGCCGGTTCAGGATATGTTTGAAATAGGTGATGAGGGCCTGGCAGTAAGTGGCATGATAGTGAC
>QIDK01000187.1 GCA_003228405.1 Gammaproteobacteria bacterium | reverse complement strand
GCTACTTGTAACGCCCCATGCATTGGCACGGTAACTCGACCATCCGTATTGCTCAGGCTTGCGTACCATTGTGGCAGCCACGGGGTTTAGCTCAATATATCGGCTACAGGTAAGATAATAGCGTTCGCTGTCCACCAGGCTGGATTTATGCCGCCCCTCCCACACCGTACCTGTGCGCCTGTAGGCCTTGTTGAAATAACAGGCATAACGACTGCCGATCACGCTGGTTGCTCTGGATATAGAATCGGCTTTTTCAGGTGTCAGCAAAAAGTGAACATGATTCGTCATCAGGCAATAGGCATGCACGGCAACACCGTAACGCTCAGCATACCGCTGCCAAAGATCCAGATAAAACTGATAGTTCTCAGGCTCGATAAAACAGGCCTCGCGGTTATTGCCGCGTTGAACGAGATGGTATGTGTGACCTGACAGATACATCCGTTTGCGTCTGGGCATAGCAACTCCTTTGCCATGTAGATATTGTAAAGTGATAGTGTATTACAGTGTCGAGCCATTGATCAAAGAATAATCCCTCCGGCACCTTTTTAGGCACCTTTTAGCAAAATCCCGTGGTGCCTCAAAAACCCACCGACTAAAGACAAATTGCTTATGTTCCTCTTGAAAGGGGCTTAAAATAATTACACCTAACTTGACTCAGATCATAAGTTTTTAAGAAATACATTACATATGACAAGATGCATAAAATATTATCGACATCAGCCTTTTTATAGATTATATTGCGTACGTATAGCTAGTTCTTTCTGAAATCATTAGCTTCAAAATGATTATATAGTATTTTTCTGGGGCTCCAGCCTGAATGTTAGTCACCTGTTTATATTTTAGACTGGTATCGACGTTCCCAGCACTCTAACTATTATTGCAGGACAAGAATAGCTTTATGATTAGCTCGCTCAAACTATCAATACAGTCAAAAATCACCCTCGCCCTTTCGGCCATTTTTTTAATCGTCTTTGTGGTCACACTTAGCTATTCCTCATTAAACGAAGAAGAACTGATACTCCATTTAATTGAACAACAAACCAAGGATGCTGCTGATACCTATTTTGATAGTATCAATGTATTGATGTTATCGGGTGCTATGTCTAATCGCGAGCTGATTAAATCAAAAATGGAAGACCGAGAAGGTCTGATCGAGGCCCGCATTATTAGAGGCCAGCAAGTTTCCTCGGCTTATGGCCCTGGCTTTGATTATGAAAACCCTCAGGATGAACTGGACAGCCGAGCGCTTAACGGAGAAGAAATTCTTCAGATCGGGAATATAAATGGTAGCAGAGTATTAACCGTCATTAATCCTATACGGGCCAAGCAAGAATTTCGAGGAACCAATTGTCTGGGCTGTCATCAGGTTGCAGAAAATACTATTTTAGGTGCGGTGCGAGTAAGCTATTCATTACAGGACATGGATCGTCGTGTTAGCAAAAACTTAATGGTATCGGCGGCTGTTCAACTGCTGATTTACTTTTTTGGCTTTATTATTATGAGCTATCTGATTCGAAAAATTGTCACTCGAAGAATTAATCAGGTTCAGCAGAGCATTCAGGATATAGAACAAAATAACGATTTTAGTCGTCGAATACACGTTGATAATGAGCATGATTCTATAGGCAGGTTGTCCATCGCCTTCAATAGCATGGTTGATCGTACTGGATCTGCTTTTCTGCAGGTTCAAAACTCAGCCCATGAAATGTCCAAAGTATCAAAAGTTGCCGAAGAAATTTCCAGCAATACCTCTGACGGCGTAAAAAAACAGCAAGATGATATTCAATCTATTGCTACCGCCATTACAGAAATGAGCCATACCGTACAGGATATGAGCAAGAATGCACAGGACACCTCCAATGCATCCGATGCTGCTGAAGAAGCATCTAAAAAAGGCGCTCTGATTTCTACCGAAGCACTGGGATCAATTGGCATGATGATGGACGATATCGCCAATGCATCAGAGGGCGTAAAAAAACTTGATCACGAAATAGAAGCCATAGGCACCGTTTTAAGTGTTATTCAGGGGATTGCGGAACAGACCAATTTACTGGCACTCAATGCCGCCATTGAGGCTGCTCGTGCCGGTGAACAGGGCCGTGGCTTTGCGGTGGTTGCTGATGAAGTGAGAACACTGGCATCACGCTCAAACCAGGCCGCCGAAGATATTCGAGTAATGATAGAACAGTTGCAGGGTAATGCTCGTAATGTAGTGGAGATGATGGATAGCTCTCAAAAGGGAGCTTCGGTAAGCGAAGAAAAAGTCGAAGGCGCGGCGGAGGCACTGGCAATGATTTCCGGTGAAGTCAGCACTATTCGTGGCATGAATCAGCAAATAGCGGTTGCCACGGAACAACAAAGCGCGGTCGTTGAAGAAATTAATCGCAACATCCATCATATTCATGAAATCTCATCGAATACCGCCGATGATGCTAATCGCTCCCGGGAAGTCAGTGACAACCTGGTTGCACTCTCTTTACAGCTTGAAGAACTCATGTCTCGCTTTAAATTCTAACCGGGCTGTTTTTGTTCAGGATTAAAGGGATTCAGGTATCTTTAGCAGCCCCCATCTTCAATTGCTAATACCCGTAAGTTAAAACATTTTATGACTAAGTAGCTTTGAAGACAGGGTTTTAGCCCTGTTATGAGCTGGGTTAAAGCCCCTCCTCCTCCGAATAAATTCACAACTAAAAGTAAACTAAACAAGACCCATCTTTAGCAATTCAATGAACACGACTAAGCCGATCGGGCTAGGCCATTGTTTAACCATCCGGCCGATATTTTTCAAGCGCACCTCGCATTAAAGTAAACACACTTATTACAGACTTTAAGCGGGTTGTTAGAAATGAAATTAAATACACTTAAATTTATCCTTATCGGTTTGACCTTAATCATGATTACGGCCTGTAGTGGTGGCGGTGGCGGCGATGTGAGTAACGCCAGTAACGATAGCGCAGGCTATAATAACCAGGCGTCTTCCAAAAATTTTTCTGTTGAGCTGGGTAGCATCGTAATAACACGGGTGAGTAATGGTGACGCGGTTGAGGTGGATATTTCCGATGTAAACAGCGGCACACTGACACTGGATAGCGCGACACAGTCATAGCAATGGACCGGGTCAATATCCCGGCATATGCCTTTTGCGCAAGCCAAAAGCGCGTATAAACACAGGCTCATACGGGTCTCAAAATTAAACGGTGATATAGTTATGTTACATTTATTCGTTCTACTGGATATTGTTATAAGTACGAGTGCTTTCGTTAAGACATTCACTCGATTCCAGCGTGTTGCAAAGTCCTCAATAAAATTTAAATTAGCCAGTAAATTAGCCAGTAAGATTTTTTTACCCGTTGTATTTATTACTTCGATTCAGACGGTTAACGCAGCCGAAACGGTTGAATCCTATATCCCTTACCAGACTGCGGATGAAGCCCTTGCTGATAATACCGCTTTACCCCCTATGGGCAAGCACGCTTTGAATTTTTTGGGGTAAACCCCGAAGACGCACGGCAGATTTTTGAATACACCCCAGGTAACCACAGTGTCGCCTTTCAGCAATCCCATCCGATAAAAAGCCATGCATATTCTGCTTCAGATGTTACCTGGTCAGATACCAATATTCTAAACAAATACAGCAAAGAACAAGTCGCCAGCTGGGTGCCAAAACAGACAGGGGGTACAACGACGCCAAACCCCAGAACCAAAACCGTTAATTGGAGCTGGTCACCGGGTAAACCTTTTGTGGTAACCGATATTGATAGCGGGGAAGATTTTCCCAATGCCCAATTTCCGGAAGATCAAGTGGGTTATGGTGCCAGCCCTTTTGGCGAGGCAGTTGCTGTGAATTTTTGGCAGGATCCTTCGTATGAAAGCAATTCTCCTTACGC
>QIDK01000152.1 GCA_003228405.1 Gammaproteobacteria bacterium | reverse complement strand
AGCACCGTTGATGTTATAAAAAAATCACTGAAACTCATCACCATATTATTCTCTGATATAGAGGAATCCACCCGGCACTGGGAACGTCGCGGTGATGTTGAGGCTCGTATTTTAATCAGTCGCCATAATCAGCTGCTGTTTCCCGTGGTAAGAAAATACAAAGGCAGAATCATCAAGACCCTCGGTGATTCAATTATGGCCGCCTTTGATGATGCTGGAAATGCAGTAAAAGCGGGCATAGCGATTCAGCAGATTTTAATCACCGAAAGAAAAAAAGACAAATACTTCAGCTTGCGCGCACGCATTGGTATTCATACCGGCAAAGGACTGGTTGAAGCCGATGACATATTTGGTGACGTGGTTAATATTGCTGCAAAAGCCGAGGCCGAAGCCGATGGTAATCAGATATTATTAACCACGGGCACCAAGGCAAGGTTAAAAAATGATCAGTTTACTCTGATTGAAGCCGGTGAGCTGCACCCCAGAGGAAAACGCAAGCCCACTCAATTACTTGAATGCGACTGGCAACATCATAAATCCTTAATTAAAGGCATCAAAGCTGATGCCTTAATGCCATTAGTCAAACGGCAGAAGCTGGAAATATTAAGCTACGTTATCATCAGCCTGCTCGCTCTGTTTTATATGTATCATAAATATTTCAGATACATTCTGGCTGATAATAACCTGTCCTTAGCCGGCACTATGAATATAAATTATCTGCCATCAGATTATCCACCTCTTATAGTCCTGATAGTACTCAGTATATTGGCGATGTTTATTTATCTGTTAAGAATAGATTTTATATCCCGCTCTATGTTAAAAATAATAAGTGGATTATTTGGTTTTAGCCTGGTGCTTTTTATTTTTCATGGCATAAATAATAACGTCGATTTTCCTTTTAATAAACGATGGTATGAAAACATCTACCAGTCTGAACAACTTTTTGTAGAAGTAATAGCCGATAAAGTTCAACTCAGAGACCGGCCAGAAACATCATCAAAAGCCCATGATTCACTGCCCAAAGGCGAGCTTTTTATTTATCAACAATCTAAAACCAATAATGGTGTACGATGGGATAAAGTGAAAATTTCAAATGAAAAAAGCGCCTGGATTGCACGTAAAATACTGCCTGCTTTTGGCATCGCCGAACAGCAGCTGACCCGAACCCAGAGATTTTCATTTCATCATTACGATCTTTATAGCCTGATACTTTCCATGCTAGGTTTTATCTGGGGGTTTATGAGTTTTAGTATCCGTCCAAACTAGCTATTCACAGTGCCAATATTAATGAAGGCCACACAATCATGAAAAATAATACATCACTATTTATTTTAGTTTCATCTGTCATTACTTTAAATTTAACTGCCTGCACACCTGTAGCTTTTACTCGACATAAAAGCCCAAATATACATGGGATAATTCTCTCCAACCACATTCCTGCCAAAGGCATTGAGTTATATTTATCCATAAAAGGTAGCGATAAATACTGCTCTAAATTTATCGCTAAAACAATCACAGATGATAAAGGTGACTTCTCGATTTTGCCCATTAAAGAAGAGATGGATTACACGCCATTAATGACCTACTACCTTGATGAGTGGAATCTGTGCGCTAATGTTGCCGGCACAAAACAGCTTATATATTCTAATAACAGATACGGCAAAGGCAGCGTTATTACGTCCGTGAATCTTAAATGCGATCTTAATAAAATTGGCAAACAGGCTCCATGCAATGTGCCTTTATTAAAAGACTAGAGTAAGAATACTCTGACCAAGTCTGATTATTTTTTCGATAGCGGCATAAGCTATTCCTGACAATTTTTGTCAACTATTTCAGTAGGTTTTTTTAACCATTTCCACCAATTTTTATCTGGCAGATAATGTTAGAACTGCTATGCTTAAACAGTAAGGGGAATAAAAAAATAAACGAAAACCCCTATTATAATTCAGGGTTATAAAACGAGGTCATAAATATGGGAAACATTAGTGTTGGCGGTACCACATATGAGCTATTGCCTGATGGACGCCTGGCTAACAACGACGACTGGAGTGAAGACGTCGCAGCAAGTCTGGCTGAAAAAGATGGTATTACACTTACACACAATCATTGGGAAATCATTAACTTATTACGTGATTTTTATAAGCAGTACAATATATCGCCTATTCGTAAATTGCTGTTTAAAGCCATCAAAGAAAAACACGAAGAAAAGAAAGCCAGTAATGAATACCTGGACAGCCTGTTCCCAAATGGCGTATTAATCGAAGGCTCTAAAATCGCCGGTATTCCTGCACCTATGCTTGATGCAGAAATGAACGAAGATGATCGCCATAGCCATGCAGTAAAAAGAAGCTCTAAATCCAGGGTTGACCCCAGTCTGGCTAACCATTTTGTTGAAAAATTTGATTTTGATGGAAAAATCTACGAAGTAACGGATAAAGGCAATCTAAAAGACGCATCCCAGTGGAATGAGCAAATTGCAGCCCATATGGCCAGCAAGGAAGGTATTGCTCTGGGAGATGATCACTGGGAAGTCATTAACTATTTGCGCAAATTCTACTTTGAATACGGCATGGCACCCATGGTCAAGCTGTTGATGAAATACATGAAAGAACAATGCGGCCCTGAAAAGAGCAGCGAAGATTATCTATATACGCTATTTCCACAGGGGCCGTCTAGACAGGGCTGCCGACTGGGAGGCCTGCCTGAGCCTCAGGGCTGTATTGATTAATAATACACACAACTAAAGGCCCTGTTACCAGGGCCTTTTCAGTTGTGTGGTATAAGCTTTTATCTTTCTGCAGATTTGCCTTTTCTCATCATCGCCCCAATATAATTAATTATGACCCAGACAATCAACATTCTCACTTACAATATACATAAGGGATTCAGCGTAGGTAACTGGCGCTTTATGCTGCATGATATTAAGGCCTCTTTGCAGCAACTGAATACCGATGTGGTGTTTCTGCAGGAGATTCAGGGCGAGCATAATATAAAACAGCAAAAAATAGCCAACTGGCCCAGCAGCACTCAATTTGAATTTCTGGCCGATGAAGTCTGGGATCACCACGCCTATGGCAAAAATGCCATTTACAAATCAGGCCACCATGGCAATGCCATATTGAGCAAATACCCTTTCATAGAATGGGAAAATATTAATGTGTCTGCTATTCGCTCTGCCAGTCGAAGCCTGCTGCATGGAATCATCGAAATACCATCTAAAAACATAAAAATACACCTTATTTGTGTACATCTTGGTCTATTTAGTAGAGAACGTGAAAAACAACTATCCACCCTTGCGCAGCGCATTAATACCCACATCCCCCATAATGAACCCTTAATTATTGCTGGTGATTTTAATGACTGGCTAGGCAATGCTGAAAAACATCTACAGCAGGAACTGGGTCTACAGGAAGTATTCAAGCATGCCACCGGGCAATACGCTCGCAGCTTTCCGGCCTGGCTGCCCATGCTAAATATGGATCGTATCTATTTTAGAGGGCTGGAACCCATATCCTGTGAAAAGCTACACCTGTCACACTGGAAAACACCGCTTATCGCTACATTTTCTATAAATTAAAGCCTGCTCTCAAATGGCCGCTATATCGTTATGAGAGACTAAAATAATGACCTGAGCCCATGAGGCAACGGCAACGAGAGAGAGAACGGCCATGATTATAGAAAATGCACAGATTTTTCTGGGCAGTTCGCGGCAGTACGCCCAGACACTTAAAACAGAAGAATCCCTGGTTGCAGGCATAGCCAGATCGGGGCAAGCCTGGTCAGCTGAAAACCTTGAGCAGGGCACGGTCTACCAACAAACACAAAGCCGTGACTATTTTGAAGCCAGCACTAAAGCTCAGCTTATGCAGCTTGCTCAGTCAGTCGGCCCCAACTTTGAAATCCCCGACTCAGTGCAGGAGCAGGCTCGACAGCTAAATATTAATCCCGCTGAAACAACACCCACAGCTGCGTTTTCCGAAATAGTCCAGGGCATAGTACCTGCTGCTGAGTCGGTAGAAATATCCCCAATGGACGATGCCAGACTGCAATTACTCATCGCCATGATTGAAGCCATGACAGGTAAAAAAATTAAATTTACAAACCTGGCCAATATTGAACAGCCCACTGAAGCGAGCGATAAAGCCCAACCGAATTCCACACAGGAGACCGAGAC
>QIDK01000126.1 GCA_003228405.1 Gammaproteobacteria bacterium | reverse complement strand
CCCCAACAAAAATAGTGAGGCCTGTTAGAACTGTTGGGCTTCGTGCCTCAGCGCCAACCTACAAAAAACCTGTTATTGTAGTGCCATTTTTTGTCCGGCTTCTGCTTCTGTTCTGTAATTTTCATGATGTATAGGCTCCCTAAATACCCTGGTTAGTTTTTATCCGTAACTTAATATCTTCCAATAATCTAATAGCAGATTGATGAGCTGCCTTATCCTTTGGTATGTTTTCACCAACAAGTACAAAATATTGATTAATATGATGTATCGCCTCTTCCATTTTCAGGTCATACATATAATCAGCAGCATACAGCCAGCCTTTGGGGTTTTCTGGTATTGCTTTTTCCATTGAAATGGCTACATTAAGTGCAGATGTCACATCCTTAAAAAAATGAATATTTAGTGCAATTAATCTTTCATAAGAATACTCAGATTCTGGGTTATCCAGAATAGATAATTTGTAAGCATTTACTGCTTTATCGTACATTTTTGCATGCTCATACACCCATCCAGCCGTAGATGCCTCCCAGCCTCCTCCCCTTGTATTAAGTAAAACCTCGGCATCTAAAATTGCTTCTTCAATTCTTTTTGATTTTACTAAAATATTAATTCTTCCACTTAATGCCCTGGAATGATATGGGTTTTTCTTTAAAATTTTATTGTACTGGGTTAATTCATTATCAACATCTGATTGCTTCTTATAAATACGTGCAAGTGATCGATAAATAGAAGTTAATGGCGCGTATTCAAGTGCTTTTTTATATAACTGCACAGCTTTTGCGGTATTGCTTTTTTCCTCTCTACCGGCCAAATCCTCGTATATTTCAGCAGTGAGCGCCATTAGTCGTGGATTTTTTATTGCGTACTGTCGTGCATCCATAGCAAAATCATGCATCATTTTGTGAGAACCGCCCCATTGCGGATATAAATGGTAATACATATAAATACTTCGCGCATAATACAAATAAGGATAAATATTAAGAGCCGCCTCCAGAACCTGATCCGCTTTTCCAGTATTGCCTAAAACTCCATACACCGAAATAAGTTTCATATATGCAGCTGTATTATCAGGGTTGATTTCAATAGCCCTTTGCAAATCTGATACTGATTTTTTAAATAGTACTCTCATTTCAATTCTATTATTTTCAGGTATATCTCTCATAAACCTTGTGCTCCGCACGCGCCACCCCTGAGACGAAAAATAAAAACCCCTTGCTGTATACGCCTGAAAACTATCTGTTTTCAAAACCCATTCATCAAATTTTTCCTGTAAGTTATTCTCAGCCATAATCGTAAAGACATGATAAGCACCGTTTAACACCCCTTCTTTATTTGGTGAGTTATTAACAATGTCATGAATTTGAGTTAAATATGCCTCTAATCCTTTATAGTTTTTTTTCTTCAGCATCTCAAGTAGTTTGCGTTTATCATGATAGCTTTCATGATTGCCATCATAAAAAGCATCATATACATCCTGATATAGCACAGCATAGGGAGCATAAAGGACAGCAAGCGCAGAAATAATGCATACAGAAAGAGGTATATGCATCACCATTTTTTTTCTTCCAGATATTGAGCAGAATAATGATACAAATGAAATCAGCAGAAAAGGCGCAATAAGATATAACCAGTAACCATATTCCGGAAAAACACTTTGTTGATCAATTAATTGCCAGTAGTAATACTTAAATAACAATAACGACAGGCCACCAGAAATCGCAAGCAGCAATACAATACTGTAAATAACTTTGTTGTTAAAATTAATTTTCATTGTTTACTTCTCCGCATAATTCTTTACTTAGCAGCCGGAAAATTACTAGCTTTTGTGGCACATAGTAATACACTACAATAGCGACGTAACCTTTTTGTCTCTCGAAGCGCCAGCCTCTTTTAGCATATTTAATCACTTTACTCTTAATATTCATTTCGCAAATTACACCAGGGGGGGCCTCTGATCAAGTCATGATTGTATATATTTAATTGCGGATTTTATTTAACCAGAAAATATTTGTTAGAAATTAGTTTTTTTATAAAACGGGCTACCTTCTATAATTTTATATTTTTTATCACAGCTGCCCCGCTTATTCGTCATTCCTGCGATGGCAGAAATCTAGTGCCTCTAAGAAACCGACAGACACTGGATACCAGCTTTCGCAGGTATGACGAAGTGGTTTTTTTCACTTTCATATTTAACTTCATTTTAAACATGGTTAAGCCCTTTGGTGGAGCCTGTATTGCCAAATACTGGTTCTTCAACTGACATTCGGTGAGTGTAAATGAGTTTGACCCAAATGACACTTACTAATGAATCAGCTGAAAAGAATAGCTGTTCTTATATCACAGAACATAACAATAATCGTTTTTCCTGTAGGCGTCAGCTTTAGCTAACGCCTACAGGTGCTATTTTTCTATCGTTTATTAAGCCTGTCCTTTATTTCTGATTCAGTAATACTAAAGGCATCTTTTGTTGTTGTGAGCTTGCTGATCTTGTCTTGCGCTGTAGGTTGGTGGTGAGTTTACGAACCCCAACCCCAACAAAAATAGTGAGGCCTGTTAGAACTGTTGGGCTTCGTGCCTCAGCGCCAACCTACAAAAAACCTGTTATTGTAGTGCCATTTTTGTCCGGCTTCTGCTTCTGTTCTGTAATTTTCATGATGTATAGGCTCATTATTTAATGAACCAGAAAGCTTTTAGTTGCAGTATTATCCAGACATTTTTTCTGATAAAATACAAAGGCTATATAAACCACACTTAGCTGTCTACTGAACCGTGCTCTGGCATAATACAACGATAACATTTTAGTAAACAGAAACTTCATCATGGTATAAAAACAGCAGGTTTACAATCTGAAATTTGCCTGCATGCTGGTTGTCATGTTTTTCGGTATTCGTTTACTACGCATTTCCTTAAGGAGACTTAATTATTATGGCAGAAAAAAAGAATATACCCTTAAACTTATTTGCCATTAGTATCCTGGCACTGGCCGCGTCACTGACTTATTTTACCTTTGAGATATCTCAGTTTTTGCGTCAGGTGCCAGACATACTGGAAAATATTCGAACTACCAGCGAAAAAGTTGAACCCGTGCTAGAAGAGATGAATCAAATTCGTGATCTGATTCCACCAATACTGGCTGAAGTAAGCGCAACGCGTGAGCAGATACCTGCAATTCTTGATGAAGTTAAAGCTGTACGTGAAATCATTCCATCGGTTTTGATTGAAGCCGGTAAAACGCGTCAACAACTTCCTGCTGTACTTGATGGTGTTGCCGCAGTGAGTGAACAATTGCCATCGATACTGACTTCAGTAGACTCGGTTTCTGCTGAAATGAAAGCGTATCGTCCGCTTGTATCCGAAGCACTGGTGCAGGTAGAGGGAACACGAAAGGAAATACCGGTAATGCTAACCCGGGTTGATAGTATGATCGACAAGGCACAGGCTGCGGCCAAAGAGGCAAGCTCCGGGCTAGTATCCGGAGCAATTGGAGGGCTATTAACTGCACCATTTCGACTTGCGGGTGACTTCGGCAGTAGTGTTCTTGGATTGAGCATGGATGAAACTGATAACTTTACTGACGAAGATATTTCCCTGCTTTATGCACATGGCAAAGACCTGCTTACCAGCGGTAAACAGAATGATTATCGCAACTGGAATAACTTTGATGCTAACCAGAGGTTCAGGATTTCTTTGCTAAAAATTTACTCAAAAAACAACATGGAGTGCCGTGATCTGCACTTACAGACATGGTCAGCGTCTAAACCGGAACTGAATAAAAATATTAAACTTTGTCTGAATGACAAGGGCGAGTGGCAACGTCAATAGTCTATTCTCGCAACATTAGAATACCCGGGGATTCTACTGAAAAGCAAAATTTACTGCGCTGCAGTTTAGCCTGGCGCGCTGTTATAACAGAAACTATCAGACCTGCAGCTGAACCAGCCCCATATATATTTTCTAAAAGCAAAAAGCATATTGTCCGCAAATATGTTCATAGGTGTCGTGTGCGCTAAGAATAATGCCTTTTAAATAAATCAGGAAAATGACAATTTTGCATACAACAACCACGACCTGATCAGAGGCTGCCTCGACTCCTGCTTTTAAATAAACTCTTGAATCTCTATATAAGCGTGTAAACTGATAAATCGAGCATATAATAGAAAAATCTAGCCAGCCATAACGGTATAACAGGTATATCAAATTCCCAATGAGTACAAATAAAGATGCACCACTCATCAGGCGTGAATACAACAAGTGGGTGGCAAATGAAACACTGGAAGATTATGCACTGCGCTACACTGCCAAACAGGCGCGGCGCTGGTCAGCCGGCTGGGTGGCTAATACGGCATTGGGGATTGTGTCTTTTCTGGCGCTGGAGGCCATTGGTGGCGCCATCACCCTGAATTATGGCTTTACTAATTCTATGTGGGCCATTCTGGTGGTTTGCATTATTATTTTTCTCACCGGTTTGCCCCTGTCTTATTACGCTGCACGCTATGGCGTCGACATTGATCTGCTCACCCGTGGTGCTGGTTTTGGATATATTGGCTCTACGGTTTCATCCCTGATCTACGCCTCGTTTACCTTTATATTCTTTGCTCTGGAAGCGGCCATCATGTCCATGGCTATTCACATGATGTTTGATATTCCGCTATTTCTGACCTATGTCATCAGCGCTGTTGTTATCATTCCGCTGGTAACCCATGGCATTACTCGTATTTCCTATTTTCAGGCCTGGACTCAACCCATCTGGCTGATTTTGCAGGTGCTGCCACTGGTGTATATCGGTGTTCACGAGTCAACCTCGTTTGCAGAATGGATGGCGTTTTCAGGAACTGACACAGTCGGAGAGCAGGGTTTTGACCTGCTTCTTTTTGGCGCAGCGGCGGCGGTAATTTTCCCCCTGATAGCTCAAAATGGCGAGCAGGCAGATTTTTTGCGGTTTTTACCCACAACGGATCAGTGCAATAAAACCAAATGGTGGATGGCGGTCGTTGGGGCGGGGCCAGGCTGGGTTGTTATTGGCGTAATTAAACTATTTATCGGTTCATTTCTGGCTGTTCTTGCCCTGAGTCACGGGCTGCAACCCTCATTAGCCAGCGATCCGGCACACATGTATACCGTGGCTTTCAGCTACATTACAACGAACCCCGATATGGCTCTGTGGTTAGCCGGGGTTTTTGTCATTATTTCTCAACTGAAAATCAACGTCACCAATGCTTATGCCGGCTCTATTGCCTGGGGTAATTTTTTCTCCCGCCTGACACATAGCCACCCAGGTCGAGTGGTCTGGCTGGTGTTTAATGTGACGATTGCGCTTATGCTGATGGAGCTGGGGCTTTACCAGGCCTTTGAAACTATTTTGATTACCTACGCCAGCCTGGTAGTGGCGTGGATCGGCTGTGTAGTGGCTGATCTGATAATTAATAAGCCACTGGGGCTAAGCCCCGCACATATCGAATTCAGGCGTGGCCACCTGTATGACATCAATCCAGTGGGTGTGTTTTCGATGATAATCGCATCTACTGCCGGCATTGCCGCTAACCTCGGCCTTTTCGGCTCTGTCGCAGAAGCGCTGGCAGCATTTCTGTCTCTGTCTATTCCATTTGTAACCGTGCCCCTGATTGCATGGCTAACCCAGGGGCAGTTTTATCTGGCTCGTTCTGAAGAAGAAATTGTGGCAGAGACTACGCAGCAACAGTGCCGCATTTGCGAAAACTCATTTGATCATGAAGATATGAGCCATTGCCCGAGCTATGCCGCCCCAATCTGCTCCTTGTGCTGCGCGCTGGATGCACGCTGTGGAGACCAGTGCCGGCCCGATGCCCATCTGGCCGCGCAGACCTCAGCCCTGTTCAGTCGCATATTGCCGCCGTTTATCAACCAGCAACTGCACTCTGTAACCGGCCACTTTGTGGCCATCTTTATCATCACCGCCGCTATTATCGGCGTGCTGCTCACCATGGTTTTTTATGCGCAGCAGAATAAATCTCTGGGCGATCTCAGCCTGATCAGTGGCACATTATGGCAGGTCTTCTTTTTGCTGCTGCTGCTCACCGGGGTTTTAATCTGGCTTTATGTGCTGGCTCAGAAAGGTGCCCGGTTAGCGCTAAGTGAAACCCAGCTTCATGCAGAATTACTCAGCAAGGAAGTCGATGCACATGAAATTACTGCGGTAGAACTTGCCCTGGCTCGGGATACAGCGAATGCAGCCAATCA
>QIDK01000039.1 GCA_003228405.1 Gammaproteobacteria bacterium | reverse complement strand
ATGTATTATACGGCTCGCTTCGCATTGCACAAATATTTCGTCAGCTAAAGCTACCGCCTACAAAAATAGCGTACTTTCGCGTTTATTTGCGGTAAAATGCCTTTATCTTTTTGATTTTAATACTTATTTTGTGGGGATAGCTCAGGGACAGAGCGCCCCATACCAATTAAAAATGGGCACCGCTCTGTCCCCGAGCAAAGCAATCAAACGAGAAATTCAATGACCAAACCTTTTGCAGAATCCTGCGCACAAAATCAGCAGGTTATTTTAGATGTGCTGAAAACATTATTTATCGAGCCCGGCGAAGTGCTGGAAATTGGCAGTGGCACCGGTCAACACGCGGTTTTTTTTACAGAGCACTTACGCCACTTAAACTGGCAACTCAGTGACCTGGAAACAGAACATGCAGGCATGAAAATGTGGCTGGATGAAGTAGAACATAATCGCATTAAATCCCCGCTGGTTTTAGATGTCGATATGCCCGAATGGCTACTGAATAATAAAGATTATATTTTTACTGCAAATACAACGCATATTATTTCAAATTTGCAGGCAGAAAAAATGTTTAAGCATGTTGGCGAGTGCTTAAAATCCGCTGGTTTATTCGCCCAGTACGGGCCTTTTAATTACCATGGAAGCTATACTTCTGAAAGCAATAAAAATTTCGATGTGTGGTTAAAGCAGAGAAATCCGGAGAGTTGCATTAAACATTTTGAACAAATAGAAAGTTATGCAAAAGCTAACGGTATGACATTATTTAAAGATATAGAAATGCCAGCTAATAATAGAGTTCTTGTTTGGGTAAAAGAACAGGTTCCCTAGTCGACTGGATGCACTGTTAAGGCACATATCCATTGGGGACATGTCGCTGTTTTTTAGCGCCGTGTCCCATGTGGTAATTCTCATCAGATTGGCAGGGTGATGAACTACTCCGCACAGCTCTTGGTGGTCTCAATAAGGGGACAGAGCGGAAAAGCACCGGTCTGTCACCGATGGATATGTGCCTTAACAGGGCGTAAACTTTTGTATCAATCTGGTTAGCCGCTATCCTTTTCATATGTTTCGGTAAGATTTACACTTCCTGAAAACCTATGTCGATTATATCGCGGCGCTGAGCAAACTGTTTTACCCGATGCAGGGCAATATGATCACCTTCATCTTTTCCATAATAAGCGGTTTGAATAATGCCGTTTTCATCTATCAGAAAATCTGCTGGCATGGCTGTTATCTCACCTTTTATACGCCAGGGTATATAGCCTTTCAACATCGCCAGCATAAGGCTGGGGAATCTGAAAACCATGCCTTTCAGAACACCGAGAAAAGAATGTTCTATTTGATACAGGCGATGAATAGATTTATCTTCGTCTGCTAATATCGGAAAAGGTGCCTGATGACGAGGCGCATATTTTTGCAGATTTTCCAGCTTTGCATCAAACACGGCAACTACCTCAAACTCATCGGCGTATTTTTTATATTCATTTATCACCTGATGTAAACGTAAATTACAGAAGGGACAGGATGCAAAGCGATAAAAAGTCAGCAGATAACGTTTGCCTTTTAAATTTTCAGAATCAAATGGTTGAGTATGAATATCCGTTAGCCTGAAAGCGGGTGCTTTTAATCCATTGATTAATTTCATTTTAAACCCTTTTAAAATTGTAGCCCGGAGGCGGCGAAGCGAAGTCCGGGTATGAAGCGTAAGCTGAATACTTAAAATATAGAGCATTTAACGTTCTATAAAAAATAAAAAACCATACCTCACTCGGGGCGGAGCAGAGCAGGTATGGTATTGCTGCTCAGGTGTTTATATAAATAAAGTCACATCAGATTTTTGCGCTGTCGGCAAAAAACTGGCTGCGCCGATCCATTCATCTATTTCATCCATAAAATCACTCTGCTTATGGCCAAACAAATCCACCGTCATCTGGCAGGCGACCATTTTTACATCCGCTTCCAGGCACAGACTACGTAATTCTTCTATGCTGGCGATGCCTTTTACTTCGGTGGTTTTTTTCATCATGGCGGTGGCCATAGATTCAAAGCCGGGCAGATTGCCCATAATGGCATTAGGAATATTCATATTGATGTTTTTTAGCCATTGTGGCCCTACCGGCATTTTCATAGGCATGGCCGGGTTACCCAGTGGGCTAACACTTAATTGCAGGTCTTTTTTTAGCAGGTCTAAACCGTAAAAAGTGAAGAACATGTTTACATCCCAGCCTAAAGCTGCGGCAGTAGAGGCCAGAATAAAGGGAGGGTAGGCCCAGTCCATCGTGCCTTTGGTGGCGATTATGCTCATAGATGGGGTGTGTGCGTCTTCTTCTGCCTGTCGGCGTTCTTCAAATCTCTGATCAAACCAGTTGTTTAACTCGTTTTTTGTCATGCTGATCTGGTCGTTGCTGCTATCAAGTTGTGCTGTGCTTGTGCTCATCTTCTGCTCCTTCGGTTGCATTTTGAACCGGCGGGTTAGTGGTTTGCTGCATTTTTCAGGCGGTACTTAATAATTAACCTAAAAGTAAGATAGTTGTCTGACTATATTTTGTCAACTAAATTCAGCATGAAATGTTAATTATTTTTCTGGTTTAGGGGGTGGGTGTATTGGGTCATCAGCTAAAGCCAACGCCTATGCAAGCAGGCTGATGTAGGGGGAGCTTAGCTGATGACCGGGTTTAAATATTCAAGGCCCGAACAGGCTGTGTAATATCTGTATTAAGTGACTGATTTTTATAAAGTTCAAGGGTGTCCAGCAAGCTCGCCTGCCAGCTCACCTCCGGGTCATAACCAAGCAGGGTTCTGGCCTGCTGACTGTCAGTTACCGGTGATTTCATTATATCCAGTATTGCAGGTGTAATTTGCGGCTGCTCTTTAAAGCGTGATAATTTGCCCGGTAGCCAGAGCAGTGAGCTTGCAAGAAACGAGGGTAAACCCGGCCACAGCAACTTTATGGATATTTGCTGGGCAATAAAATCCACAACTTCAGACTGGGTTGGCACCTGTGGCCCGACTATATTGATGCAGCTGTAGTCACCATCAATGGGGGCGAGTGCAGCCCGTACAAATGCCTGGCCAATATCCTTGCCATCGAGCAGAGGGAAATAGCCGAGCTTACCGTTGATATAGGGAAATAATGAGTTATCTGAGCGGCTGAGTAATAATGGTAATAAGCCCATATTCAGTCGCTTACCTGAATAAAGGCCCAAACGTAAATTGACAAACTGGCAGCGGCTGCCATGGTAATTGCTAAGGTAATCTTCCACTGCGATCAGGCAGTTTATCATTGGCCAATAGGCTCTTGGCCTGCCTGCCGCTATTGAATTATTTCTCTGTGCAACAGGGGTTACATATAAACTGCTTAAATTGATAAAACGACTGACTCGCCATTCAATAGCATGGTTAATTAGATCCAGAGTGGGCTCAAGATAGGCTTCATTGCAAATATCCCCTGAATTTTCAAAACTGCTCCAGCCAGCTGCATGACAGATAATGTCTATGCCGGCTAAAACTCGATCCAGGTAATCAGGGTCACGTAAGTCGCCCTGACGGACCTCACCTGAATAGTGAGGCAGAAGTTTGCTCGAGTCACGGCAGGCAGCAATTATCTGTAAATCGGGATGCTGTATTTGCATCAGATTTTCGAGAATATGACTGCCGACAAAACCGGTAGCGCCAGTGATAAGTATTTTTGCGAT
>QIDK01000203.1 GCA_003228405.1 Gammaproteobacteria bacterium | reverse complement strand
TGTTTTCCCGTAAAGTATTTAGTATTTGCTCAGCCCCATTGAGGCTCTTTAAATACTGCGCTTCCTGTGGTGAGGTGACGTCTGTTTGAACCTGGCTGCCCACATCTTCAAGTGCCTCCTGCTTTGCTAAAGCGATAGGAATCATGTGCAGATAAACAGCATGATCAGGGTGTGTTGGGCTGTTGTAAATCGGGTCAGCCATCAGCTCAGTTAAAACGTCTTCCGTTTGCTGCGTGTTTAAATTATTAATTTTTGTAATAAAATCATCCATTAATAGCTGGTGACGTGTATTTTCAAATTGCGGTCTTTGCATGTTGCCCCCTAAGGTAATTGCTTGTTTGCATTAAAAGTTTCATGATTTTCTGCCTGTCTTTCCAGGCTGCGCAGAACAACCGGTGTTGCCCGATCAATTTCAGCCAGGTGCAAGTGTACGAATTTTGAGATCACAGCTTTAGGATCGGTCTGCCCTCGGTTAGTACGGTTTTTCAACATGGTCAGACATTGAAGGCGTGCCATCATTTTAATGAGAGGCGTTTGCAATTCATCTAAAAAGCCCTCTGTACGATCTTCTATAAATTCGTGAGCATTATTTTCACGGATTAAATTTATTTCTTCAATTTCCTCATCCAGTTCCTGTAAGGCTTGACTGAGTGCGTGTGCCTCGCGACCAATATCCACAAGTTCACTAATTGCTCGTTTGTGCTGATCCTGCAAATCCTGAAAATTAACATCCGGTTGAGTGTCAGATTTATATGCCTCGACTCGGGCGGCCAGGATTTGTTCATTCAAATTTTCAAGCTGGTTTTCAAGTTGAGTCCGCCGGTCAGGCACTACGCTGAGTTGCTCTTTTAAAGAGTGCCGTGTGGCTTGTAAAACTTCTAAATCAGTCATTTTTTTTCACCTCTGAAAGCAACGTTAAAACTTCACCGCTATGAAGCAATAGCTTTTTTGAATAATCTGGAAAAGTTTCACGAAAAAATTTGTATGCAATAGAGGCTTTAAAATCCGCGATCCCCATAAGTTCAAGCGCCTGAAATGGCGCACCACCTTTAACCGTGTTGAGCGGAAGCCCCTGTCCTTCATGAAGCGCCTTTATAATCAGCGCAACTGAACGGGGATCATGGTCTTGATGCCACAGCCCTAAATTGCATATTTCGCGGCTATCTGAATTTACAAGCTGATTTATAGTAGATTCAGATAATTTTGGAATTTCGTATTTCATCTGCTTATTCCCTTAACCAGCTCAGGCGCAGGGCCTTTGCTGGTTTTTTTATTTAGGATGCGGTAGGGAAATCTCGCAGGTACGATTGAACATCTTCCGGTAAAAATATCCATCTTTTACCTATTCGTCGACCTCTCAGCTTTCCGCTTTTTGCATCAGCGCGAAGCTGAGTTGTATTGATTGTTGTTGAGACAGCCAGGCTGTCGAAGTTATAAGCCAGCAGTGGAATGTTTTCTTTTGCTTGTGCAGTCATTGTAAAAATTCCCGTAGTTTTGTGTTAACGAAATATGACAATAAAAGTTAATTTGTGTCATGTGTTAAAACTACGTGTTAATTATAAAAACCTCAATAGGTAGGCGTGAAAAACCCTGACCACTTAAGGCTATAAAATCAGGGGTTTAAGTGGGCATTACTACTTAGGGAATGTTTTTAGGGCGCTAAGTGGTCAGGGTAATTTATAAAATATTCTGTTTGAGTCGCTTTTTGTGTAAGGCTAATATTTTTCTGGGGGTAGTTGGCTTAAGCGGGATATCTAGCGCTTCACAAATAATTATCAGTATGCGCCAGGCTTGGCTTTTATCTGTAGTACTGAACATTAAGCCGTACTCTTCGCATATCTCGTATATAGCCCCACAAAGGTGCCATTTCCATAATGGAATGTTTCCTATACTGATAGCCCCTCGATTTTTTGCTTTTCTATGTGCTCTATCAGTGGCATCTTCACCAAAAAAATAACACATATCTGGATAATATGGATGCTCTGGACAGGTGTGCTCTTCAATCTGTTTAAACAGTTTTAACCTGCCTTTCGATAGATTAGTTTGCTCCCGTGTGTGTTTTGGGTGGGTGCACTTTGTTCGTTGAAATTCCTGTTCTAAATCATAGGCCTCCTCTACCTCACAGGCGGTATCCTTGATTGTGCTGGCAAACTCACTGAATGTTTTATCAGGCCGCTTATTATTGGCGTACAGGTTTTTAAGGCGATCTATTAAGGCCGGTGTTAAAATGTCAGGTATCTTTACCATTAAATTATCTATTATTATTTATAGTTATCCATAAAATACACTAACCCCCCATAGACTGCCACCCCATCAGGCACAAAAAAGCCACCGGTTAAAGTGGCTTGAATGAACATGCGTCACGACCAAAAGGAGGTTAAGGAGGTGACTACCCCCCGTGTTTCAAAAGTTTTTATATTTTGATTTGGATTAAGTCGAGCTGCTCTATTGCTGTGGATTTTCTAAATTTTCCATAATGTTCTTCTATCATTTTGACGGAAGTCCCGCAATTTCTGGCCAGCAAAAGAATTTGAATATCCGCAGCCATGGCGTGGCTTATAAAGTAATGTCTTAGACAGTAAGGCACGGATGCTTTTGGGAGATTTAATTTTTTAGCGATACGCTGAAATTCATCATTCAATTTACCGGTTTTCCACTGGCGACCGCTCTCATCCGCAAAGACAAGCGCTTTGGGTAGTTTGTCTTTTACATGCAGTTTTATAAAGTCGAGTGCATCCGCCGAAAGCACAGCATGACGTTTGCCCGTTTTGCGTCCTATATTAATCGTTCTGTTTAGCCCATCAAAATCCTCAACTCTTGGATCAGCCCATTCACCTGGGCGAGTCCCCAGCAGTAAAGTTGCCTTGAAATAGGCCCTGTAAGGCTCTCTCGCTTCTTTAATAATGTCCTGCACCTGTTGGTCAGTAAAGAATATTTTACGTGCGCTCTCGACCTCTGAGGTGAGGCCCTTCACGCGCTTCCACTCTACATCTGTGGCGACCATTCCCTGCTTGTAAGCGAAGTTGAGCATGGCTTTTACTTGCGCCCAATCACGCTTCACACTGGATTTGCTTTGCCTCTGTTTTTCAATATCTTTATCCGTGGGGTTTTCCCCCAATGTTAAAATGCGGGAGCTTATCCAGTCAGAGAGCATTCTGGTTGTCAGTTCATGAATCGCAGTCTGTTTAAATTTTTCAGGTAAAACACGCGCGTACCGCTGCCCGTAAAGAAATGCCATGTGTGCATTTTTCCGTATCGCAAAGTCTTTGCAATAATCGTCAATCGCCATATTCACTGTGTAATCGGTTTGCACGCCTTCGTCCAGTAAATCACAGAATAGACCTGCTTGGCGCTGGGCCTCTTTAAAGTCCATCACCGCATCACTGCCCAATGACTTCTGTTTAGAAAATGCTTTTGATTCAAACCGTGCTTGCCAGGTGCCTCCCGTTGTCGTTTTACGATAACCCACAAAGTGGCCTGTGCTTATTTTATGCCAGTAAGGTGATGTTCGGGCTGAAAGTTCTGAACGTCCTGTTTTGGATGTTATACAATCGCGCTTAGCCATAATTAATACTCAATTATTAGTTTGGTCAAAGCCTCGCGGGTATTTCAGTACCAACGGGGCTTGTTTATGGCTACACAATATCACATGTGGGGTTTTATGTGGGGTTTACAGGTTATAAGTAATAATAGCTAATAATATATAAT
>QIDK01000196.1 GCA_003228405.1 Gammaproteobacteria bacterium | reverse complement strand
AATATGTGCTTCATTAATTTTTAGTCTTTGTTCTCTTCTTTCTGCTTTTCGGCATCTTCACTAATTTTTTGAGTGATTCAGTGTGCTTTTTTGAAACTTTCTTACCGGTTTTGTTTGTCATGATATGTCTCCTAACGTTACGTTTAATAATCAAATAATTGAGCATCTAAAATCGGATTGTTATTTATAACCCATTCTTTCCACATATTTCGCATACTGTCCTCAATCACTTCCAAGGGTGGAGCCGTACCGGCTGGCCATATAATAATGCGTGTTGATGTAATTTCTTCATAACCTCTCAAATTCAGTGAATTTAAAAATGATCCCAAATTAGCATCTGTGCCTATCAGTGTAGTGGCTCTAATTATGCCACCAAAATTGTCGCCCGAAAACACATTGGGGCCGCCGTCTAATTCTGAAGAACATACTCTGGTAATTGCATTTTCTCTGTCAAAATAACCTACCGTGCAAAAATGTTCAAAACCGCTATTGCTGCCTGTATTATTTCTAAGATTATTTGCTGTATCACCAATCACCATTGAATGTGATGATACATGAAACTGTTTACCCGTTGTCAGGTCTGGCAAAGTCGATATAGAAGTAAGATCACTTGATAATTTGTTGCCAGATTCAACATTAACAGCGCCATAAACAAATAAGATATGATCACCGGCATTAGATGTGAACGAGTCAAAATCTGTGATGGTGGGTAAAACTGCGCCTAGACTGCGACTTTTTACCGATTTCTTGAATCTAACACCCTGTTGATATGTGATTACTTCATTAGGGTGGATAGAATTGTACACAGGTGCTAGACAATTGACTGTTATAAGGCTCTGGTCTTGCATTGCCAGTGCATTGCTATCAGTGTGATTTCCCGTCACATTATCATAACGATATTCGATAATGTCGGATGCGGATAAACCGGGGGTGAATGTTACAGGATAATTTATCGCAGTATTTAAACCTATTTCTTCAAATATGCTAAAAGATGTTATATCAAAACCAACAAAATCACCTCCAAAATTACTGGTAATGCTTATGATACCGGCACCTATTTCTGTACCTGTAAATCCTGTGAGTGTATTAGTGCCTAATACTGGCATAAATAAGCGCGGCACTCCCCCTAATCTAACATCAGATTGTCCCGTTGTGATCTGTATTACTTCTAAAATAACAGTATACGATTTTAATGCATCCAGTATCGGTTTACTGCCGCTCATTTCTAAATCACCGGTTAGCCCTATACTGGCCGTGCCTGCTGTAATAGTTGTGGGGCTGGAACCATCTGTGCAAGTCCATGTACCATCACCACATGCCCCCGTAAAATCCTTATCAGGCGATAACTCAACAGGCACATAAACAACCGCATCTGATAATCTTTCTGGGATTTCTTCTTTTAAGGAAAATTTACTGATGACTAAATCAATAAATGCGCCAAAATTATTACTCAACCTGAATACGCCGGTTCCCGTTACCTGCGTGGATGTAACACCGGTTATAATGTTTGTGCCCGCAACTAAAACCAGTGATAAAATTGATCCGCCTATTGTTATATCTGTGTTATTACCTGATGGGGTTATACACTCAACCTCTATCGTGTAAGTTTTTGTGCCGTCCATGATAGGTTTATTATTAGTAACTTCAATACTGCCAGCATTGCCAATCGTTGCAATTCCACTACCTATAGTAGTTGGGCTAGAGCCATCTGTACACGTCCAGGAATCTACCCCGCATAGTTCATTTAATGTTGGGTCTGGTAGCTTCTCGCTGCCTAGCCTTGCCAAGGCTGCAAATGTAACGCCTGAGTAATCATTGAACATGACTGCTCTATTAAAAATAACCGGAAAATTGCCACTGCCATCACAGTTAATGCCGTCCGTAAAACCTTTTGTAGCTGTTAGGGTAAATATACCGCCGCTGTCACACCAAAATGCTAATTCACGGTCATTTCTTGCACCCATAATCCCCAGCAATCCTAATGCTTCATACCAAGCGTCATTTAATGCCTCACTGGTTGCACCGTTTATAATTAGCGTTTCCAATAATGCATCATTCAATTGATTACTGGTAGCGCCGTTAGATTGCGCCCACGCTAAAAGCATGTCATTAGTGTGGCCAGTAAACCCTTGAGCGATTAAGGCATCGTATCTGCAATCATTTAACTGTGGCATTTTAATCTCATATTTTTTAAATTAAAAAACTTCCAAAAAGAACCAATTCAATTCAGAGCCAGACAGAATATTTTTTAATGACCCAGTATTCTGTATTAAATTTATTTCAAAATAGTCATTTGAAACCACCGATAGTAAAGGCGTCGATAAATACTGTACTCTGCTCTGACTGATATTAAATGTGCCTCCGCTAAATACTTTAGAGCCATTCTTAAACAGTTGTATTTCATATTCCCCTGCCGATGGTGGCGCATTCCAAGTAACCAAAGCATGTAATTTAATTTGTAAAATTCCCACCGGTATAACTAAACGGTTTTGATTGGTTGCAAAATCAAAAAAATTATGAGAATCATAAACGGCGGTATCAAAAAACGCGAGTGAATCAACTCCATCAGCTACATTATAATCACCCCCCGCTCTATAAATTAGAGCGCCTACTATATTATTGTTTTGACGTATAATGGTTCCGTTAGAAAATATTATATCTTCAAGATTTATCCCTATGTTATCATTTCCAGATTGAGCAATTGAGGGCGCTGTACCTGTAGGCCCGCTAATCATGCTAAAATAATTACCGCTATCACCTATTTCTAAATATCTTACAATACTTCCTATTCCTGGCCATGCATAGCGAGTTAAATCACTGGCAAGTATTCCGGTGTCAATCGCATCTTTACCCGCATCAAATCCAATAACGTTACCGGCTGTAACAGCTCCGGCTGGTTTTTGTACCGCATTCGGGTCGTTAACACCGGTTAAAACAGCAATATCACCCACGGCATCAAAGCCTAAAAACCTATTTGATCGTGTGGCTATGTTTGGTAGCTCGGTGTTCGTAGTGTCGCCGATTGGAAAAGTTAAGGCTCTTGATACAATGCTAAATGCCTGCTGAACTAACATAGTTAACTTATCTAATGCGCCCTCATGTGTTTCAGATGGGAAAGCATCAAAAGGCTGATAATCCACCTCTTGAGTTTTTGGCACATCTCTGAATAATATAACCACTGCATCAGCAATGAGCGCTGTGTTTAAAATAACATTGCCACCCGAGGGCGACCCTAACCCTGTCATAGTAAAATCACCCTGCACCACGGCAACCGCGTCCAGGGTGATATTCATATCAGTTTTTAAATCAACTCTGAAATTATAAGCAAAAGTGTCTTGACCGGTTAAACCGGCATATGAAATATCTGAATTTTCTGTAAGTAATGTCATAATTCAATGGGCTGAAATAACATGCCCCTCCCTTCGTCTCTGATCATTTTAGATTCGCGTTTATGAAGTTTATTTATATAATTCGGGTCTGATAATTGGCTGATGGTTTGAAATATATACCGATCAAAAGCTAATTTAGAATACCAAAGTTGTGTAGGTAATAATTTCTTAGTCTCAGCTGTTAAATCAACACCAAACTTTCTAAGCACCGCCTCAAACTGCTCAGGATCGGCATCAATAGCCGCAATAAACGCCCCTTGTGTCGGTGCAATTAATAAATTACTTAGCAGTGTGTCAAATGTGGCTATGGTCGGGCCTGCTGCTGTGCTTAAAA
>QIDK01000210.1 GCA_003228405.1 Gammaproteobacteria bacterium | reverse complement strand
TCAGCTAAAGCTACCGCCTGCAAAAATAGCGTACATTCGCGTTTATTTGCGGTAAAAATGCCTTTATCTTTTTGATTTTAATACTTATTTTATGGGGATAGCTCTGTCCCCTTATTGAGACCACCGAGAGCATCGCGGAGTCGTTTATCGCCCTGCCAGTCAGATTGGAATTACCCCATGGGACACGGCGCTAAAAAGCAGCGACATGTCCCTGATGGACATGTGTCGTAAAAGACCAAAGTTCCCCTAAATCCCCAAATATCAAACATATAAGCTTTTCCATACCCCAACTCTCTAGTATGATTCACCGCTAAATAATTAAAGTGCTGCTACACAGGCTGATACAAACAGGGTTTTACAAAATATGTTGCAATCAATTCATGACAAAGCGAAAGGCATTCTGGGAATTATTATCGTGGCCTTTCTGGCGGTGGTGTTCGGTTTATGGGGCATAGGTGATTATATAACCGGTGCTACTGAAAAATTTGTTGCCAGAGTTGATGGTGTCGAAATCAGCCAGTCTCAGTTTGAGCGGGGTCTGGCGAGACAGCGGCAGCAGTTAGAGCAGGCCTATCAGGGGCAGATCCCCGATAGCCCGGTGTTTCAGCAGCGTCTTAAAGAACAGGTATTAGAGCAGCTGATTACCCAGCAGGTAATGCAAAAAATGGTTGCCAATGAAGGCTACCGTATTGCAGATGCCCTACTGGCACAAAAAATTAAAACCATGAAGGCTTTTCAGCAGGATGGGGTGTTTGACAATAATTCATACCAGGCCATTATTCAGTCTCAGGGAAGAAGTGTTAAAGAATTTGAGAATCTGTATAGAAATGACCTGGCAATACAGCAATTACAGGATGCCGTTATGCGTTCATCGATAGTTGGCCAGGCCGAGTTAACTATTCTTAACCAGATTCAGCAGCAAAACAGGGAAATTAATTACCTGCAATTTGATGACCTTAACTATATGGCGGATATTGAGGTCAGTGATGATCAGATCAGTGACTATTTTGAGTTAAATCAGACGCGGTATATGCACCCAGAGACAGCCAGTATTTCATATGTGGAATTAAGCAGTGCTAATTTAGCCAGAGATATCCCTGTCGATGATGAAGCCGTTCGCCGCCTGTATGATGAGTATGTTGCAAGCATTGCCAGTAAAGAGCAGCGTAAAGCCCGGCATATCCTGGTTAATTTAGCGATGGATGCAGATACTGAAACACAGCAGCAGAAAAAAGCAGCCATTGATGAGTTACTTGCACGTATTAACAGGGGCGAATCATTTGAGGCTATCGCCAAAGAAAGCTCAGAAGATCCGGGTTCTGCAAATAATGGCGGTGAGCTTGGCTGGGTAAGTAAAGGTATGATGGTGCCAGAGTTTGAAAGCGCATTATTTAAGCTTGATAAGGGCCAGGTTTCTGATGTTGTTAAATCATCTTTTGGTTATCATATTATTCGCTTTGATGATGTAAAGGCAGAAGCAGTTGCCAGTTTTGAATCCAGGCAGGCTGAACTGGTGAAACAATATAAAGCCCAGCTACTGGAAGATAGTTTTTATGAAAAATCTGAATTAATGGCGACAACTGCCTATGAAAATGATCAAAGTCTACAGGAAGTAGCCGATGCATTAGGGCTTGAAATTAAAACGGCCAGTGCTTTTTCCCGTGTTCGGGGAACGGGTATTGCTGTGCATGACAAGGTGCGTAATGCCGCATTCGATTCCACTGTTTTAGCGGAAGGTAGAAATTCAGAGGTTATTGAAATAGCTAAAGACAATGTACTGGTGCTGAGGGTGGATGTGCATACCGAAGCAAAACCCAAAACACTGGATGAAATTAAACCTTTAATCATAACTGCCATAAAGGTAGAAAAGGCCAGACAAAAATCACAGGCCTCAGCATTAGAGGTGCTCGCCAGACTTGAGCTGGGTGAGTCTATTGAGAGTAAAGCATTTCAGGCCTCTGCCAGGCTGGTTAAGCTGGGTTCTGTAAAGCGGGATAATACCAGTGCAGACAGGCAGGTATTAACTCAGGCATTTAGCATGTCGAAGCCTGTCGCAGATAAACCGGTTTATAAAATCGTCGAGTTAGCAACAGGTGCTGCGGTTATTGAATTAAAATCAGTGACAGCACCTGAATCGGCATCATCTGAGCAGCTACAGGTTCTATCCAGACAGTTTCAGAACGAACAGTCTAATCGGGATATGTCGGTGGTGCTGAATTATTTAAAATCACAGTCTGATATTGTTCGTTCCAAAGAGCTGTAATTCAGACTTATGCTGAAAGCATTCACCTCGTTGCAGTTACACTGGCAAATATTGATAGCACTGGTGCTTGCTGTGTTTGCCGGTTTGCTAAGTGGTGTCGATGCGGCTTTATTCGGTGTCAGTTTTTACAGTGTTTATGACTTTACCGGTACTCTTTTTTTAAACGCGCTGAAAATGCTGATTGTACCGTTGATTATTTCGTCAATTATTGTTGGCATAATGGGTATAGGCTCAGGCGAAAATTTGAGTCGTCTGGGGGGAAAGACCCTTCTTTATTATGCCGTCACCAGCTTTCTGGCCATCGTAACCGGCCTGGTTATTGTTAACCTCACCATGCCGGGCATTATTGATGGCCAGCCCATCAAAGAGCTCATTGGTCTGGCCGATGTGCCGCAGGCGGTAACAGATAAAGTTGAAGGCAAGGGTGCAGGGGATATAGTTGCGGTTTTCTTACGCATGGTGCCACCCAATATTGTGTTTGCAGCTGCCAATGGGCAAATGCTAGGGCTGATTTTTTTTAGTCTGCTATTTGGTTTTTTTGTTACAAAATTAACCGGCCGCGAGGCAGATGTCATGAAAAGCTTCTGGCAGGCAGTGCTGGATGTAATGATGCATATGACCAACTGGGTCATGAAATTTGCGCCACTGGGAGTATTTGCACTGGTCGCAAAAGTGGTGGCCGTGTCCGGCATTGATGTGTTTATTCCGCTGGCGGTTTTTTTCCTTACGGTGGTCGCCGCGCTTTTAGTGCATTTTCTGGTCACTATGTCCCTGATTCTTCGTTTTGTCGCTAAAGTTAACCCGTGGCTGCATTACAGGGTGATGACTTCTGCTCTGCTTACCGCATTTTCAACCAGCTCCTCATCTGCAACTTTGCCTCTGACTATGGAATGTGTTGAGCATAAAGCCGGTGTGTCTAATCGTGTCACCAGTTTTACCCTGCCGCTCGGGGCAACCGTGAATATGGATGGTACTGCATTATATGAGTGTGTGGCGGCCATGTTTATTGCTCAGGCCTATGGTCTGGATTTAACCCTTACTACACAGTTCACGATAGTTCTGGTGGCCTTGTTAACCTCTATCGGTGTGGCGGGTATACCCTCTGCCAGTCTGGTGGCGATTAGTATTATTCTGGGTGCTATTGGCCTGCCACTAGAAGGTGTTGGCCTGATTCTGGCGGTAGATCGCGTGCTGGATATGCTGCGTACCGCAGTGAATGTATTTAGCGACTCGGTGGCCGCGGTGGTGATAGCCAGGCTGGAAGGTGAAAAGGATATTTTGCAGGGTTAGCGATGAACGACTTCGATTTGTTGCCCTGCTATGGCACATCTCCATCGGGGAAAGAGCCTGAGCTATTCCCACAAATATCTCTAAAAGCAAAAAGCAAAAAGCAAAAAGCAAAAAGCATTTTTACCGCAAATAAACGCAAAGACACGCAAATAAAAAAATATAATTTGTAGGAG
>QIDK01000230.1 GCA_003228405.1 Gammaproteobacteria bacterium | reverse complement strand
TCTGCGCATTCAAGCATTGCCGGCACAACTTCCTGTTGCGCGTAAATAGCTCCTTAACCCGCTATTTACCCAACTGAGCTAACGGCCCATATTTTACATTTAACAATTTTCACTGGCGTTCGGACTCCTGTCCTCTCTGCGCATTCAAGCATTGTCTGCGCATTCAAGCATTGCCGGCACAACTTCCTGTTGCGCGTAAATAGCTCCTTAACCCGCTATTTACCCAACTGAGCTAACGGCCCATAAACTGGGATTGCGACTGCCCTCCATGGCAATCCTGACTAATATGACCCTTCAGGAAGGCGCGTATATTACCGTAATCACTCAGAATTACAAGCCAAAAATATGCAATATTTCGGGGAATTCTGAGCTTTATCTATATATTGTAGGATCTTCAACCCCGGCATCTGCAAAGCCTTTGCGCCTTAGTCTACAGGAATCACATTGACCGCAGGCCTTACCCTGCTTGTCAGCCGCATAACATGAGACAGTTAATCTGTAATCTACCCCTGCATTAATACCCGCCTGAATGATCTGTGCCTTGCTCATATTAATTAGTGGGGTATGAACCCGTAAATGATGTCCTTCTACGCCGGCCTTTGTTGCCAGGTTGGCCATTTTTTCATAGGCTTTAATATAATCTGGACGGCAATCTGGATAGCCTGAATAATCTACCGCATTAACACCGATAAAAATATCATCTGCCTGTAACACTTCGGCCCAGGCCAGTGCCATTGATAAGAATATAGTATTTCTGGCGGGTACATAGGTAAGCGGTATTTCTGAGTCATTATGTTGATTAACAGGCACTTCTATACTGTTATCCGTGAGTGCCGAGCCACCAAATACATTTAAATCCAGATGCAGTGTCTGGTGTTCTACAGCACCCAGTACATCAGCGATTTTTTTTGCCGCTTCAAGTTCTGATCTGTGCTTTTGCCCATAGTCAAAACTCAGCGCATAGCATACATAGCCCTGTGCATTCGCCATGGCCAGTACCGTTGCTGAGTCGAGCCCGCCTGACAGAAGCAATACTGCTTTTTTCTTTATATTACTCATCTCTTTTTTCTACTAATTTAAGCACTCTCTATCTACCCGGTTCATTGTTCCAGAGGTATTTATGCAACTGCAGCTGAAACCTTACGTTGAGCTGGTCTTTGAGTATCCAGTCTGCCAGCTCATCTGGCTTTAAGCCATTATGTACGGGTGAAAGCAAAACCGGGCATTTATCCAGTAACTGATACTGCTCTATTTTCTGTTTGGCCCAGACGTAATCTTCACGGCCGCATAATACAAATTTAACTTCATCCTGCTGCGTGAGCAGCTGAATATTTTCATAGCAATTTTTTGCTACTTCACCTGAGTCGGGGGTTTTGAGATCCATTATTCGACTCACCCGCGAATCTACTTCACTAATATCCAGGCTACCGGAGGTTTCCAGAGAAACCTGATAGCCCTGATTGCATAGCTCGGTGAGTAAATCTCGGCAGCAGCGTTGAGCTAAGGGCTCACCACCGGTTACACAGACATGACGGGTGTTGTACTGTTTGATTTGCTGAATTATTTCCGACACTTGCTTCCACTCTCCTCCGCTAAACGCATACGCCGTGTCACAATAACCACAGCGTAAAGGGCAGCCTGTGAGGCGAATAAAAACCGTGGGCAGGCCGACTGATGATGATTCGCCCTGAAGCGAGTAAAAGATTTCGGTTATGCGTAAACGTGATTCAGAATGTGAGACAGCAGCTGACATTGCGTCTTCTTTTTTCACCAGGCTAATGACCTTCGCGCTTCATACGCTGCAGGCGCTCTTTAGCCTTGCGCGTTACGGTGGTGCCGGGAAATTTGCTGATAACGGCTTCAAGTGCAGTTCTGGCAGAGGCCCAGTTCTGCATTTCATAGTAGGTATAGCCAATTTTCAGCATAGAGCCTTCCACTTTGTTGCTTTTGGGATACCGGCTCACGACTTTCTGAAACTCTCCCAGAGCTGTTTTGTAATCCCGCGAAACCGAGTAGGCTTCACCTAACCAGTATTGTGCATTCGCACCATAGACACTTTCAGGGTAGTTTTTCTGAAAGCGTTTAAAGGCAAGAATAGCCTGCTGATATTTACCTTCTTTTAATGTATTAAAGGCATGCGCATAATCTGATTTGCCATTTTTATCACCTGATACAGGGGCTGTAGCAATGCCAGTTGATCTGGCTTTACGTGATGCAGGGGGTGGCACAGACGATGATTTGCCAGGCACGGCTACGGGAGCCATGCTGGTAGCTGATGAGCCACCGCCTTTTATTTCCAGGTCATTGAGACGGCGATCCATATCCTGATATAAATTTCGTTGGCGCTGTTTAATCAGGCCTAGCTGATGTTCCTGGCTTTCTACCAACTCACGTAAGCTGACTAGCTCCTGCTGAATTTGCTCCATGCGTTGCGACTGCTCCATTAACACCTGGCTACTGAGTAAATTTTCCAGACGATTTAAGCGTTGGTCTACACTTAAGCTGGGCTCTGCCAGAGTTGAAGCACTGGCAAATAACAGCAAGCTGGCTGTAAACAAGGGTTTAAAAGAGATTGATATAGTTTTTGATGACATAGATTTCGCCTGTTTGGCACTACTCGGTGATAATTAACAATCAATGCAGCTGCGTCTGAAGGCGCAGCTGCAAAACACCGTATATTATCTTGCTTCGTAGACCAGCTCAACCCGGCGATTCAAACGCCATGCCTCATCATTATGCCCCAGCGCCACAGGTTTTTCTTCACCATAGCTGATGACCGATACCTGATCTGCGTTAACTCCCTGAAATAACACCAGCCGACGCACCGATTGTGCCCGACGATTTGCCAGTGCCACATTATATTCACGACTACCCCTTTCATCTGCATGGCCTTCGAGGCGCGCACTCATATCCGCATTTGCGGCCAGATATTTACCATGGTGTGCAATCAGCTCCTGATAATCTGCACTAATCTGATCACTGTCGTATTCGAAGTAAATAACTTTCTCAGCCAGCACATTATTCGCATCATTAATGGCAGACTTTTCATAGGAGACGGTGGCACCACTTATTGCCGTGCCACTCGCCGAACCTGAACCACTTAAGCTATCGGTCTGAGCCCCATCTGTAGTTTGTTTGTTTTCATCTGTTGCTGCGCCACCATCTTTAACATTATCTGGTGTACACGCTGCTAATAAACCCGACAATATAAGTGCCGAAACCAGTTTACTAAATTTCATTATTTATCCCCTTTTATCTAATTATTTATTTATTTAATTTTATTCATGCTTAGTGCTGGCGTGTTTGCGATGCGAAGCCAGTATCATTCATTAAAGCTCGTGACTTTACAGATGCACACCGGGTGTTCAAATAGTTACGAACATAAACACATACTAATGAATCAGATGAAAAGAATACCTGCCTTATACCACAGACGCTTAAAAAAATGGTTTCTTCTATAGCAGCTAGCTTTAGCTGGCGAAAATAATTGCGATGCGAGCCGTTGAGCTTATCGGCACGCTTCGCATCGCCAGGCGCATCGTCAGCTAAAGCTAACTCCTACAGGTGCTATTTTTCTAACGCTTGTTGGCAGACTCCTTTATTTCTGACTCAGTAATACGCCAGATAACACAGAGCTACAACCAGACTATTTCCTGAAAGGCCCCCATGTGGGCTCCCTTACATCGCCTTCTGATAACACCAGTTTCTGTTTAAAGTGACCATCTGTTGAAACCGCCGCCAGCACTCCCTTATTTTTGTCCATTGATGCATATATAATCATACTGCCATTCGGAGCAAAACTGGGCGACTCATCCAGTGGCCCTTCGGTTAAAACCTGTGTAAAACCTGAGCGCATATCCATACTGGCAATTTTAAAAATATTGCCCTCACCCTGAACAAATACCA
>QIDK01000281.1 GCA_003228405.1 Gammaproteobacteria bacterium | reverse complement strand
TACGTTTTTTATGAAATTCACTTTTTCATAGGCGAGTCAATTTGGCAGTGTGATAAACTTAATAAAAACTTAATAAGACACCCATTATAATAAAATATTATTCTCAGATAATTTCAACTATCTTCCGTTAAAGTTATTTAGAAATTAAATAAATACAGAAAATCGTCTTGCGCGGGGAAAATATTACGCATAAATCAGGAATCACCTGAATAGCAGGCAAGTCTAATCATCAGCAGGGTACTGGTGGGCTTGGAGTTATTAATTGTATTGTGATTTTTGTTTTTTACTACGGAAAGAACAGCTCACAACTCTGTTTAAAGATATTGCGTTTATAACCCAGTTTTTTACAGGCAGATTTTAACTTGATCACAGAGCCTACCAGCCCTTTTAATTGACTTTCAAAATGGCTTGATAAATATAACCAGTTTTCAGGTTCAAAATTAAGGCGCTGTAAGATGGGGGGTAAACTTAAAACTTAATAAAAAACTTAATAAGACACCCATCATAACAAAATAATAATCCCAGATAATTTCAATTTTCTTCCCCTAAAGTTATTGATAAGTTATGGGTGTCTTTATAAGTTTTGTCAACCGAATCTTGCAAAAAAAGAGCCGGTAATTGCAACACTTCAAAAAGCCGCAGAGCGCTATTCTGCTATGGCTTTAGTAAGCTGCTTAACATTTCATTATTGTTTAGTTGAATCCATTCAAAAAGTAGTATGCAAGGCCGGCGATAGCAGCGGTGGTAAGTAGGCCCAATATTATTTTCTTTTTGCTGATAGATGCATCAGCATCAGCCGTCTGCCTGTTCGGTTTGTTTTTAGGTGGGCGCTGGGGGTCTGTCAGTAGTTCTTCAATCTGCTTAAGTGACTGAAGAAGAAAACGGACTTTATCAAATCGAATTTCATCGCCAACCATAACTATGGCTTTATCTATGGGTTCATCATTTACATAGGTTCCATTTGCAGAGCCAAGGTCTTCTAGCAAAATGGAGCCTGGTCGGGTGATAATGCGGGCATGCTGGCGTGAAATGCCATCATTTGGTATGGTAATATCACATGAACCTTGCCGCCCAACCACCATGTTTCCGATTAAAGTGAAGTTTCTTCCAAAGGTAACACCCGATACGCCGCGAAGCAGAAACTGGGCTTCTGTCTGGCGGAAAACAGTACGTTCGTGAGATTCTTGTTGCATATATTCTGTACAATTATATAGAGATGGCTCAGCCCGAATATTTCATGGCTGTGCTCATTTTTAAAAAAATACCAAATTAAATTTAATGACTATGGCATATATATAGTAGATGACTTTTATGTTTGGCAAGTCTTCTCAGGTATTTAACGGTTTAAAATGAAGTACCTGAGCTGCAAATAACAGGCACTCAATTTCGGGCGTTTTATTCCTGAGCTAGAATTGTCTGCCCAATTTCTTTACAGTCATCACTCATTACATATAAATACGTTGGCATAACTTCATCTGTTAACGGTATGGTATTGGGGTCTTCTCCGGGAAACGCCCGCACTCGCATTTGTGTGCGCACCGCACCCGGGTTCAGGGCATTAACCTGCACCGGCTGACTTTCAGTATCCATTTCATCTGCAAGAACCTTCATAAAACTGGTGGTGGCATCTTTTGAAATGCCGTAGGCACCCCAGTAGGCGCTCGATTTATCATCGGTAGTGAAGATGATTCTGGAGTTTTCAGTTTCACGCAGTAAAGGCAGCAGTGCCTGTGTCATTATAAAGGGTGCATTTAAATTTACCTGCATCACCTTGTACCAGACTTCAATATCATGTTGCTGAATGGGTGTGGATACGCCGAGAATGGCTGCGCTATGCAGTAAACCATGCAGGTGGCCAAACTGTTGTTTTAGTGTATCCGCCAGTTCTACATAATCTTTGGGGGTAGCTCCTTCAAGATTTAAGGGGTAAATAGCGGGTTCCGGGTGGCCGGCCTCAACGATTTCATCATAGGTTTTTTCCAGCTTTTTAATGGTGCGCCCCAGTAAAACCACGGTGGCTCCATGGGCTGCATAAGCTCGGGCAGCTGCCTGACCCAGGCCATCTCCTGCACCGGTAATTAAAATAACTTTATCTTTTAGAAAATCGGCCTGTGCCTGGTATTGCATAATATCCTCAACTGGAAAGTAATGATTGCGCGCATTTTACACCAGAGCGTAGGGCTCCTTCGAGTGTTGATGGCAATCCTGGGTGATTATTTTCTTCAATATAGACATAATCTCCACATAATTTGAGATTACTCAAGCTTGTGTCGATAGCGGGTCGATATTGATCGACATTGGGGTGGCATTGAAAGGTGGCGCGTTTTTCGATAATCAGCTTACTGTCGAGAAGGTCAGGCAGGTTTGCAATGGTGTTGCGCAATTCTCTGTATATGCGATCCACCAGTTCTGCCTGAGGCAGTTGCAAATAGTCGCCCCGAGCACTCATCACCACTGCCAGAACATTATTATGGCCAGCTATTGCACGCTCAAACACCCATTCAGCCAGGCCGTTAACCAGCCCCAGCATGGGGTAAGGCAGTGAGACAGCCTGCTTGAACTGCAAATACAGGGTAGCCACTGGCTCATATTGAAGCTGGTTTATCTGTTCACTTATACTTTTTGTTTGCCTGTTATCCTGTAGTAGCGTGGCGGTAACTGTAGGTGGTGTTGCCAAAATGACCTGCTCAAAAACCTGTGGTTCATTATTGATGGTAATAGATTTAAGCCGGGAATCTCCAATTTGCAGGCTCTGCACCTTGCTACGCGTGTATATTTCACCCCCATGCTGCAAAATATACTTTGCCGCGAGTGCGGGAAATACCTGGCTCAGGTCAGTGGTGGGAATCAGCAAATCAGTAAAATGTGCCGGTGCATTAAAGGTTTGCTGCAGCACACTTTGAAATGCTCGGGCAGATGCCTGATGCGGATGGGTAGTGAGAGCGGCCAGGCACACAGGCTCAAGCAAATAGCGTGTATAAGTTGCGGGTAGTTTAGCCGCGGCCAGCCATTCGCTGACCGGCAGGTCTGTTGTAAGAGGCGTATTTAATAGTCGATTAAAGCGGATTAAAAGTAGAATTTTTTCTTTAATAGAAAGCTGAGGTATGTTTAAAACACCCATTAACAGATGCAGGGGCGCAGGAAAGGTGGGTAAGCATAAATCAAAAGCCGTTGCGCCAGTTTGTGTATCACACATTAACATACGGTGGGGCAGGCGTTTAAATAACTTATCTGTATCAGCACCCATATCTGCGAGCAGCTGCAGCATTTGCTGATAGGCCCCAATCATTAAATGCTGGCCGTTATCCAGAGTCATCCCATTCCACTCTATGCCTCGAGCACGTCCACCTGGTTGAGGAGACGATTCAAATAGAGTGACTTTGTGACTGTTTTTACAAAGCTCAACTGCGGCTGCAAGGCCTGCCCAGCCACCGCCGACTATGCCAATATGCTGCTTCATTACTGGCAGGATGCCCGCTGCAATTTTTTAAAGCGTTTTTTCTCACGGCTAGAAGCTCGCCAGGCAAGCCACAGCTTACGCGTTGGGGTAAGTTTAATGCGATGCTCCAATACACGAAAACCATCATCTTCAATTTCATTTAATAATGACTGATAAATCTCCGCCATAATCAAACCAGTTCGCTGAGGATAACGGTCTTCCTCAGGTAGTTGATTGAAGGCCTTGCGGTAAAATTCACGGGCACGGTTCGCCTGAAACTGAAACAGCGCTTTTACGGCATCACTGGTCTTCGGTTGAGTTAAGTCGTGCTGGCTTACAC
>QIDK01000056.1 GCA_003228405.1 Gammaproteobacteria bacterium | reverse complement strand
GCTCTTGCCATACGCACACCCAGACCCAGCACTCTTTTGAGCAACATATCCAGAACCACAGGGCCGCCATGAGCCTGCAGTTCAAGTACATCTTCACCGGTAAAGGAATGGGGCTGCTGAAAAAACAGAGCTATGCCCGTATCTATAATGCCAGAATCTTCATTTTTAAAGGGCAGGTATTCGGCATATCGAACTTTAGGGCATTTACCTAGTATTTTATCGGCTATTTCGCGGCTTTTAGGCCCAGATATGCGAACTATGCCGACTCCACCTTTACCCGGCGGGGTGGCAATAGCGGCAATGGTGTCGATAGCAGGCATATAAATAGATCCGCTTTTTTGATCAGCACTATAACTACATCGCATGATTAATCATACCTGGGGACAGACCTTGCTTTTTAAGCTCTGTCCCTCTCGAAGTGCATTATTCAGACTGCACGATCTCAGTAAAAACTCGTACATCTTTGCGTGGTATCACAACGGGGACGGAGCGCAAACAGCGCGGTCCGTCCCCAGGTAAAATAACGGCCGGAAACTATCTTTACCAACTTCCGCTTCAGGACCATTACTGCCGTTACTTTATGAATTTTCAATACGTTTGGTAATAACCCACTGCTGAATAATTGACAGAGTATTGTTCACCACCCAGTACAGCACCAGACCTGATGGGAAAAACAGGAAAAACACGGTGAACATTATGGGCATAAACTGAAATATTTTCTGCTGCATGGGGTCCATAGGCGCCGGGTTCAGTTTTTGCTGTATAAACATGGTCGCGCCCATAATAACCGGCAAAATATAATACGGGTCCTGGGCCGACAAATTCTGTATCCACAATGCAAAAGGCGCATTGCGCATTTCCACCGACTCAAGCAACACCCAGTAAAGCGCAATAAACACGGGCATCTGCACCAGTATGGGAAAACAGCCACCCAGCGGATTAATTTTTTCTTCTTTATACATCTTCATCATCGCCTGGCTCATTGCCTGACGATCATCACCAAAGCGCTCTTTCATCGCTTTCATACGCGGCGCCACTTTGCGCATTCTGGCCATGGACCGATAACTGGTTTCAGATAATTTATAAAATAAAAGTTTTACCGTTAAAGTCAGGAAAATAATCGCCCAACCCCAGTTATCAAAAATGCCGTGGTATTGTTTCAATAACCAGAACAGAGGTTTGGCAATAATGGTTAACACGCCATAATCAACCGTAAGCTCCAGACCCTGTGAAATTTCTTCCAGGCGACCCTGAATTTTTGGGCCCACAACAAGCTGGCTATGAAAACGACCCTGCTCGCCTGCTGCAATTTCTTTTATGGGTGACACCATACCTAAAATATACTGGCCATTCTGTTCAATATATTTTGTATAAATTTTATTTTTTTCGTTCTGATCCGGAACCCAGGCAGCAAGAAAATAATGCTGGATCATCGCCAGCCAGCCACCCTGCATCCGCTTATTTAAACCAATATCTGCCAGATGACTTTTATCTGCCATATCAGAAAAATCAACTTTTTCGTATTTCAATTCATCGTTATACACCACACCACCTGTGTAGGTATAAATAAAAGACGACTCGCCATCACCGCTGGGTTCAGTGCGTTTTAGCTGTCGATACTGCTGGCCAAACCATTTTTCTTTTCCGGCAGTGACAATATGCTCAACATCAATAAGATAACTATCTCGTTTAAAGGTGAATATTTTTTCAACCTTCACATCATTCTGCTGCCAGCTAAGCACTACTTTTAATTCATCATTGCCTTCTGCCAGGCGATATTCATCCTGAACTGACTTATATATAGAGAGTGCTTTACCGCTATCCGGTGCGATGGATTTTGTAGAGATAATGCCTGACTGAGCAATATGAAAATTTTCTGCTTTTGAACTAAATAATTCCAGCAGCTGACCATCCTCTTCTGCATTAGCAGGATACTGCCTTAAATACAACTGGCGAACATCGCCACCGTTGGTATCAATCTCTAGTTCTAATAGATCAGTGACTACTTTAATAATTTTTCCCGGTGCAGGCACTTCTTCAGCAGGGGCTGCAACCGCTGAAATATTTGATTCGGTATTTGTTGTGCCAGGAATTGCCGCATCGGGCACATCACTTGTTAGCCCATTTTTTTCAGCTGCTGGAATTTGACTCTCAACAACAGCAACGGGTTTCGGGCCATAGTCTTCCTGCCAGGCCTGATACATCAAAAACAGGATAAAGAAAAAAGAGATATAAAGCAGCGTGCGTTGATTTTCCATTAGTGTCTTTCGTGTGTGTGATTACAGTTTAATTTCTGAGTGTTTGTATCTTTATTTAATTCTGCTGAATTTAATCCTGTTTCTACAGGATCATAGCCACCTTCATGCCATGGGTGACAGCGACCTATTCGTCGCAGAGCCATACTGCCACCGCGCAATATACCAAATCGCTGAATTGCTTCAACCGCATATGAAGAACAGCTGGGAGTATAACGGCAATGCGGAGGCAAAAATGGACTGATAGCATATTGATAAAAACGAATTATTGCGATGAACATTTTGCGCATTGTTTTATCAACCTGTTCCAGTGATGCTCCAGTGATGCAAACAACTCTGAATTCGTTGCGGATTTTGTTTGCGGCTTTGCCATAACAACCAGATCAGTATCAGGCAAAATATTCTGGTTTTGTCGAAAACTTTCTCTAATGATTCGTTTGATTCGATTGCGATCAACGGCTCGTCTGGCATTTTTTTTCGATATAGCCAAACCTAAACGAGGGTGCCCCAAATCATTGGGCGCTGCCAGTATGGTTAACATGCGGTCACTCGATCGAATAGCCTGTTTAAAGACTCGACTAAATTCGGCAGGTTTTAACAACCGGACATGTGGTTTAAAACACGCCCTGTTAACCATTGCTTAAACTAATACCCGGTAAGATAAATGGAAGTTTAACTTAAGCTGACAGACTGGCTCTGCCTTTTGCACGGCGAGCTTTTAAAACTTTTCGACCACCGACAGTACGACTACGAGCACGGAAACCGTGAGTACGAGCACGCTTTATACGGCTTGGCTGGAAGGTTCTTTTCATTGGTTCAGACCTTATAAATACATGAAAATTTGGGTCGGGTATTCTACTGTTAGCTGCTGCTGGAGTCAAAGCTTATTAGTTAATAAATAGCTGTTATCTTTATATAAAATCAATGGGCTAACGCGAATGCGCGCAAAGAACCGCAAATGGACGCTATAAAACATTTTTTATTTGCCATCACGAGTTTTATTTTGTCATCCCGAGCGCAGCCGAGGGATCTTGTGTCGTAAAAGAGCAGCACAGAGCCGGGCACCAGATCCCTCGGCTGTCGCTCGGGATGACAAATTGCAGAATAGTGCTATTTGTTTATACTTTCTTCGCGTCCATTTGCGGTTCTTTGCGTTCATTCGCGTTATTCTTTTCACTCGAAACATCGAATAGCGGTTTCACCACCCAGACTTGCAGGTTAGAATGTCCGGCTATTTATTAATTTTGCATTATTTCTTTAATTTTTCCGGGGTAGGGTTACGTGAGTATGGCTTTATGGGGCAAGTGCCTGCAATTGCTGGAACAGGAGCTGTCGGATCAGCAGCTAAATACCTGGATCCGGCCATTGCAGGTTATTGAAGACGCCAGTTCTTTGCGCCTGCTCGCACCCAATCGCTTTGTGCTGGACTGGGTTAACCAGAATTTTCTGGAACAGATCACCCGAATTACCGACCAGTTATCCACAGATAACCCCATTAAACTGTCCATTGAAATCGGCTCACAAAATCGCAACCCGG
>QIDK01000046.1 GCA_003228405.1 Gammaproteobacteria bacterium | reverse complement strand
AGGCCTTTAGAATCACCTCAGACCTTATTAGCTAAACTTGAGCACAGCTTTATTCCACAGGTTTTAACTGAATTTCGAATATCTAACCCTGACTCTGTGAAAAAATACAATGTAAACGCCAGCATACCTAAGAGCAGTAGCATTATTATATTGGAAATAAAAGGCACAGAAGACCAGGCTGAGTTGTTGACTGGTTTACTACAAACGATTACTCAAAAAGCAGTTCTTGATAATAGTCGTATTTTCGACTCAGTGAGATTAAATCTTGTAAGCCGATTAAAACAGGCGGAAACCCAGTTAAAGATACTCAAAAAAAGCAATAATAATGAATCTGAAATAGCCACTCAGCAGAACCTGATTGAGGTTTACTCTTCTCAACTGGCTAACCTGCTCAACACACGAGAGCTTTCACCGCCAATGAAATCTCTGGAGCCTGTTGGCACTAGCCGCAAACTTATAGTTATTATTGCTGCATTTGCGGGTTTGTTTATTGCTGTTTTTGCTGCTTTTATTGCTGAGTTTATTGCTAAGGTTAGAAAAGAAAGAGAGAAGTCGTTAGTCGTTAGTCGTTAGTCAAAGACATTATTTACTACCACCTATATTTACAATAACTCTAGCCTCTCCCTTTTATAACTTTCAAATAGCCTGGCTGTTTTGAGCGAGTCGGCTACTCAATCCCCTGATTATTTGCATATCTACATGTCTCACCCCAATGCTGGTAAGTTAGGCACATTTCTTTGCGCCTCCAAAAAAATACTAAACTTACTGGCATTGTGCCCCACCCCTTCGAGGCTTGTACAATCCAGCTGATTTTTCAGGTTATGGGAGCTCCTGCTCTCGACCTGAAGGTCGCTCCTAGCGGTCATTAGTCGCCGATAAAGCTGATGGCATCTGCTATTCTGCTAAGCGTTTTCTGCTTACCCAATAGCTCCAGCGTAATATCAATGGAGGGTGATTTACCATGCCCGGTTACCGCCAGGCGCAATGGCTGGCCGACTTTACCAAACCCCACTTCCAGCTTCTCTACCGTGCTTTCCACGACCTTATGAATATCTTCTGCCTGCCAGTTTTCGAGGTTTTCATAGGCCTCTTTCAGTGCTTGCAGTACTTCTTTAGCCGCGGGTTTAAACTGTTTTTTAGCCTGTTTCGGGTTGTATTCGGTGATACCTTCGTAAAAATAGCGGATGTCTTCCACCAGCTCTACCAGGGTTGAACAACGTTCCTGGTAGACTTTCATTACATCGGTCAGATCAGGCCCATTAGAAATATCCAGATTTGCCTGCTGAATATAAAACTGTAACGCCTCCGCCAGCTGCTCTGCTGTCATCTGCTTCATATAATGCTGATTAAGCCACTGTAGTTTTTCAACACTGAGGCTGGATGATGATTTATTAATATCGTCAATATCAAACTTCTCGATCATCTCCTCAAGGCTGAATATTTCCTGATCGCCATAAGACCAGCCCAGGCGCACCAGATAGTTAATCACCGCTTCTTTCAGGTAACCATCATCCCGATACTGCATCACACTCACCGCATCGCGGCGCTTGGAGAGTTTTTTACCATCGGTGCCGTTTATCATGGGCACATGAGCATACTCAGGGATATGGGCACCCAGTGCTTTTAAAATATTGATTTGTCTGGGGGTGTTATTCAGGTGATCATCACCGCGAATTACATGGCTGATCTGCATATCCCGGTCATCAACCACAACGGTTAAGTTATAGGTCGGGTTGCCGTCGGAGCGTTGAATAATCAGATCATCCAGCTCCTGATTGCTGATAACCACCTTGCCGCGCACATGATCAACTATCTCTACTTCACCCTGCAGCGGGTTTTTAAAGCGCACTACCGTATCATCTGCTTCTGTCAGGCCCTTTTCTCGGCAGCAACCATCATATTTGGGCTTTTGTTTATTCGCCTTTTGCTGTTCGCGCATTTCATCTAGTCGCTCTCTGGAGCAGTTGCAGTAATAGGCATCGCCCTGATCGAGCAGAGTCTGGATGACTTCTTTGTATTTGTCATAGCGATCTGTCTGGTAGATGGGGCCTTCATCATGGCTTAAACCCAGCCAGGCCATGCCTTCTAAAATGGCATCGACGGCTTCCTGTGTGGAGCGCTCACGATCGGTGTCTTCAATTCGCAGCACAAACTCTCCGCCCATTTTTTTTGCATAGAGCCAGGAAAAAAGGGCTGTTCTGGCACCGCCTATATGCAGATAACCGGTGGGGCTGGGGGCGAATCGGGTGCGAACTTTCATATTTTTTGCCTGTTGGGGTATAGATCCTGTACATTCGTTCAGGATGACACGGTAAGATATCTAGTAAGGCGCGTATATGACCAAAAATAGCTGAAATTATCAACTGAATTGTTATAGCATTCAGTTAATGAGCCATAATATTAAAGAAAAATCTCCCCCAGCCCCTCTTTTGACAGGAGGGGAGTCTGTTACGGATGGGGGTTCTGGTGAATCTTTGAAATCATTGCCCGAACAATTTCTTGGAAATATCCAGCAATGGGCCGAAGAACTTGGTTTTTCTCAGCTCTCCGTCTCTAATACCGATCTTTCGCGGCATGAAGCCGGCTATGAAGAGTGGCTCGATAAAAACTATCACGGTGAAATGGATTATATGGCCCGGCATGGCACTAAACGATACCGGCCAGCTGAACTCGAACCGGGTACACTGAGTGTTATCTCTGTGCGGTTGGATTACTTCCCACCGCAAGCGACCTCAATTAAAGAAGTGCTGGCCAATAAACAGCTGGGGCTTATTTCTCGCTATGCCACCGGACGAGATTACCACAGGCTTATTCGCAAACGCCTGCAGAAGCTGGCAAATAAAATGCAGCAGGAAATCGGTGAATTTGGCTACCGGGTATTTACCGATAGTGCGCCGGTACTGGAAAAGGCTCTGGCTGAAAAGGCGGGATTAGGCTGGATTGGCAAACATACAAACCTGATCAACCAGTCCGCCGGCTCCTGGTTTTTCCTGGGTGAAATTTATACGGACTTACCCCTGCCAGTAAACCCTGCTCCAGCTCAAAACCACTGTGGCAGCTGCACCGCCTGTATTGATATCTGCCCCACACAGGCCATTATCGCACCCTATAAACTGGATGCCCGGCGCTGTATTTCCTATCTCACAATTGAATTAAAGTCGGCTATTCCCATAGAATTTCGCCAGGCGATTGGCAACCATATTTATGGCTGTGATGACTGCCAGCTGGTGTGCCCGTGGAATCGATTTTCCAGAGCCTCAGATGAAAAAGACTTTGCCATTCGCCACGGGCTGGATGCACCCGGACTGCTGGATTTATTCTCCTGGACAGAAGATGAGTTTCTGAAAAAAATGGAAGGCTCACCGATTCGGCGTATAGGTTATATGCAATGGTTGCGAAATATTGCTGTGGCTTTGGGTAATGCGCCTTATTCAGGCGAGATTTTTGCCGCGTTACAGGATCGGCGAGCAGATGTTAATGGGATGGTGAGGGATCATATTGACTGGGCTTTGGAAACATTAGTCGTAAGTCGTAAGTCTTAAGTCGTTGGTCAAAAGTGCTCTTTCATTCTGAGCTTAAGCGACTAAAACTTCTGAAAGGATTTCAGGGGTAAAAAGAGTTTGTGGCCAGCCGTATCTAGTTTCAGAAAACCCAGCTGTAGATAAAAATTTTCCGCTGTTTCATTAATGGCATCTACTACCATGGCATAAATGGCCACCTGGCTGCTGACGATGGCAGTGCGTTTAATCGCATCTACTAATAGCATTTTACCCACACCATAACCCTGTGCCTGTTTGCAAACTGCCAGACGGCCAATAAGTGC
>QIDK01000261.1 GCA_003228405.1 Gammaproteobacteria bacterium | reverse complement strand
GGGGATCCAGTGTCTTTAAGTCATTCAAAGTCACTAGATTCCCGACACAGGCATTCGGGAATGACAAAAGGAATTTCCCCGGACACTAGTGACAGGAGACCACGGGAATAGATATTTCCTATAGAAAATAGAATTTTCCCTACACCACTTAACTCAGTTATCTTATATTTTTGCTGCATAAGAAGAGTATAGTATTGCCTGCAAAACATAATAAATTAAAAAAGATAAACGAAAACATTTCTAAAGGAGTAGTAAAATGAAACTAAAACTATTAGTTGGTGCGTGCGTGCTTTTTATATCCAGTCTGGTTTATGCAGAATGCCCGAAAGACCTGAACGTAGAAAAGATGGTAGAATGTCTTACTATAGAAGGCTCGGGTGAAAACTATCAGGACTGGTTAGTTGAATTCAACCAAGCGGATACAACAGAGACCACAACGGCCACAGCCTCTACCATAAGCCCAATTACTGGTTCTGACATACGCAATATAAAACCGGCTAGCGGCAGATAATGGTTAACACCATACATTCATAAAAAAATCCGGCAGGCCATTTCAGTAAATAGCTGAAATTATAAAAGCTTACCGGACAAACCCACTCTTGCTGCTGTCCCGAATATTTTAGTAACTATTCGGGACAGCATGTTTTGAATTGAGTTACTTACACCTTGTGCTGGAATAATCAGTAACTCTTTAACTCGCTACTTTTTTAATTGGCACAACATTCAGAGCCTGCTTAATATAATCTCCGCCATACAGCTCATCATGATTTGCAAACATTTCCCTGCCCTGTTCCAGTGAAGTTTGCGTCCAGGCTGAAGTTTCACTAAACAGTTTTCGGAGTAGTTTCTGATTCAGACTATGCCCGGCTTTGTGAGCATAATAATGACCAATGATAGGCGCACCTGCGAGAGACATATCACCCACCACATCGAGAATTTTATGCCGTACAAACTCATTCTCCACTCGCAAACCTTCTGGATTGACAATCTTTTTACCATCAATCACAATCGCATTAATCAGCGAACCGCCCTGGGCCAGACCTCTTTTCTTTAGTGCTTCGACCTGGTCGGCAAAACCAAAGGTTCTTGCATAGGCGACATCTTCAAAATATTTTTCGCCTTCCAGTGTTACTGAATAACATTGCGAACCAATTACTGTATCAGGAAAATCGATACACATAGTCACTCTGGGCACTGAATGAGGCATCAGTATTGCGTATTTATCACCTTCGGTAACCACCACTGGTTTCTCTATCCAGATGCCCTGTTTCGGCAATTTCAGATAACTTTTTCCGACACTGCGAATAGCTTCAACAAACACCTCTGAACTGCCATCCATAATAGGTATTTCAGGGCCATCAACTTCAATGCGCACATTATCAATGCCACAGGCAATCAATGCTGACAACAGGTGTTCAACGGTGGATACACTTACTCCATGCTGATTACTCAAATTTGTAGACAATGTGGTATCAGACACGTTGTACCAGCTGGCATCTATGTCAGCCTGAGTTGACTGAATGTCGGTTCTAACAAAATAGATACCCCTTTTATCAACACAGGGTTTGAGGCTAACTTTTGAAAGCTGACCGGTGTGTAGACCAACGCCTATAAATGAAACAGTTTCACGAAGGGTTGCTCTATGATATTTATATTGATTATTCATGCCGCTCTCCATACTTGTGGGTATGGTTAAAGCTTATGAGAGCCGCTTAGGAAAGGATGGTCAGTTGGCGCCAGACGTTTATCAATTTACGCCAAGTTTTAGTGAAATAGCTTAAAACTGTGATTTATATCGGGTTTTTCCCCGAAATACATGAAAAGGATATCTGCCTTATATCAAACAGGCATAACAAAAATATTTTCTCCTGTAGGCCTCAGCTAAAGCTAACGCCTACAGATGCTATTTTTCTAAAGCTTATTAGCAGAATCCTTTATTTCTGATTCAGTAATATCTCAGATTTATAAGGAGGTTTCCCGATATTCAACAGGTGATACACCAGTCCAGCGGCGAAAGGCGCGGGCAAAATTACTTGACTCTGAAAAGCCTAATAAAAAACCAACTTCTATAATTGATCGATCACTGCCACGCAGATATTGCTTTGATAACTCACTGCGGGTTTCATCGAGGATTGTCTTAAAGCTGGTGTTATCATTTTTAAGTTTACGCTGCAGATTTCGTAAACTGATATTTAATGAACTGGCAATTTTCTCCTGATTAGGCACACCATTGTTGAGCTCTTCAATAATACGCGCCCTCACCTGCATACTAATATTCTTTTTATCAAAGCGTTTTAAATATTCAATAACAACCTGATCATTCATTCTGGCCAGATCAGGGTTTGAAGTTGCAAGCTCACTATCAAATGTATTTTTAGTAAAAAAAATCTGATTTTCTGACGCATCAAATTCAACATTAACACCAAAAAAATCATTAAACTTTTTAATACAATCAGGTTTAGCATGTGCAATACAGACCCTTTCTGCTTTTAACTCGGGGCCATAGGTAATACGACACATTTGAAATAATGCCGCTATGCTCGCATCAACTGACACAGGTACGGGATTTTTTATTTTTGGACGAAGTATAATCTGATAACAGTCATCCAGTTCATTAAAAATAAATTCTGCCGCAGTGGTTATGGAGTTCTGAAACCTGACCAGCCGATTAATTGAATCTTTTAAGGTATCGCTGGTTATCCATGCCAGACCTAAACCACATAATGAGGCAGGCTGAATAAATTCAGCATAGGTTAAACCTAAACAGTTATCACCTGTTTTTTGATGCGCTATTGCCCATACTTTCTGCATCATCGCAGTGCTAATGCGGTCATTGGGCTGATACGCTATTTCTATATCAATTCCTGCCTGTTCGGCTATAGCGAGTTTGTCCAGGCCATAATGGTCAAGTACTTTTCCAAGTACGAATGCAATGCTGGCAATGGTTGTTGGCTGGTCTGTTTTCATTATTTTAAAATCCTTGTCATAGAGGCACAGAGAACACAGAGACAATCTGGTTGCCATGGTCCTCCGTGGGAACCCATACCTTGTTATAAGCTGATTTTAGCATATGCATTCCCACGCAGGAGCGTGGGAACGAGTTACAAAATCAAAAAGATAAAAGCATTTTTACCGCAAATGAACGCTAATATCGATCTGGTTCCCACGGTCCTCCGTGGGAACTCATACCTTATTATAAGCTGATTTTAGCATATGCATTCCCATGCAGAAGCGTGGGAACGAGTTGCAATGTTTTCACTTCTCGATCTGGTTCCCACGGTCCTCCGTGGGAACTCATACCTTATTATAAGCTGATTTTAGCATATGCATTCCCACGCAGGAGCGTGGGAACGAGTTACAAAATCAAAAAGATAAAGGCATTTTACCGCAAATAAACGCTTATATACGGTAAAATGCTTTTATCTTTTATCTTTTTTTAAATCCGTTAATAAACAACAAAAACATTATCTTCACCCGCCAGTTTATCCAGGCGATGAATTAATTCATCACTGGGCTGCACCCGCCAGTCATCACTTAGTGCGAGTTTTGCCATCACATCGTCACGTTTATAATTTATCCATACCGGACAGCTGCCTTCTCGAAATGGATTTAACACCTGGTTAAGCTGATGCACAATACTGTGATCACCATTATTTTCCTGCAGGTTAATTTCCAGACGCCGGGCAAATTTCTGGCGTGCTTCAGTTATATCATAAATTGTGTCTGCGGTAATTCGATAACCACCAAAATAATCGTCATACAATGACCTTGCCTTCCACAATAATCAGCTTATCCTTATTTAACAGGTAATTATACTGCTCAAATTTTTCTTCAAAAATACGCACTTCAATGCGCGCCGTTCGATCATCTAAAACCGCAGAGACTATTTTGCCTCCGGTTTTAGTTTTACGCACTCGCATACCGATCATTAAACCGGCTAACTTATAACTTTTGGCATTGCGTTGAGACATATAACCGCCGCCTGCACCGGAGGCCAGATCACTTTGATCGGCTAATGCGCCTAATGTGCAATCGGTGAATTTTCTCAGTTCTTTTTCATAGCGTTCAATCGGGTGACCGGTGAGATATAAACCCAGGGTTTCTTTTTCCAGTGTCAGGCGTTTCTCTTCTTCCCATTCGGCTACCGTGACTTCATTAATGGGGGCAATGGAATCTTCTTCGGTGGCACTGCCAAATAAATCATCCTGCCCTACACTGGCATTTTTCTGATACTGTTCTGCTCCCTGCATGGCATCCCGCAGGCGAGCCATTAAACTGGCCCGGTTCGGACCCAGCTCTTCTAATGCGCCCGCCTTTATTAAGGCCTCTAAAACCCGCTTATTGACTTTGCGTCCATCGACCCGTCGACATAAGTCAAACAGGTCTTTATAAACCCCGTTGTTATCACGCTCTTCGATAATACCTTCAAGTGCTGCCAGCCCTACGCCTTTAATGGCACCCAAACCATATAAAACCTGAGTTTCATCTGGCACAGAGAATTTAATTACTGACCGATTAATATTGGGGGTTAAAACTTCTAGATCCATACGATGGCAATCTTCAATTAAGATCACGACTTTATCGGTGTTATCCATATCTGCGGATAATACTGCCGCCATAAATTCTGCCGGATAATGGGACTTTAACCAGGCGGTCTGGTAGGACAGTAAAGCATAAGCAGCCGAGTGGGATTTATTAAAACCATAACCGGCAAATTTTTCCACCAGGTCAAAAATCTTCATCGCCAGCTCGCCATCAATGCCATTGTCTCTGGCGCCGTCTTCAAAAATGGTTCGCTGTTGTGCCATCACTTCCGGCTTCTTTTTACCCATGGCGCGACGCAGCATATCTGCACCACCCAGTGTGTAGCCTGAGAGCACCTGGGCAATTTGCATAACCTGTTCCTGATACAGAATAATACCGTAGGTGGGCTCTAAAATAATTTTAAGCGAGTCGTGCTGGTACTGGGCATCCGGATAGGAAACTTCTTCTCGACCGTGTTTACGATTAATAAAGTTATCCACCATGCCGGACTGCAATGGGCCGGGGCGGAACAATGCCACCAGTGCAATGATATCTTCAAAACAATCCGGTTGCAGACGTTTGATCAGATCTTTCATGCCACTGGATTCCAGCTGAAATATCGCGGTGGTTTCTGCATTTCTTAACAGGGTAAAAGCCGCTTCATCATCCAGTGGTAACAGGTTTATATCCAGATCCTGCTGATCACTGTGGCGTGCTTTTATATTACGCACCGCCCAGTCGATAATGGTGAGGGTGCGCAGGCCTAAAAAGTCGAACTTGACCAGACCAATGGCTTCCACATCATCTTTATCAAACTGGGTAACAATACTGTGGCCACCCTGCTCACAGTAGAGTGGCGTGAAATCAGTAAGCACCGAGGGTGAAATCACTACCCCGCCGGCATGTTTGCCGGCGTTTCGAGCACAACCTTCCAGCGACAGGCCCATATTAATCAGCTCGGTCACATCATCTTCTGACTTATAGGCATTTGCCAGGTCTTCCGATTCTTCCAGCGCCTTTGTCAGGGTCATGCCAATTTCAAAGGGAATCATTTTGGCTATGCGATCCACAAAACCATAACCCAGGCTCATCACACGACCTACATCACGAATAACCGCCTTAGCCGCCATTGAACCGTAGGTGATAATCTGTGATACCGCATCACGGCCATAGGTCTGCGCTACATAGTCGATGACCCGGTCACGGCCTTCCATACAGAAATCCACATCGAAATCCGGCAGGGAGACACGTTCGGGATTCAGGAATCGTTCAAACAGCAGGTCATATTCCAGCGGGTCAAGATCGGTAATTAATAGCGAGTACGCCACCAGTGAACCCGCACCGGAACCCCGTCCCGGCCCCACCGGTATTTCATTATCTTTGGACCATTGAATAAAGTCAGCCACAATCAGAAAGTAACCGGGGAAGCCCATGGTATTGATAACTTCCAGCTCAATATCCAGACGTTCGTAATAGGGCTTGCGGCGTTCAACTGCGTTTTCAGATTCAGCCGGGACTAAAATTTCCAGACGTTTTTCCAGGCCCTGTTTAGACACCCGAATAAAATACGACTCAATGGTATCGCCTTCGGGTACTGGAAAATTGGGTAGAAAGCTTTCACCCAGACGGACATTCAGATTACAGCGCTGAGCGATTTCAACCGTATTTTGTAATGCCTCGGGGATATCGGCAAATAGCTCGCACATTTCTTCTTCTGTGCGCAGATATTGCTGATCACTATAAAGTTTTTGCCGGCGCGGATCATCCAGGGTTCGACCATCATGAATACACACGCGAACTTCATGGCTATCATATTCATCCTGCTTTAAAAAGCGCACATCATTAGTGGCCACCACCGGGGTATTCGAGGTCATTGCCAGACTCACCGCCGCATGCAAATATTCTTCTTCGTTTTCACGACCGGTGCGTTGCAGTTCCAGATAAAAACGGCCGGGGAAAATATGTTGCCAGGCTTTAAGCAGCTCCTCCGCCTGCATCTGGTTGCCTGCTAAAAGTGCCCGGCCTATATCCCCTTCGCGACCTCCGGAAAGCACAATAATGCCCGCATTAAATTCCCGCAGCCAGTCCACCTCAATCATGGGAATTCCCCCATGTTGACCATCCAGATAGCCACGGGAAATTAACTGGGTAACATTCAGGTAGCCTTCATTGTTCTGACACAGTAAAACCATACGTGAAGGCTTGTCTGTTTCAATGGCCGGACGTATCCAGACATCAACCCCGATAATCGGTTTTATTCCCGCCGCCATTGCCGCACGATAAAACTTAACCATGGCAAACAGGTTAGATTGATCGGTCAGCGCTATGGCCGGCATATTCTGCTCGGCTGCCGTTTTCATTAAAGACTTGATGCGCACCACGCCATCCACCAGAGAATATTCAGTGTGCAGGCGTAAGTGTATAAAGCGGGGATTCATTT
>QIDK01000149.1 GCA_003228405.1 Gammaproteobacteria bacterium | reverse complement strand
ATCCTGCATCTGGTCACCCATATCAATCGGGTTTGGCATGGTCACCTCTGGTGCTGTCCAGCCACCATGCATTTCTCCCATACGGCTGAGTGTGTTTATCATGTCATCCCAGCTGTTTTCCCAGTTACGCTTGCCTGGGTTCATCCACGTGTTCGGGCCACTTCTTCCCCAGAATTTATTATTATTCCAGCCACTGTTGCCCCTGCGATTGTAACCATAGGGATTATAGCCCGGCGTATAAAATGCAGAAGGGCCATCATAGGCGCCACGAGGGGGGGCACCTCTATATTGATTAGAGTAAGGGACGGGTCCGTTATTGTATGGTCCCGGTGGTGGCGGTGGAGCAGCGCGGTATCCATAAGGTGCCGGATAATTAGCAGGCGGTGGTCTATATGCTGGAGGTGGAGGTCGTTGATAGTTGTTGTAATAAGCGGGTGGTGGTGCAGGATTATAAGATGGTGGCGCGCTAAAACCAGGCCAGTTTGGTGCCTGCCAGTAGTTACTCGTAGGTTGATTAGGCACCCAGTTATGACCTGTTTCATTGTTTGCCTGTAAGGTAAACGTGCAAGCGCCAAATGCAATGGTAACGACAATAGTAGATAATTTTTTAAGTGTCATTAATTCTATACCTCAGATAAGACATTTTTGTATTTGTTGATAAATGAATCTAATAATAGCGCCGTATTACTTTAAGTACCAGTAATAGTTTGTGCTGCGAAGCAGTATTAATTAACGCTCTGAACTCAATGCCAGTAAGTTAAGCTCGTTTCTATTGTAGGTGCGAATTTATTCGCACAGCGGTGCCAAAATATGTCCATATCGTGCGAATAAATTATTCAGCGCATCCACATACGCTTCACTCGGCAACTGCTCCTGCGTTGCCCTACCGTCTACATCCATGTAGAAGCCCTACAGGGCTAACGTGATAAATTGCTCCAAACAATTTATTCGCACCTACAAGCTTAACTTACTGGCATTGGCTCTGATCTTATTTTTTTCCTGATTTAGAAGAGGAGCCAAACCAGTCAGAAAATTTAAAATCACTTTTAAAAATAACTTGTTCGGCTGAATTAAGTTTGGTTTTAAGATGGTCTATATAAGTCGTCATGAAATGACTTTTTAGATGTTGCTCACTGGGCATATCATTTAAAAAGTCACTCGCTCGCATCATGCTGTCTATTCCACTCAAAACGGAGTACTGCTTATTTTTGAACAAAACAATCTCCGTGCCCTGATGCCAGAAAATGCTAAGATTCATTAAATCCATTGGGTCGATGGGTGGTGTTAGTGGTACAACATCTTTTTCTGTGACCAGCCGCTTAATATTCAGATGATTGAATTTTCGACTGCCACTGATATTGGTTACTTTTGGTTGGCCAAAGGTGATGACTTCGCCAATTGAATATCCCTGGGCATCGAGCATCATCGCTAAAATTATTGCGGTAGCACCACCCAGGCTATGCCCGATTGTGTTTATTTTATATGCTGGATTAATTTCAGGCAGAATCTGCTGGTAAATATCTCTGGCGGAAAGTAAAAAGCCCTGATGAATATCAATACCTGTTAGCTTATCGGGAACCAGTACAAAGGCTGCGTCAACAATGACGTTTTCAATGTTTGATGTTCCGCGCACCGCTATAAGCTGCTGTCGGGTTCTATCGTTAGTCGCGATTACATAAGCAACGGAATAACCTTCAAGCTGTTTATACTGGTTTATTTTGTAGCCTTGCGATATTAATATTTTTTCAATATCATCTTTCGTTTTATATGTCGCATCTGCAATGTATGCCGCATTCAACCAATGTGAAAAGTCTTCGGGTGTAAATTGTTGTGTTGCAGCTCTGTTATTATTTGTTGGTGCGGCATGTAAATTTATGTTGCTAAAAATCAAGGCCAAAACTAACAGGCAGTTTATACCTGCTTTCGTTAGCGCAGCTTTAGCGAATGTGGTCTTTAAATAGTTCGATGTCATGAAGTGTTATTTTAAGGTTGTGTTTCGCCAATATTAGTAGGCTGGCGTAATAACGGGTTACAGTTTTTAATCGTCACCTGTCCCTGTAAAAGATTACCGCGTGAGTATTCTCTAAAATGGCAGGTATTGGTTTCGGGGTTATAATTTTCAATCCATAAATTATCATCTTTCCAGGTTGCCGTTAAATGCAGTTCACCCTCAGGCACTTTTATTGTCATAATGCCACCGTAGCGTTTTACAAATACCTGTTGAAAATGAAAGTGGTAAGCGATAAAACCGATAAGCAGTACACTGGCACATGCGATAGCAGCAATTTTCCATTGTTCCACTTTATAGCCAATAAAATAAAACAGGCCGAAAGCGAAAGTGATAATTGCAATCCAGTATAAGTAGGTAATCATGAGTCTGACCTTTAAATATTTATCGGGTTTTATTTCCTGCAGCCTGGTGCGAATACAAACTGTAGGTCGGGCACTGCCCGACAGAATTCAGCTCCAATACCTGTCGAATGGCGGGCAGTGCCCGCCCTACGATTCTGTTTCAGCGTGTGCAAAGCTACCGCTCCTTGGCAATTGCTCGACTTTGTCTCCTGAGTCGTTCTACCGCTTATCCCAGCCTACAATAAATAGATTAGTATTAATGCCCCGTCAGCTTGCTACGGGGTAGTTTATTAAATTAGTCTGTAATGAGATAGACTTTTATTACAATAATAAAATTTTTTGTTTAATTTTTAAAGCTATAAAAAAGCCCGGTGCATTTATTATGCACCGGGCTTTTTTGTGTTGCGACCCAATTGTTATTTAAGGGTTATTTAAGGCATCACTGTTGGCATAAAATTGTGCTCAAATGCATCCGTCCAGTCAATACCATTCGGAAAGACTGTGGTCAGGTAATTTGCATTGTTGATTTCAGTTGAACGCCAGTCCAGCGGGTCAGCGCCCTGATTTTCTTCCTGATCGGCAAATCCGCCGGTAAAATTAAACACGGCATTAAGCAGGTCGATACAGTCATCACCAATCAGTGAGCATTTTGTGCCAGTAAAATAATCACTGTCAAGATTAAAAGCAGCAATGATTAAATCAAGTGAGGGATCAAATGGTAGCCATGTGCCTCCTGTTGCAGCTGTAGTGCGACCACCGCGATATTCTGCAGCAAGCACTGTTTTATTAATGTATTCCCAGTCCATATCAGACTCAAAGTAATACATATCTTTTTTACTGAATAAATAGTCGCCCAGATGATTTCCAAGTGTTGGATTTAATCCCAGCGGTAATGAAAGGTTCTGGAATTCTGCAATTGACGCACCGTTGCCTAGAGCATCAGAAACCGTGTATAAATGTACGTCAGGAATTTCTGAGATACTATTCGCCGGTGCAAACTGCGCTTTCATCTTAATCAGTCCGCGTGCTTCAAAGACTTTCAATAAAGGATTTGTTTCAAGATCTTTTACCAGGATAATTCTGAAACCATCCGCCCATACGTTATTATCATCAAACTGAAGAAACATATCGGCTGTTTGCTGCGTATCGGTATAATTAAAGTCCATTCGCATCATTGAAGGGTCATCGCTGTTGCGATTATCCCAGTTGACGCCATTACCATCAATAATCATCCGACCTTCAACATCACCGTTTTCTGTTTCATTCCAGGAAATATAAAACTGCGCTTTTTCTCCGGAAACAGGGGGTTGTGAACGGCTGTAGTTGTAATACAGACGGACAGTTACCTGTGTGTCTGAATCATCAATCACGCTATAATGTGTCGGTTCATCTGCTTCAAAATTAGCTGCATTGTTGTTATTTTCAGTTTCAATAATTGCACCGTCATGTGGCACATATGCAGAAACATCGATTAACAAATCAGCGATACATGTCCAGGTCGCCATGATAGAAATCATAAATTTACTGGTTTCATAACCATTACGGAACG
>QIDK01000217.1 GCA_003228405.1 Gammaproteobacteria bacterium | reverse complement strand
ACCAGTATTTCACTCTATGTAATAGAGTTTTTACCAGCTCATCTGCAAGTTGCAGAAAATTTTCAACCGGCCCGGGATTCACCAGATAGGGTTTTGCATAGTTAATAACTGATGACTTTTGTTGTTCATTTTCTAATAAAGTAGAATAAATAGATGCGCGCATCTGTTCTTTTACTTCATCGTTAATATTTCTTGCATCAATAATATATTCATTTCGCTCTGAAATTATTTTTTCTGGTAGATAAGAAAAAAACTCATCAATTGAGATCCGCTGGTTTTTTTCAAAGATCACCTGCAGATTAAAATACTGTTTTAATAATTTCTGAGTTTGAACGAATAGACGTTTTATCTGCTCATCACTTAAAGCTGGGAATCGCTCATTAATAACATGCGCCACATTTAGCTTTAGTGGTTGCTGAGACAGGTCAGGCAATGGAGTGAATTTCCATTCAGAGGAACTGGTTGTTTTAGATGGGAGAGAACAGCTGATTATTAATACGAGAAAAAAACTCGCCATTATTATGCAGGTTATTTTTTTACTGGCCCTGTTCATTTTCTGTGCCTAACTCTTTGCCAAACACCAGTGCATCTTCTCGACCATTTTTATCCGCCGGATAATAATCTTTTCGCAAACCCAGCTGGTTAAAGCCTGCATTATCATACAGTTTTATAGCAAAATCATTAGATGCTCTAACTTCAAGAAATACTGACTTAACATCCAGCGCTTTTGCTGTATCCATTAATTTTAAAAGCATTAGCTTACCCAGACCCTGCCCCTGAAAAACAGGTGCCACACACAAATTTAATATATGCGCTTCATTAGCAGCAATCGATATCAGGCCATATGCCTGTATCTCATTCTCGACTTCATACACCCAGCCATGATAGCCCACTCTAATACAGTCCCTGAAAATTCCTTCCGTCCAGGGGTGCTCATAGATTTGTTGTTCAATCATCATAATGCCTGCCACGTCATCCACAGTCATTAGTCTGAAAGCAGTCACCGATTCAATATGAGGATTAATTACCATTATTTATGATTTTTTAAGAATACTCTTTACTTGTAGCAAATCCTGCCATGATTTACGTTTTTCTATGGGCTTTCTGATTAAATAATCGGGGTGATAACTGACAACCAGAGGGATGCCATTGTAACTGTGTGATTTTTCTCTCAACACCCCCAGGGTTTCTTTCGTCACTAAAAGATGATGTGCCGCAATACGGCCGAGGGCTAAAATTAATTTAGGCTGAACCAGTTCAATCTGTCGTTGTAAATAGCTATCACAACAAACAATTTCACTGACATGAGGTTTACGATCATCAGGTGGAGTGCATTTTATTACATTAGTAATAAAAATATTCTCACGATTCAAATTAATAGCCTTTAACATAGCATCCAGTAGTTGGCCCGAAGGCCCAACAAAAGGTTCGCCAATGCGATCTTCTTCTTTATCTGGTGCTTCAGTAATAATCATTAAATCTGCAGCCGGGTTACCCATGCCAAAGACTGTTTGAGTACGACTGGTGTGTAACTCGCAGAGCTGACATGCACTGATAGTTTGCTGCAGTTGTTGCCAGTTCAGTTCACTAATATTATTTGAAACAGAGCTTGATTCAACAGCTAATGCTTCAGCAGCTTGTTGAATTTTTTCACCGCTTTGAATAGCTGCATATTTTGAAAACCACGGCTGAATACCCATAGCCTTTAGCACCTGGATACGCGAGCGCTCATCGAGCGAGCATCCCTGCCCATTGCTACCAGTTGTTTTATGCTTAATGTTTTCCACCTGGCTAAACATCACCCAACTGTGGATGTTCTCGAGTGGCCGATAACACCACTTTATTAAGCGCATTGATATACGCTTTTGCAGACGCAATCACGATATCGGTATCCGCACCCAGGCCATTTACAATTCTATCACCTTTGGATAAACGTACCGTCACCTCTCCCTGAGAATCTGTACCACTGGTAATATTATTCACCGAATACAACTGCAATTCGGTTTCACTTTTTACCAGTGCTTCAATGGCTTTATAAGCGGCATCAACCGGGCCACCACCCTGAGCAGACGATGAGCTTTCTACGCCATCAATACTGACGACTACTGTCGCTTCAGGTATTTCACCGGTTTCTGAACACACTTTTAAACTCACCAGCTTGAACTGTTCATTTTCAGAATTCCAGCCGGTTTCTGCCACCAGTGCCTGTAAATCTTCATCAAAGATTTCATGTTTTTTATCAGCCAGATCTTTAAAACGAGAAAAAGCATCATTAAGATCTTCTTCTGATGCCATTTCAATATCCAGCTCGCCAAGGCGGGCACGAAATGCATTGCGACCTGAATGTTTTCCCAACACCAGACGGTTTTCATTCCAGCCCACATCTTCAGCGCGCATAATTTCGTAAGTCTCACGGCTTTTTAATACACCGTCCTGATGAATGCCCGACTCATGGGCAAAAGCATTGGCACCCACTATGGCTTTATTGGGCTGCACCGGAAAACCGGTAATACCTGAAACCAGTTTTGATGCACTGACAATCTGTGTAGCATCTAAAGTTGTATCACAATCAAATAAATCCTGCCGGGTACGCACCGCCATCACCACTTCTTCAAGTGATGCATTACCGGCTCGTTCACCCAGCCCATTAATCGTACATTCAACCTGACGCGCGCCATTCTGTACTGCCGCCAGAGAGTTGGCCACCGCCATACCCAGATCGTTATGGCAATGCACTGAGAAAATAGCTTTATCTGAATTGGGAATACGCTCAATTAAAGATTTAATCAAACTACCAAACTGACTGGGCAGATTGTAACCCACGGTATCAGGTATATTGATTGTGGTCGCACCCGCGTCAATCACCGCTTCAATAATGCGACACAGAAAATCCAGCTCTGAACGGCCTGCATCTTCAGGTGAGAACTCTATATTATCGGTAAACTTGCGTGCCATTTTTACGGCATCGACTGCCTGCTGCAATACTGCATCAGGCTCCATGCGCAGCTTCATTTTCATATGAATAGGCGATGTGGCGATAAATGTATGAATGCGCGAAGAGTTGGCTTTTTTCAATGCCTCACCAGCAGCGCTGATGTCTTTAGCCAGTGCTCGAGATAAACCACAGACAGTGCTGTCTTTTACCGCCTCGGCTACCGCCTGCACAGATTCAAAATCACCACGACTGGCAATGGGAAAACCGGCTTCAATGATATCGACATTCATACGCTCCAGTACTTTGGCAATGCGCACTTTTTCGTCTTTTGTCATTGATGCGCCAGGGCTTTGCTCACCATCGCGCAAGGTTGTATCAAATATAATTAATTTTTCTTTATTGCTCATGACCTGCTCCGCAAATCAGTATGTTTATTGTATAGGTGTTTTTAGATTGCGCGTTGTGTCCCCGCCAGGAGTTCTTTATCTGCCCTAAGGCAGTAGCAGGAATAAAGCATGGAGTGATTTTAGAGACAGGCATGACAGAACAGCACCTTGGGGTGCAAAAGCTTGATCTTGTTGTGTTCTGTAAGTATTCATAATATCTGGGTAAAACTATAACGATTATTAATGACTTTGCCAAGCTGCAATTTGCAGTGCCTTAATATATTACAGGCCTGGACTATCACCGTGGTTATTTTCTAAAAGCAAAAAGCTTATTGTCCGCAAATACACGCAAATGAACGCGAATATTAGTTTTGTGCGCCTGCGGCGCACTACACTCTAAATTAACGCTTTCGCTTTTATTTGCGTGTATTCGCGTTCATTTGCGGACAAAATGCTTTTTAGTTTCAAACAGTATCTCGCATGGAATTGTTCACAATCTAACCCGATTTCGTTCGGCCTAGTTTTCTAATTCTGCGCAATAAGCTAAGTAACGGACCTGAAAGAGCATAAGCAGCAAACACGGCAAATAACACGGTAGCCGGATCAATTGACGCCAGTGCCAGCACCAGCACAATCACCAGTATTGCCAGAAACGGCACCCTGCCT
>QIDK01000197.1 GCA_003228405.1 Gammaproteobacteria bacterium | reverse complement strand
AATATTATTTATAAAATAAATAATGCGAATGGAAAAACAGTCAGCGTTGATAATGAAGCCGCCGACATGCTGAACTTTGCCGACCAATGCCATCAGTTAAGCGCAGGCAAGTTTGATATTACATCCGGTATTTTAAGGGAAGCCTGGAAATTTGATGGCAGCGACAATATTCCATCACAACAACAGATTGATGAGCTTAAACCAAAAATCGGCTGGAACAGGGTAAGCTGGCAGCGGCCTGATATCACCTTACAGCCAGGCATGGAAATTGATTTAGGTGGACTGGGAAAAGAATACGCAGTGAACCAGGCGAGCAAACTCATTCAGCCGTTAATCGAAACAGGCGTGCTGATTAATTTTGGTGGCGATATTTACAGTCCCGGGTCGATTGACCCGTCTCAGCCCTGGATAATTGGTATTGATGATTCACAACACACCGGCAGCAAAACCAGAGGCGAAGTTAAACTAACTCGCGGCGGACTGGCAACCAGCGGTGATGCACGGCGATATTTATTAAAAAACGGCGTGCGTTACGGACACATACTCAATCCTTTAACCGGCTGGCCGGTGATGGGTGCTCCGGCTTCGGTTACGGTAATTGCAGACACCTGCATTGAAGCGGGAATGCTGTCTACCTTTGCCATGTTAGAGGGAGAAAATGCTGAGGCGTTTTTAAAAGAGCAGGAAGTTCAATATTATTGTCAGTGGAGCCAGGAAAAATCGGATTAAAAAACTGCACCACTTCAAGCTCCCCACCAATAGCAATTGAAATAAAACACTCAGCATGTAATATCTAATTTAATCTTTCCACCATAACCAGAAAAAAGAAAAAACATGAGCGAAACAAGAATCGACATAATCCGACACGGTGAACCCGAAGGTGGCCAACGCTACCGTGGACACAGTGTTGATGATCCTCTCAGCAAAACTGGCTGGCAGCAAATGTGGGACGCCGTACCCGAAAAGCCTCACTGGGATCACATTATCACCTCGCCCCTGTCTCGCTGCCAGAAATTCGCCGAAGCTCTGGCGGATACTTCAGGTGTTGGTTTTACCGTAGAAGATAATTTAAAAGAAATCGGTTTCGGCACATGGGAAGGCCGCACACCGGATGACATTAAAGCGAATGAAGGCGATGCTTTACAGAAATTTATTCAGGACCCGGTAAACAATCGCCCCGAAGGTGCTGAACCTTTAAACAGTTTTGCGGATCGAGTATGGGATGTGTATCAGTCTGTAAATAAAAAACATCGTGGCGAACATGTGTTACTGGTTGCCCATGCAGGTGTGATACGCGCGATTACCAGTAAAATTTTAGGCATGCCTCTGGATGATGTGTACAGTAAATTAAAAATAGAATACGCCGCTATAGCAACAACAAGAGTACCTGACAACAATAAACCGCTAATGTATCTGAGTGCTCGTTAATAGATATAAAGAAAAAAGATTTTTTTCCGCAAATGCACGCGAATAGACGCAAATAAAACATAAATACAGGAGGTGAGTATTACACCCCTGCACCTTGTCATCCCGAGCGCAGCCGAGGGATCTTGAATACCTGGGTAGTAAGATCCCTCGGCTACGCTCGGGATGACAAACTTTAGAATGAAACCACATATCCTACGGTTTTTATTTGCGTCTATTCGCGTTTATTTGCGGTAAATCTTTTTTCTTTTGATCTTCCACTTCAGGACAGCCGCACTCATTCAGCCTGATATTCCCTGGCTGAAATAGCCAATATTGCAGGCACATCCAGTGAGAATTCTTTAGCCTGATCCAGCGCTCGCTGCAAACGAGCAGGCGCACTACGACCCATACATTTGTGATTCAGATCGCCATTAAACGCAACCACCATGGCATCGATTAATTTATCTGCGTCAAAACTTTTCCCGGTTAATGCCTGTTGAATAGCAATGACCTCATGACTAATTTCATTCGCCAGATCACGATGGTCTGACCAGAGCTCACCCACCGTACCACCTGTTTTAAGACCTGAAATATTAGTGATGACGATATACACATTTTTCACCACCAGCTCAAACAACAATACCTCTGCGCTACTCAATATTTTACAGGGGATATCCACAGCCGCTAATGCATCATGTATTAGACTGGACTTATCGCCATACACCGGTGATGGAATTAATACTTTAGCATCCTGACCTTTTTTCTTTTCAAACCAGACTGATATTACCGTGGGATGCAGATCATGTTTTTGCCAGTCTCTGGGTAATAATTCATTCTGTAATAGCACCAGAGAATCTCGCCAGTTTGCTGGCACAGTTTCAAGCATTGCCTGTAAATCTGCTTCGCCAACAGCGACCAGCACCAGTTCAGGGTCAACTATCTCTTTTGCCAGCTGATTAATATCTGTATCTCTAATAACCGGTGAAACCGAATACCCCAGACGCAAAAAACCACGGGCAAACACACCGCCCATTTCACCCACGCCAATAACCACCACTGATTTTTTCATTCATCCCCCCTAAACTGATACAATGCGTAAATTATAACAAATTATATTACCAGATATGAGCAATGACACGCGCCTACAACAGTTACAGCACTGGTTAGAAACAGATCTTGAGTTTGGCGACTTCACTATAAAACCCGCATCTGCCGATGCCAGTTTTAGACGATATTTCCGCATCACCAAAGACCAGCAAACATGGGTTGCCATGGACGCACCACCAGATAAAGAAGACTGCGAACCCTTTATAAAAATTGCCAATATGATTGAAGCGGTGGGCGTTCAGGCCCCGCATATTTTTAATTACAATAAAAAAGACGGCTATTTACTGTTAAGCGACCTTGGCTCTCAGGCTTATCTGGATAAACTGAATAAACAATCAGCAGATAATTTATACACAGATGCCATCAATGCATTAATAAAAATGCAGACTATAAATGAAGCCATTCCTGATTATGACAGCAAACTTTTAAAGTTTGAGATGAGCTTATTCAGTGACTGGTATTTATCAAAGCATTTAAATATAGAACTTAACGATGAGCAGAAACATACACTATCCCAATGTTATAATTCATTAACAGCCAATGCATTAGAACAGACACAAACATTTGTACACCGCGATTATCACTCAAGAAATTTAATGCTAACAACTCAAAATAATCCGGGTGTTATTGATTTTCAGGACGCTGTTTCAGGCCCCATTACTTATGATCTGGTTTCTTTATTAAAAGACTGTTACATAGCCTGGCCCCGAGAGAAAATAGAACACTGGATTCATTATTTTATGCAGTCTAATTCTTTATGCAGTCATATTGAGCAACAGCAATTTATTAAATGGTTTGATCTTATGGGCATGCAACGTCACTTAAAAGCCGTGGGTATTTTTGCTCGATTAAATCATCGCGATGGAAAACCAGATTATCTTAACGATATTCCACGCACTCTGACTTATATATTTGATGTATGCAGCAGATACAGTGAATTAAATGCATTTGGCGAACTATTAAATGAGCTGGGTTTAAAGCCTGATGCCAAAACCATAGAAATCATAAAATGAAAGCAATGATACTGGCCGCCGGTCGTGGCGAACGCATGCGCCCCCTCACCGATACCACACCAAAACCTTTAATTCAGGCGGGCAAACACCGGTTAATTGAATATCATTTAATGAATTTAAAAAAAGCAGGGTTCAATGAAATCATCATTAACATTGCCTGGCGGGGAAAACAGATTGTAGAAACCCTGGGCGACGGTTCAAACTATGGTTTATCCATACAATATTCAGACGAAGGTGAATCGGCACTGGAAACCGGCGGTGGTATTTTTAATGCCCTGCCCTTACTGGGCAATAAACCTTTTGTTGTTATCAATGGCGACATCTGGAGCGACTATCCGCTGAATAATTTAATCAATCTGCAACCAGAAGGCACAGCTCATCTGGTGATGATAAATAACCCGGCACACAATCCTGACGGAGACTTCTTTTTATACAAAGACAGGCTTACTGAAACAGAGGGAGAAAAATATACTTATAGTGGC
>QIDK01000242.1 GCA_003228405.1 Gammaproteobacteria bacterium | reverse complement strand
AAATAATACTTATGATGACTATTTACTTGTTCATTTAGTGGGTAAGTTAAATCCGGGAGTTATTTTTATTATGGATTGTTAATATTTCGATACAAAATATTTGTAAAAGGATTATGTGCACGGAGCAATGATTATTCTGTGAAGTTGATCATATTATTATCATTCGTTTGGGTGATGCGGATAAATGTGATATTAATCACAGATGTGAGCCTGCAATACAGCGTAGCTATAATATGCAGATTAGCCAGGGTGTGACAGTATGGGCAACAGATTACTGAATTTTTCCCGTTATCTGATACCAGAAGATGGCCAGGAGCTCATGAACAGCAAGATCAGAATGGATTAGATGGCGTGAAGAAGGCAGATATTGTGCGGCAAATATATTTTGTCGACTGATAAATTCTGTTGGTGCAGCAATGGGCGCAAGCCCCTGAGATTGAAAAACAGCCATTGCCCTTGGCATATGACCTGCAGATGTTACAAGTACAAATTTTTTATCATTCAGCATGGGGCGCAAATTAACCGCACTGTAATATGTGCTTGCAGCCAGTGAATCAAGTTTTATGCTTGCATCAGGCACATTAAGACTAAGCAGAACCTGTTGCATAAGTTCAGGCACATTGCCAGCGCCTGTAATAATGATTTCTGATTCAGGAAATGCATTATATATGCGGCTGGCTTCGAGTATTCTATATGCAGAAGAGGGGTTAATATTGCTGCTCACAGGAGCCAGTGGTTTGATTTCAGCATCTGCTGTTAAAATAACAATGGCATCTAATGGAGTTGTTTGTGACTTTACATCATAAGCAGGATGCTCATACTCAAGCTTGCTAAGAAGAAAATAGGCCACTGGTCCAGAACCGAAAACAAAATAGAGGGCAATCGTTAATGAGCATAAAATAATGACAGGTTTATTAAAACGAAATACCAGAACACAAATTAAACTAATTACTATTAGCAAAGTAAACAGATTAGATGGCAGTATAATATATTTTAAAAATTCATAGGCCATAGCTTTTTCTCATCCCATTGTTTATACTGTACATCAAATTAAACTCTTCTGTTTCAGTATATCAGTGTGACCGTTAAATAAGCTGGAAAAATGTAATCTTTATGGATATTTAAATGAAAAAAGAAATCATAAAACTGCTATATCAATTATTCAAATCAAAAACTTCTCTTGAAATACTGGGTATCCGTAAAACTTTCTGGAGTGCAGAGCCGCAAATGCATAGACGGATAGTAAGAGCAGGGGGAGAGCGGGAGCAACTTGAGTATTTCATACAGAATATAAAGCCAAATGATATTGTCTGGGATGTCGGAGCCTTTGTTGGAATGTTTTCCATGTTTGCATCAGAAGCAGTAGGGGCAGGTGGTAAGGTTTATACATTCGAACCAGAACATAATACAGCAGATATTGTACGTAAAAACTGCGGCTATAACAATTTAACCAATATAACCCTGATCGAAGCTGCCTTAGGCGATAAAGATGGTGAGACATTAATCTATTCATCTGAAGACAATCAAAATGCAATATCGTGTCTGAAACCAGGTAAGAACCTCAAAAAACAGGGAACCTCCATAACGATTCGTAGCGGACATTCTTTAATTGAAAAAAATGAAGCAGAAGTCCCAAATGTAGTTAAGATGGATGTAGAAGGTGCGGAATTCCAGGCACTAACAGGAATGCGTGATATTCTCGAACGTCCAGAATGTCGTTTTCTATTCCTCGAATTACATACAGAAGATTTGCCTCGCTTTGATTCCAGCGACCTGGCAGTAAGAACATTACTAAAAGAAGCAGGTTTTACAATAGAGAAAGAAATTCAACGTGGTACTGAAATTCACCTGTTCTGTAATAAATTGTAGCCACTCCTGCCGCTGGAAGTTTTTGACTTAAGATCACAATCATGACTTGATCAGAAGTTCCCTAGCTTAAAATAGTTTCGTAAAGCTCCTGGGTTTTGTTAATATTTACTGATATATGAAAGTTATCCATAAGCCGCTTATACCCATTTTCTCCCATCGTTGAGGCTGTTGCAGGGTTCTCAAGTAACAGGTTTATCGACTCCGCAAGTGCAACATCATCACCTGGCATAAATGTAAACCCTGTTACCCTTTCATCAATAATTTCAGGTACTGCACCGGCACGTGCTCCTATCACAGGTTTCTTCATTGACATTGCTTCTATGAGCACTCTTCCAAAAGGCTCGGGTAGAATAGACGTATGTAAAACCACATTAAATATATTAATGTAATTGGCTACATTTTTGGTGTAGCCAGTAAATATAATATTATTTTCTATACCCAGTTTTTCAATGAGTTGAGTCAGTCTGTCATTATAATACTGATCTCCCTGTGAAGTGTCGCCAACCAGTAAACAAATGGTGTCAGGGAAGTTTATAATAACTTTAGCCATAGCGCGAATGGCCGTTTCCTGACCTTTCCATTCTTTAATATTACCAATCACACCAATCAGTGTAAATTCACTGCCGATAGAGTGAATTTTACGAATTTCCTGTTCAGTTTGACTGACTTTTACAATATCCGGATCGATTCCATTATAGATGGTAATTAAATTACCGTTATCAATATTATAATCACGAAGATTTTGGCTGACAGCATCAGAGATACAGATAATTGCACAAAGTTTTCTGGCATAGTATCTTGCCATGCGAGAATAAAACTTATTAATACCCCGTTCATGAGTGATACATTTTATACCAGCAATCTGGGCACCTAGCATCCAGTCATTATTGCGTATAATGGAATTATTAAGGTGCAATAGTTTAATATTATGTTTTTTCATTAAGCGGGCATACTGAATGCCCGTAAGTGGGAAAAATTTAATAAAGTTTATAGATTTCTGAAGTAATTTAAGAACAGGATTAAATAGAGCCAGAATCCCATTGGTAGATAATTTAAAATTTACAGGAACCGGTCGGGGAATAACAAGTGTTTTGATGCCTGCTTCCGAATACTGGTCTAGCAGTTCATGTTCGTTATGAAATACTACGATGGGGTTATATTTATCTTTATCAATTCCACTCACAAGATAAAGTAAGCTAAAAAATGAACCGCCTATAGTACCATCGGTGTTGCCCTCACAATACAGAACATTTACAGGCTTTTCTGGAGTAAAATTAGACATGTTTAAGATCCATTCTGATTATTTTTTACAGGTAATAATCTGTATAACATTCCCCATAAATTAGCACGTTCATCTTTTGACAGGCATATAATTATCACACCAATTATATAAACAGGTATTATTATTAAAACCTGTATAAAAAATATCGCCATAGATTCTGTAGGGAATTCTGTATTAGCCAGATATGTTAATACTGCGAAAGGTAAACTGGCTATGAGTGGCAGCATATAAACCTGAGTTATATATTTGCCGATAGGAAGTTTTATATTGAAGCTAACGACTACGGGTAAAATAAGAGCCATTATAATAATTTGTGGAATGGCAGTACCCAGTGCCACGCCGGTTATGCCTAGATAGTTTACCAGTATAAGGCTAAGGCCAAGATTAAAAATTGCTTCAATAATGCGTAATTTTGCAATGATATGGTGCTTGCTAATGCCATAAAGAATGTTGCTGATAGTATTTTGTGGAACGGATAGTAAAACAGTAACAGCTAATATAAAAAGCACATCCCCTGATGTATCGGAATATTCTGCCCCCATCCATAAGCCGATAAATTCACGACCCATTGTTAAATATGTAATGCAAACAGGTAAAGCCAGAATAAATGAAAAGCGACAACCCTGTATTAATAGAATACTTATTTTATCTGTTTGTTGCCTGCTATCCAGCTCACTTGCAACCGGATTAAGCACCGAGTTGGATAATATAATTAAACGTCGAAGATATTCAATGAGGTTTCCAGCAATAGCATAAAACGTAACGGCTGAAGCAGACAGGTAAATACCGATAATGATTGCATCGGTATAAAATATAGCTTTTTGTCCAAGGTTATTTATAAGCACAAAAATACTGTAGTTATAAAGCTTTTTTAATACAGGTAAGC
>QIDK01000127.1 GCA_003228405.1 Gammaproteobacteria bacterium | reverse complement strand
TATACGGGCTGCGCTGCATATTCACAACGGCATGCTGACTACTGACTACGCCGTCTTCAATTTGCAAACTATTACCCTGAGCACGACCAATGGTGTAATCACCTTCATGCATATCAATTTCTGATACCACTACACCATTGAGGATGTGTTTCAGTTTTATCAATGTTGACTCCTGACTGTCTAATAGAACTGGCCTGAAAAATCAGCTTATTTTACTGTTATACATGTGAAATGTCAGCAAGGATCTTGTTTCATTTCCAATCATGGCTAAGTGATTGAAAATGAAACAAAAGAAAAAATCATACTTTTTTGCTTAGCCTGAATAAGTCAGAATGACTTATTCAACACCATCTAGCGTTGGGCAATAGATATCTGAGTTGCTGGAACCTCCCTCTGATTAATTAACCTTAAACGAACTGGTTAGCTGTCTTAATCGGCTGGCCAGATCTGTCAATACATTGCCTGAATCATATATTTTGTTAATTGAATCCAGATTGTGTATGGATGCCTGATCTATAGAGACAATATTCTGATTAATATTTTCTGAAACACAGGACTGCTCCTCTGCAGCAGATGCAATCAGTAAATTCATTTCAGATATATTGCTCACCAATGAAGATATATGATTGAGACTATTTGAAACATTCTGCGTTTCTACCACGCTTGCAGCTGTTTTTTCTTTGCCTAATTCAATCACCTCAACTGCATTTTGGGCTCCCTGCTGCAGGTGTTCAATCATGCTCTGAATTTCTTCTGTTGATTGCTGAGTTCTGTTTGCCAGTGTACGCACCTCATCTGCAACAACGGCAAAACCTCTGCCCTGCTCCCCAGCCCGAGCCGCTTCTATGGCGGCATTCAGTGCCAGTAAATTGGTTTGTTCGGCAATACCTCTAATAACATCCAGTACAGATCCTATTTTATCTGAGTCATCTCTTACCGACTGAATAACATCCCCTGCTTTTTCCATTTCACTGGCCAGATTGTCAATACTTGCCGATGCCTTTGCCACAATCTGTTTACCTTCAGACGAAGACTTTTCAGCATCGGCTGCTGTACTTGCCGAAACCTGCGCATTTTGTGCTACTTCAGAAATACTCGCTGTCATTTCGGTAATTGCCGTGGCTGCCTGATCGGTTTGCGACTGCAAACCCTGCATTTTTTCTCTTGCACCACTGGCTCCCTGTGCCACCTGCTCGGATGTCGCCACAAGATCATTCACACCACCTATAAAGCCTGTAATAGTTGATTGTAATTTTTCCATAAACAGATTAAATGATCCAGCTATACCGCTTATTTCATCTCTGCCTGAATCATCCAGCCGCCGGGTTAAATCGCCTTCACCCTGAGCTATATCGGATAAAGCATTATTGATGCGGGTTAATTTTTTCTGAATAAATATTTGATAGGAGAAGAAAAAAATGGCCGTAATCACCAGCATTCCCACTATAATTCCGCCAACTATAGTATTACTTAAGCGCCTGACGGCGGCCAGTTGATCCGCTATTGGAATATTAATTTCCAGCACCCCTCGCAGGTCACCTAATCTCCAGTTATTTTTGGGGGTTTGTGGATGTGAATTGTGGCAGCTCACACAGGCCTCACTCACCATGGTATCCGCCACCGCGACTCGAACATTAACCACCTTATTAATAGTTTCAACTTTGGTAAATGACTGATCTACGTCTGCAGACAGTGCCAGCCACGCCTGATCTGCAAAATCATCATTCAACCGATTGCTACGATTAGGAAAAGGGAATGCGCTATATAACTTCAGGCTGGTACCTGCAGCACTTAGCTCTTTACCCAGGTCATGAATCAGGGTAGCCGGTAGAGGAATGGCATTGGGGTCATTTTTATGATTAAACGAGCCTTTCATGTTGGAGCCTTTAAGCACCTTCTTTATCACGTTATTGACATAGTATTTACGTAACACCTTGAATTGTTTAACATTATTTTCTGCGGTTTTAATCGCTCCCTGAACTACATTTTTTTCCAGAATACTCGGGATATACACTACAGCCAGGATTAAGCCTAACAGTGAAACAAAGATAAAGGGCAAAAACAGGCGCCAGAAAATACTGTTTATATTCATAAACTACATCTCACTTTATTGGGGAGGTATATGTAAATCTTTTAGTGAGTATAGGTTAGCACTGGTTTTTTTCAATCGCAGAACAAGCAGAGAAGATTAAACAGGCTTGCTAACCGGCCTGAAAACAGGCACAGCTGGTTTTATGTTGTGCTTTACTTCACTTAGAATACCTTACGCATTGCGGGGTATTACAGACGTTGCTTTAAAATTTTAAGCACATCATCAATGCGTAATTCGTCCACTATTAGATAAAGTGGCGCCACGCGTAAATTTTTATTTTTCTTTCTTAACCAGTTATTTATTAATGCCTCATCACCATTATATAAATTATATAAATGCTCATACAACTCTATATATTTTTCTGCCTGAATCCACGCTACAGAATCTGCGGGTATATGAGTGTGATATAAATCGCCAATATCAGCGCATTGCAGGTGAAGGATTCGCGCCAGCTCTGCATGATACAGCCCCAGCATCTGGGTGATCTGTAAAACTGCCTGGGTTAAGGCTTTTTCTGAATGATTAACATCTGATAATTTAATTTTGTGCATCAATTATTATTTATTTGCCGCTATAGCGGCAAGCCAGGAGACACCTGATTACCAGCCGATTATTTTTGCCATTTCCGGCAGATCACCTTCAAGGCCTAAAGCATGGCGCATAAATTTATGCTTAATCGGCCCTAAGCTGTCGATAAAATTTAAGCCGGCATTTCTAACTAAAGACAAAGTTGCCTGCTCATTACTAAATAAATTTTTAAAGCCACTCATGCTATACATCATTAAGCTATTTTCGGCACGCCGCCAGCGTTCGTATTTTCTCAGGGTATTTAATGAGGCAATATTTTTTCCATTAGTTCTAGCCTGCATAATAACTTCTGCCAGTGCAGCCGCATCCAGCAAACCCAGATTTACACCCTGCCCTGCGAGTGGATGTATTGTATGCGCAGCATCACCCACTAATGCCAGACCCGGCCTTACATATTCATTTGCATGTCTGCGCACAAGTGGAAATAGCGCGCGTTGACTCAGACTTTCTATTTTTCCCAGCGTATTTTCAAATTCACTCTGCAGCTCTGCTATAAATAGAGATTCATCCATTTCAATCAACTCATCTGCTCGTTGATTTTCTGCAGACCAGACGATAGAACAGGAACCATCACTTAATGGTAAAAAGGCCAGAGGGCCGCTGGGTAAAAATCGCTGCCATGCGGTATCTTTATGATGCAATGTACTTTTAACAACTGCAACAATTGCTTTTTGCTCATAGGCAGATTTATTTATGTCTATGCCAGCCGCTTCACGCACCATAGAATTTGCGCCATCTGCAGCCACCAGTAATTTGCTACTCAGCGTACTGCCGTCGTCCAGGCTCACAGTCTGTTGATTTTCTGAAAAATCAATTTCATTTACCTGCTGCGGGCATAACCAGTCAACATCCGGTAGTTTTAAACATTGCTCTAACAGGGAAAATTGAATCACTTTATTTTCAATAATATGCCCCAGTGAGTCCAGCCCCAGTTCAGCCGCATCAAAATGGATATTCCCCTGACCGGTTGCATCCCAGACATGCATATGTTGATAGGCACAGGCCCTTCGTTTCAACATGCCCTGCCAGGCATTTACATGTTGTAAGATTTGCTGGGATGATTTGCTGATGGCGGAAACGCGCAACTCATAGTCATCTTCCAGGTTAATATCTTCTGGTTGATAAGCTTCTACAACCGCAATTTTAAATTGTTGCTGGCCGAGGGCACAGGCTAAAGTCAAACCAACCATGCCACCACCAATTATTATTATGTCGTATGTATTTTTCATAATCTTTTGCAGGTTGGCGCTGAGGTACGAAGCCCAACATAAGCAGATCCAGAGTTTAAAAAAGGTTGGGCTTCCTTCGTCAGCACCAACCTACGCAAAATAATCATAACGGCAGGCGCCGCTGCAATTTATTCATGCGTCCCAAAAGCCCCATGCTTTGCCGGGCCATTAACGAGCGTACGGGAGGCACTAAATTCAGCATAATCAACCCCGAAGCTCTTAAATGCCCTAACAGCGGATAGTCATTTGAAAAAACCTTTACCATTGAATCAGTAATGCGATAAACCCGACGCATATCTTTGAAACGTTTTGCATGATACTCGGCCAGTAATAAACTGTGCCCGGGATCATCTGCATTAACAATCATTTCAGCAAGCTCTGCCACATCCCGTAATGCCAGGTTATAGCCCTGCCCGGATACCGGGTGTAATGCATGGGCGGCATTGCCAATGACGACTAACCGGCCTTTTGTTAACTGCTCTGTTTCTGTATAGGCCAATGGATAGGCAAAGCGCTCGCCGGTTTTTTCTATAATGCCGGCAGGGT
>QIDK01000170.1 GCA_003228405.1 Gammaproteobacteria bacterium | reverse complement strand
GTGGGAAAGGCAGGATAAGGTGCCGTGCGCACACTCACGGCCTTTGGCCGCCTGCCCTGCATATCCAGTTCAATCCAGTCATCACCACATTCTATTTTTGCGCCGGCTTCACGCAATTTGTCCAGTACCGCATCCAGCAGGTGGGGTTTTGTATCTTTTACCTTTACCCTGCCTCCGGTAATGGCTGCGGCGACCAGAAATGTGCCGGTTTCAATCCGATCGGGTACGACTTTATAGGTAGCACCCTGAAGCGACTCAACACCTTCTATGGTCATGGTGTCTGTACCTGCACCGGATATTTTAGCACCCATTTTAATCAGATAGTTTGCCAGGTCGGTGACTTCCGGCTCACGTGCTGCATTCTCCAGAATGGTTGTCCCTTCTGCCAGCACTGCGGCCATCATCAGGTTTTCAGTGCCGGTCACGGTGACTATATCCATAACTATATGCGCGCCTTTCAGGCGGTCTGCACGGGCGATTATATAGCCGTTTTTCACTTCGATATCGGCGCCCATATCCTGCATACCCTTAATATGGATATTCACCGGACGTGAACCAATGGCACAGCCTCCGGGCAGGGAGACTTCTGCATGACCATAACGAGCCAGTAATGGCCCCAGCACCAGAATGGAGGAACGCATGGTGCGCACCAATTCATAGGGGGCAACCTGGGTTTCAATAGTCGAGGCGTCAACTTCTACGCTCATGGTTTCATCCACCACAACCGTCACACCCATACTGCCCAGCAGGGCTACGGTGGTGGTGACATCCTGTAAATGTGGCACATTCTGCACCACGGATTTGCCCTCTGCCAGCAAGGTGGCTGCCAGAATAGGTAATACTGCATTTTTTGCGCCGGAGATACGAACTTCTCCATTGAGGATGACGCCACCCTTGATTAATAGTTTATTCATTACAACAGTCTAACGTTAACCTGAAAAAATCGGCCGGGTGCGAAAAAGGCAGCCAACTGATTTTTTCTGGTTCAAACAGAAATGGGCAACTCATGGTGAAAGCCATAGGCCTGAGCAATGTTCATGAGTTGTTCAGGGACGCTATGATACTTGATTTGGAGACCTTTTTGCTCGGCCATTTTCATCCATTCGATTAAAAGTGCTAAAGATGCACTATTAAACCGGCTGATTTGCGATAAATCGACCTCAATTTGACTATTTTCAGCGAGCTCGAAGTTAATTGCCGGTTTTTTTAGTAGCTGGGCAACCGAATCAAAATTGAGTTGCCCGTAGAGTTTGACCTGGTTTTTTTCCTGCTCAAGTTTAAACATGGGATATATTGCCTTAGTATTTTAAAAGCAAAAGCTTTTTAAGCTTTCTCAGACTTAGCCAGTAATTTATCAATCAGACCATCTATCCCAATTTTGCGAATATCTTCATTAAAGCCATGCCGATAATTGGTCACCAGACTTATGCCTTCTATATTAATGTCATACACCTTCCAGATATCATTTTTAATACGCAGGCTATAAATAATAGAAATATCCGGGCCACCATCCTGTTTAATCACGGTTTTGACTTTTGTGGTGCGTTTGCCCTCGGCAGGGGGGTGATAGGGTAAAAACCTGATTTCCTGCCCTGCATATTCAGTTAGAGATTTGCTATAAGTACGAATTAGCATGGTTTTAAAAGCCGCTACAAACCGTTCTCGCTGCTCAGTATTAGCCTTGCGCCAGTTTTTTCCCAGTGCCAGTTTGCTCATGGCACGAAAATCAAGATGCGGCAGAATAATGTCATTCACCAGCTTAAAAATTTCTTCCGGCTGGTTTGCATATTTTTCTTTATTCTGCTCCAGCGTACTCAGCACTTTTTCGGACGTATGCTTAATCAATTCATCTGGCTGAACAGCAGCAGCGTAGCTGCCAGATGCGACAACAAAAACAAACAAAGCCAATAACAGCTGTAAATACTTTTTCATAAAAATTCCCACGACTAACGACTAATGACCAATAACTATGTTTATTCTTCCTGGGCTTTTGAATATAAAAACTGCCCAATGACCTGCTCCAGCACCAGCGCCGACTGGGTAATATCAATTTCTCCCCCTTCAACCAGAGATTCTTCATCGCCCCCTGGCTCCAGCCCCACATATTGTTCACCCAGCAGACCTGCCGTCAAAATACTCGCGGATGTGTCTACAGGAAACCGGTAATCGCCGTTAATCTGCATAGTCACCACGGCGGTAAATTGCTCGTTATTATAACTGACACGGGCGACCTTACCCACGCGCACGCCCCCTGCACTCACCGGTGAGCGTTCTTTTAAACCGCCAATATTGTCAAACTGGGCGGTGATTTCATAGCTATTATCGTCATCTCCATAGCTCGCAAGGTTGCTTACCTTAAGCGAGAGCATGACCATGGCTACAATAGCAAGCACCACGAAGATACCTACCAGTATTTCTATATTTCGAGTATTCATTAACTATATTCCTGAAAACCTTAAAAGCTATTTTCCGCGAATGAACGCAAATAGACGCAAATATTTTTTGTTTATGTGCCGTAGGCACATAAACTTCTAATATAAGCTTTTATTTGCGTTATTTAGCGTTCATTCGCGGGCAACAATGCCTTAGTTTCTACACATTAAACATCAGCGCAGTCAAAACAAAATCCAGCCCCAGCACGGCCAGTGAACCATGCACCACGGTACGGGTTGTCGCCTGTCCCAGGCCTTCTGAAGTTGGCACACAATCATAACCTTCAAATACCGCAATCCATACCACTACAAAACCAAATACCAGGCTTTTAATCATACCGTTCATTAAATCTGTATAAAAATCAACATTGCTCTGCATCTGTGACCAGAACACACCCTCATAGATACCCAGCATTTCTGTGGCTACAAAAAAACCACCCAGTATCGCAATTGCCATAAAGATACTGGTTAACAGGGGCACCGCTATAACGCCCGCCAGAAAACGTGGCGCAATAATATATTTCATCGGGTTCACCGCCATCATTTCCATACCGGAAAGCTGCTCGGTGCTTTTCATCAGACCAATTTCTGCGGTGAGTGCAGAGCCAGCGCGACCTGCAAATAACAGGCCGGTAAACACCGGCCCCAGTTCACGTAAAATACTGAGTGACACCATTAAACTAATGGAGTCTTCCGCGCCAAAATCCACCAGCACGATATAGGCCTGAAGGGCCAGCACCATACCTACAAATAAACCTGCCACCAGTATAATCAACAGGGTTTGCACCCCTACATAATATAACTGACGAATCAGCAATAATGGCCGATGCAGCAAATAGGGCAAACTGAGAATGCAGTACCATAAAAACAGACTGGCCCGGCCAACCCGGCTAAAGGCGCTGAGTGTGTTATGGCCCAGTTTCTGTAAGCCATCAATCATGGCCGACACCTTCCATTAAATCTTCCATTAACGGCCTTGCTGCATAGTGGAAGGGCACAGGACCATCTGCCAGCCCCTCCATAAACTGCTGCACCCAGGCAGAATCTGAGTGTTTAAGCTCAACCGGGGTTCCGCTCTCCACGACCTTGCCATCTGAAATGACATAAATAAAATCTGAAATACTCGCGGTTTCATGAACATCATGTGAGACCACCACCGAGGTCATGCCCAGCGCGTGGTTCATATCATAAATTAACTTAACCAGAACCCCCATGGAGATTGGGTCCTGGCCGGTAAATGGCTCATCAAACATAATCATTTGCGGATCCAGTGCTATCGCCCGTGCCAGCGCGACTCGCCGTGCCATGCCCCCGGAAAGCTCCGCCGGCATTAAATGCCTCGCTCCACGTAGCCCTACCGCTTCCAGTTTAAGCAAAATCAGATGATGAATAGCCGATTCAGGAAGAGCCGTATGCTCACGCAGCGGAAAAGCCACATTATCGTAAACAGACAGGTCGGTTAACAGCGCACCACTCTGAAACAGCATGCCCATGGTACGCCGGCGTAAATCATAAAGTGCCGCCTGAGACAGTTTATGTACATTCTTGCCATCCACCAGCACCGTGCCCGCATCCGGCTTTAGCTGGCCACCAATCAGTTTTAACAGGGTAGTTTTACACGTACCACTCGGCCCCATAATGGCAGTGA
>QIDK01000209.1 GCA_003228405.1 Gammaproteobacteria bacterium | reverse complement strand
CAGATACCCATTCAGCGCAGAGATATGTATAACGCGCAGAGAAATTCGAAGATATATATTAAAAATATTTAATTTATTTCTTTTTTTACGCCAATAGATTTTTTCAGAGTTATCGTAAAATAGTTAAGGATCATAGATCAAGGGGTCGGGGTTATCACCCCTTAGATGAACGGTAGCTCTTAACCGTAATCAGCATGCCTACTGTTGCAACTTGATGTAATTACATTATAATTACATCAATAATTCACTTATTCGCTGAGGTTGGGTCATGGCTCATTTAGTTAAAATTGGTAATTCTCAAGGTATTAGAATACCTAAACCATTGATACAGCAGGCACATCTTGAAGGCAAAGAGCTTGATATAAAGGTAGTAAATCAGGGCCTTTTGGTTACGCCAAGCAAAAAGCCAAGAGATGGATGGAAAAAGTCTATAGAAAAAATGCTATCAAGCAAAAAGGTAGAAGTAATTGACAGTGAATGGCTGGATGCTGAGTTAACATCAAATAATGATTAGGAGTGGTAATGGTCTCGATTACCCGATTTCAAGTCTGGCTGGTTAGTCTAAACCCAACTAAAGGCAAAGAAATAAATAAGACAAGGCCATGTATTATTATCTCTCCAAATGAAATGGAGGCATTATCAACTGTTCTTGTTGCACCTATGACTACAAAAGGCTTTGAGTTTCCGTGTAGAATTAAATGCAAATTTAAAAATAACAATGGTTTAATACTTTTAGATCAAATTAGAGCTGTTGACAAAAGCAGATTAGTGAAAAAACTAGGCACTATAAATGAAGAAGTGCAAATAGAACTCTGCAATTCTCTGCAAGAGCTATTTGCATACTAAAAAATGGGCTGCGTATTCTGGTCATTCCGATCATCGATTCTGGTTTTATACGATCACTTAACCATCCCAGTACGAAGGACTTCATAATATCACTCTAAGAGGGATCAAGGGGTCACTCTTGATCGCATGACGTGCAAGGACGCACTAATTTTGCGGGAGAAATTCTTTTTCTTTTATCAACTATCCCCACGAGGAACCATTATTTGTGTTTTATTATTTTTTAATATTTTTCTTGTTACGCGCAGATTGTAGTATCCCCTTCGACAATAACCGACACACCGCCTGACACTGTTCAAATTCAGTCTGGCTTAAATCGCCTTTTATTTTATCTGCATACATGAGCCCCATGGCCTGATTGCCTGCAAAAACTGGCATTGCAAAAAACTGTTTTACGCCTGTCGATAATTTCACATTATCTGGAATATAGTTCCAGTATTTATTTCGATTTGAATCATTCAGAAACAGGTTGCGATTCTTTTCCATTAATAGCGTGAAAACATGGGGTTTATCCATTGGTATTTTTAAATTGTTAATTTTAATATCTTCCGATATCTGCTCAAAATACCTTGCTACCAGTATTTTTTTATCTGGTATTTTTACCATAAAAACACTTCGCTGAACGCCACAGAGCAAACAGGCTTTAACCGCCTGCTCTATTAAATCATGGGCTGGTTTTGCCTGGGCAACCATGAGTTTAAATTCTTTAATTGCTATTGCCAGCTCACGATTTATGGTGGGTGCTTTTTTCTTTTCTATTGTTTCTGACAGCTCTGCTTTTTCTGCCTGGGTCTGTAAAACAAATGAAACATCGATATAACTATCATCCGCCAGCTGGGGCAATAGTTTCGCCGGAGACTCATAACCCTTACCTATAAGCACATCGCTTATATTTACCGCATTTAAATGTAACCGATGTTCTATTTCTCCTTCTGCTCTGCCTTTATATCTGGAAATTTTCCGAATAATATCTACTGCATCTTTTCCATACCAGTTTATAGCTACTATCCTGGCTAGCTCCGATGCCAACGAAACGCCTGTGGCCAGGGTAAAGTTATCCTGTCGTGTATTTAATCCATCAACTGCCATTTCCGGTAGTTGCCAAACCTCTGCCAGTGCCGCACCTAGTTCCCGCATACCACAACCTAGCACCTTATTTGCCGCTTCTTCATATGTCTGTTTTTCACCATAACAGCAATTTTCAATTTTGGGCATGACATCACCCGCATAACACCAGAGCATTAATTCAGTAATAGTTTGCAACAGTGCTGCCAGCTGTGTTTCTTCCGCCTGAGTTGTTTCTCTTTGCTGGGCCCAGTCTGTGGCCTGATATAAGCCATGGCAGGCCTGCCCCATAACCCGCATATAACCCTGTTTATTTTTTTCTGCCAGGTCTAACTTCTCAAATATCCGGGCTTTATTTAGTAATGCCTCAAATGCAGACTGCCCCAGGTGTGATAATGCATTACTCATTGTTGTTAGTGGATTTTTTCCTGCCGATACCCGTTGTGTATTTACATAGCGAAAAATATACGCACTAAAAGCCGCATCAAATAATACAGGTGCGGCATATTGGGTAATGGATAACTGTGCCTGGCTGATTAAATTCTGCACATCTATTTTTGTACGCTGAAGAACAGGCAAAGGTTTATCCACTAAAAAACTCTGCCACTGTACAAGGCCTTGCTGCATGATTATTTATTATCCAGATTAATTAAGCTCAGTGGTTTAAAGAACTCATTCTTTACAGGTATTTTTATATATGAGTAATGGGCTATGCTAATATTGAATAACTCAATAATAGTACAAGTCATTGTTATATGCCGAGTTCCAGGCTTTCTGCTAAAGATATTTAATTTATGAGCACTTCATTTGCCACTATGATTCGCCTGCGTGGGATTCAGAACAAAACCCGTCAACTGTTTAAAGATATGAGCGATATAGACTATCGCCTGCAATACCACCCTGATTTAAGCCCAATGGGCTGGCATCTGGGGCATGGTATATTTATTGAAAACTACTGGCTGCATGAAGTTATTCAGGGAAATGATCAGTTTACGGCTGATAAATCTTTGTTTTTACCCCATAACTGCAGCAAGGCTTCTCGCGGCCCACGCCTGCCTGGACTACAGGATTTAATCAATCAGATACAACAGCAACAGGATAATAATGATCTGTTGCTTGTAGAAAAAACACCACCATTAAGTGATCACCCGTTATTCAAAGACGAATATATTGAGAACCTTATTATTCAACACTATGCGCAACATTATGAAGCCATATACTGTGTATTGAACCAGATCGCTCTTAAACAAGATAAAGGAGTGTACGAACCGCAGCTCATATTAAAACCACAGACACTGGTTAGAGATATGGTTCATGTTTCTGCAGGAGAATATTTTGTTGGAGGAGAACTTCCGCTTTGCCGTGACAATGAACTGCCCGCCCATCAAATATATCTGGATGAATTTTATATTGCCAGTACACCGGTGACCAATGGTGAATACCTGCACTTTATGCAAGATGCGGGTTATCAAAACCAGATCTTGTGGAGTACAGCTGGCTGGCAGTGGCGTGAAAAAAATAATATTCAGCACCCTGAGCAATGGAAACAAAACTCAGACATGCAATGGTATGGCATTAATCATCTGGGGGCGTTTGACCTTGTTTGCAGTGATTCAGTATGCGGGCTCAGTCATTACGAAGCCTGCGCATTCGCAAACTGGGCCGGTGCTCTGCTGCCCCACGAACACGAATGGGAAACGGCAGCCCGGCTCGAATCTATAAAAGAGACAACGAATGTATGGGAATGGTGCAATAACCTGTATTCTGCTTACAGCAACTACAATGCTAACCCTTATAATAAAGACTTGAGCCCCGGTTTTGATAACAATCATTATGTGCTAAAAGGCGCAAGTCAGCTTAGCCGGGCTGAAATTAAACGCACCTCTTTGCGAAATTTTTCCCTGCCCCATCAGCGTCATATTTTTGCCGGACTACGCCTGGTTTATAAATAGGGTTATCGCAGGGTCTCCAGAATGGCCGACCTCTGCGGCCCTGTTACGAATGTTATTATTTTACCATTCTATTTCATCATTATTTTTCAGCGACATACCTATATGCATGCCTAGCATACGGTAGGCTTCTACTTGTTTCATCAAAAAACTGATCTGCTGTGGTTTCATCCGGAAAATCACTGTGCGTGCTTCTGTATCCCATTACATCAGCCGGTAGTTGTTCTGTTAGCGTTGTTTTTATATAAATGAGTTTCCCAGGAGGCTCAGGGTGAGGGTAAATAATATCGACCAAACAATAGCCCTTTTGAGCAAACTTTATCTTGCCATTTTTTTTCTGATTATATTTTAGTGTTTCAAGATCTTCTGCACATATATCAATTTTTACGCCGAAATCTACCCGGGCTTTTTCGATAATGTTAGATAAACTGCCGAATGCAAAATTTTTATCCTCTTCTGCATCACAGCACACAATTAAACGACAGCGGCGACGTATAAGCTCATACAGACCAAGATTTTCAAAATGGCCGCCATCTGATAGCTGTATAAAATCGGCTTTTTCATTTAGATTTTTACGACTCAGTGCGCCTCTGAAACCTGGCGTGAGAAAGTTTGGATTTTTATCCTGATGTTTCTGAATGTCTGTATCAGGATTAACTACCCAGTAGCCCAGCCGCAGGTTAAAAATTGACATCAAAGCAGAAAGAAAAGGATTAATGGTTACGCCTTCACCTGCCATTCCAGAGTCTGAATTCGCCGCTGCTCCTGAAATAGCTACCGCGGTTGGCAGGGTGATAGAGCCATCAGCAAATTTACTGCTATGCATCCAGCCGGTTGCATTTGAGCCCGAGTACAATGGGCTTAATATAAAATTATCTCCACCCCGGCCTCTGAATTTGGCTATGTCTGATTCAACCAGAATGATATTACTGTTTATAATATGATACGGCATATCATTATCTGCATCTGCCAGACAATCATGCAGGCTGGTGCTATTCGCCTTAAATGCGGTATGGCTGTTTTTACCATGAAGTACATCGCAGGCATCGGGATTAAAGGTTTCCATCAGACGATCGCGGTAATAGCGATGTATGGATACCTTGTTGATTGGAATCAAATAGGCAGATAGCAAAACAATAGCAGCGGCTAACAGGTTAAAGGCAAATCCCATTGGAATTTCTTTATATGTGTATTCTATATTTCTAAATAAGTTTGCGGTTATATCAGAGAGTACAAACAGGCCGATAAACATAATCAGAACACCGCTATAAACCAGCAGTGAAACAGGTATTATTTTCAGTATGCTTTGCTTGGATGATTTCTGGCCAAACCAGGCAATCAGTGCACCGATTACTGTGGATACGCTACCTGTGGTTTGCATTTCATTTTCCATATATTCTGTCATCTCGGCGACTGATGCTATCAGTAGGGCGACAAAAGAGACAACTAAAACATACTGGATAGAGATTTCCCATCGCCTTCGCCATAAGTAGGCACTGTCCGCTTTGCCACGGTGAAAGATGGCAAGAAAGCCATAGCTTAATAAAGCCAGTATATAAATAATGATACCGCTCATGCCTAAATCCATTGCAACGGTATGAAATAGATAACCAGAATCAAATACCGGGGTAAAATGTAGCACATGAAAAAGCAGGCTGACCAGCACTATCAGGGTAACAAAGCCCATACTGATGCTACGCAATAATACAGATAAAAACGACAGTGCGGTTATCCCATGACCGGGAGTCATGTATTTACCGTGCTGGCGAAAATGGCGCATAAGTGCAGCCTGTTCTCTATCCAGTTCAATATCTTTATTTGTATGACGACAGCCGGTTCCATAGGGAAAGTTATCTGGCCCGGTGCCGAATTTTGTTTCACAATCCGTTTTATTTCGCCATTTATCCAGCCACAGCCAGGATAATGAGCCACCCAGATAACTGCCCCCGGATACGGTAGACATATAATCAAATTCTTCCAGCCTGCCCTGCCTGCACAGGGCCTGCACAACACCCAGGCAGAAACTGGCTGACCTGATTCCACCACCGGATAGAGCTAAGCCTTTGAGTTTTTCAGGGTCAGTCTTACGCCGTTTTTGCAGGTGCTCCAGTTCTTTTTTAACTACCTCTGCAGCACCGGCATATTCTGTGTCAGAACGATTATATTTGATGAAATCTTCAGAATTATTATTAACACTCATTGTCATTACTCCTTATGATACGGGTGTATTTATAAAACTAGCAACAGGTGAAATCAGGGATGCTATTTTTTCATTTTAATTATTTAACAGTTATTACTGAGTCAGAAATAAAGGATACTGCAATAAGCGTTAGAAAATAGCACCTGCAGGAGAAATTATTTTTGTTATGCTTCTGTAATATAAGGCAGGTATTCTTTTCACATGATTCATTAGTATCAGGGCATATTTCCGGTCAAGGCCTTAATTGCATTAAAGCACCTGCAGGTTATTCTGTGTTATTTTCTCGGCAGGCATTATCAAGAATACGCTTTTTAAATTTAATTACCAGAGGCAGGGCGCAATAATTAATTATTTCTAAATCACTGCTGTGACCTTAGAAAGCAAATACCCACATTCATAAGAACAGGGTTCTGTTTCGCCCTGTATGTTATCTGATATTTAATTCAATATAACCGGCATAGCTAAAAGCAATTCGAATTATACTATCGGCTTAAGATCATTGCTAATGAGCGCACGCGCCTGATGAAATTTTCAAAGAGAAGGTGAACGTATGACCATCATCTTTTCAACCTGCATCTCCCTGAAAGTATGCGGTATACCCCCTACCCCATGACCCGAATG
>QIDK01000266.1 GCA_003228405.1 Gammaproteobacteria bacterium | reverse complement strand
TGTATTATACGGCTCGCTTCGCATTGCACAAATATTTCGTCAGCTAAAGCTACCTCCTACAAAAATAGCGTACATTCGCGTTTATTTGCGGAAAACAGCTTTTGCTTTTAAACCAGCTGCAAACGCAATATGCCTTCCATTTTCTCAGCGGTTTCAGATTTACCGGTACGGCTATCACCTACCAGAGCAATCGTAATACTGACTTCATCCGGGTTGTTTTTCAGTTGCTGGCGTTTTTCGGTGGCACTGGATTTGATCAGGTCGATTAAATCATCTGCCAGTTTTACCGGGCCTTCCTGTTCAACCTGGTCGCGATCTGTAAAACCACAGCGGTTGAGATCATTATCCGAGTTACCTTCATAAACACCGGCCATTAACTGGCTATGGGCGACGCCTACCTTGAGCTCTCCACGGTTAATAAGGATATTCATATCACCGATAAAGCCTTTTTCATTTTCAGAAAACTTTTCAAACAGTGCCGGGTGTAAAATTCTGTCATCATTGTCTTTGAGTAGCGGGAAGGGGTTGGCCCAGTAACTGCTTTCTTTGGCGCCGCGATGGGTCTGGGTGGAGCCGGCCGCAACGCGTTCTCCCAGGCGGAAGTGTTGCAGTGCATCTTCAATGTGCATATCGGCCTTAACGGTGCTTTCACCCGGCTCAATCAGGGTGAAGTTATTCATATATAGCAGAATATCCAGAGGGTCTTTGCGGTAAAGCTCATCAATTTCAGTGACGGGTACAATCTGGCGTGCATTTGACCCTGTATCTTTGTTGTAACCTACCTCGCGTCCCGCCATCTGCATTTTGGCCTGTTCGCTAAAGCCATCTAAACAGGCGAAGGCACCGGTTTCTGTGCCGCAGAATACAGGTCGGGTAATATTGTCATCGTTCTGTTTAAGCAGGCTGATTTTACCCATATCGTCTGCTTTAATCAGCATTTCAGCAATGTATGGCTGTTCTTTCTTATCAAAGCGCACCACATAACGGGTGCAGCCACAGTGCAGGGGTAAATCACCATTTAAAATAGCGAGCACATTATGCAGCGTCAGAATCGGTTTTTTAGCGTAGCCGAAGTATTTCAGCTCATCTATATTCGGTACCACACCGATGAGCAGCTCGCAGTCTTTATCATAGAAATACCCCAGGTCTTTTTCCTGTGCATTCGGGTCACCAAAGAAAAATATGCCGTCTGGTTGACGGTGGCGGGTGATATCTTCAATTTTTGCAAACGGGAACAGATTCAGTAGACCCGGCTCCATTTCTATGCAACCACGGGATTTATGAATAAAGGTAATGATTAATGAGGTGCCTACCTGAAGAGGAACTGAGACCCAGTCATTTTCATTAAACATACCCAGATCGATGGGGTTATGGTTTAGCTCATAAAAGGGTTTGGCACGTTTATTAGACGGGGTTGAATAATCAACTCCGGTTTTCATATCCGCTGCTATGGTCAGGGGCACATGGGCCAGTCGTGAATAATCAGCCGGGTAGTTAAAGTAATGGCCTGAAATTTCACCTGCAGTAATATTAGGTGAGGCGTCCATACCCGGTGTACGGCGTACACCCTGATCAAGGTTTACCTTATCAAGCAGCTGCCGACGTGTTTCTAAAATAAGGTCGGCTAACCTCTGGGCTTTATCGGTTACCTTGTTTTTAACGGTTTGTGTGGTTTCAATGCCGGTGGAAACCACATCATTTTGCAGGCGTACTAACCGTGTGTAGCCAGAACCTCTGTAGTGATGGAAAGCGCCATCCATAAAGCGTATTAGCTCACGGGCCTTTTCCTGTTTGTCCGCGGCTTCAAATTCACGGGTTTCCAGAATTTTGATTAAATCACGGGTGCTGACTTTTTTAATAAAACTGATTTTATGATCAGCTTCCTGCTTACGTCTTGCAGAGCGGCTTTCTAAATCTTTAATAAATACCTGCTTGTAAATTTTAAGAAAACGGGCAAATGCCAGACTGCGCAGTAATTGACCGGGGGTGTTACAACCATCGCGAATTTCAAGAATTTGTTCCATTAAGCTACCAGTGGGTTAATCTGGGAAAAACAGCGCTATTAATATTCAGCTGAGTTACCCAGAGTTAATTAAAATTTGTGTCATATTAAACCCTAAGTCGCGGCCATACAAATTAGGTCAGTTGAGAGGGCTATTAAATTGGTTTGTATTAATATATAAAGATTTATCGATTAAAATCAATTTACCAAATCCGTAAAAAAGCTAAAATCAGCAAATGAAACCCAGAACCCCCGCTGCAATGCGACAGCTTATACAACAGGTACGCGAATCTCTGCCGTTTGAGCTGCCCGCAGCTTATGTCTGCAATGGAGTGTGCAGGGGTTGCTCGCTTAAATTACTGGATTACCTTGATTTAGAATTAATGCACTGGGAAAATCGCCTTGAGGAAGGTGATGCACCTGATTTGCAGGATATTCAGCGACTGGCAAAAACCAGTTTTAAAATACATCGGGTACTTGAGAAAAATGGTTTAATACAGGTTTAATATAAGAGGTGACTTACAGTTGCCTTAAAAATAATAGTTTAGACGCATATGCATTCAGATTTAAATTTCACATTACTGGGATTATCCGCACCGCTGCTTGAAGCGATAGCAGACCAGGGCTATAAAACGCCGACAGCGGTTCAGCTTAAAGCTATACCAGTAGTGCTTAAGGGTAAAGACCTTATGGCAGCAGCACAAACCGGCACAGGTAAAACCGCCGCTTTTACCCTGCCTGTATTAGAGCGTCTTATTAAAGGCCAGCGTGCTCAGGCTAATCAGGCAAGGGTACTGATTCTCACCCCCACACGAGAGCTGGCGGCCCAGGTCGGTGAAAGTGTGGCTACCTATAGTAAGTATCTGCCATTGCGCACAGCGGTGGTGTATGGCGGTGTAAAAATCAATCCACAGATGATGGCACTGCGTAAAGGTGTCGATATTCTGGTGGCAACGCCGGGGCGCCTGTTAGATCTTTTTAATCAGAATGCGGTCAGGTTCAAGCAGTTAGAAATACTGGTACTGGATGAAGCTGATCGTATGCTGGATATGGGGTTTATTCATGATATTCGTAAGATTCTGGCCGTTCTGCCAAAACACCGCCAGAACCTGATGTTTTCCGCCACCTTCTCAGATGATATTCGTCAGTTAGCAAAGGGGCTGGTGCATCAGCCCGTAGAGTTTTCAGTAAACCCGCGCAACACGACCGCTAAAACAGTCAGTCAGTGGATTCATCCCGTAGATAAAAAGAAAAAAACCGCGTTATTAATCCATCTAATTAAAAAAAATAACTGGCAACAGATACTGGTATTTTGCCGTACCAAACAGGGTGCAAACAGATTAACTCGATATTTAGAAGAAGCAGGGTTAAACGCTGCAGCCATTCATGGTAATAAAAGCCAGGGCGCACGCACTCGTGCGCTGGCTGAATTCAAAGCAGCTGAGCTAAGCATTTTAGTTGCAACGGATATTGCTGCTCGGGGCCTGGATATTGATCAGTTACCTCTGGTAGTTAATTTTGATTTACCAAATGTTGCAGAAGATTATATTCATCGAACAGGTCGCACTGGCCGGGCGGGGGCCAGCGGGCAGGCCGTTTCTCTGGTAAGCGCCGATGAATTTGATCAGTTATCGGATATAGAACATCTTATTAAGCAGTTATTAAAGCGTAAGTTAATTGATGGCTTTGAACCTGTACACGATGTGCCCGAGTCTAAACTATGGCGCAAACCCAAAAAACCAAAGAAACCCAAAAAGCCAAAAGCAGGGCATCGAGATGGTCAGCGTTCTTCTGAAAATGCCCAGGGGCATAAATTGGGGCACAAACCTCCGGGAAATAAAAAAAGTAAACCTAAATCTAAAAAGGTCACAGACAGTAAAAAAACAGCTGCAAAAAAAAGACGCTCAAGAGATTAAAAGTATTTACCATAGAGGACACAGAGATTTTTTTAACTCGTTTCTACGCTCCTGCGTCACTAGTGTCTGGGGAAATTCATTTTGTCATTCCCGAATGCCTGTGTCGGGAATCTAGTGACTTTGAATGACTTAAAGACACTGGATCCCCGACAAAAGCATTCGGGGATGAC
>QIDK01000220.1 GCA_003228405.1 Gammaproteobacteria bacterium | reverse complement strand
TAAGCCCTGCCAGCACCTGTTTGGCTATGTTTCGGACCCACGGTTGATCCATCAGGCCTGGCTCAGGCAAGGCCGCTACCGCTTCTACCGGAGTGAAGGATGCATTGATTACATTCACTCTATCACCCCGCTCCTCATCAAAGCCAATGGTCTGTTGCACCAGTATGGTGATACGCTGGATTTCTTCATCGGTTAGTGGGGTGCGCGTTTCTTTTCGACCTTTCTTCACAATGTGATCGTCCACCAGCACCGCAACTGTTAACTGCTGCACCTGACTGCTGCCCAGACGTTTATGACGAATGGTGCGATCCACTTCATAATTTCTTACTGTATTTGAATTAGTGCTGGCTGGTTTGCTTTCAACTTCAACAACAGCGCCGATATCTCCTGCACCCTGGGCAAGCTGACCACCAGCAGGGGGCTGATTGCTTAATGCGCCGGGCACACCCGATACAGGCTGGCCGGCAAAACGCTGACTTGAGCTGGTCTGTTCACTGCGCACTACTTTGTTATCAGGGTTATATACTTCGGTTGTGCTTTCTTCTTCGGTGAAATCAATTTTTGCATTAACCGTGGCGCGAACTTTACCAAAACCAACTATCGGTTCTAATAAACGTTCGATACGTTTGACATAATCCGACTCTACTTTTCTGCGGTAATCATATTGTTTGCCTGTCATCGCAACATTATCGTCCATGCCGCCGGATGATAATAAACGGCCACTCTGATCAACCACAGTCACACCCGAGGCAGAGAGATGGGCAATGCTGGAAGCCACCAGATGAATAATGGCATTCACCTGACCCTGCTCAATGGTTCTACCACCATATAAATTTAACGAAACAGATGCAGTAGGGGCGGTTCTATCACGCACAAAAACTGAACGTTTGGGAATGGCTAAATGCACCCGTACCGATTTAACATTTTGCATGGTGCTAATGGTGCGAGCCAACTCTGTTTCCATAGCATGATGATAACGCGCACTTTCAACAAACTGAGAGGTGCCAAAACTCTGCTCACCCTGCAACATTTCTATGCCGATGCCCGTGCCTTTTGGCAAGCCCTGAGAAGCCAGTTTTAAACGCGCCTCATGCACACGACCCGCCGCCACCATAACAGAACCGGTTGCACCATCTAATTTAAAAGGAATAGCCGCCGACTGTAATGACGACACCACTTCACTGGCATCCCGGGCTTCCAGACCTGTATATAAAGCGGTGTAATTGGGTTCGCTGCCCCAGAAAAATACACCCACACCAATCGCAATACTCACCGACACACCGACAAGCATGCCGATGAGTCGTGGGATAGGGATTGCAGTAATGCCTGTTGCTGCCATTTTTTTTACCTCTTTTTTAAAAAAGAAGTCTTAAGTCGTATGTCGTATGTCATATGTCAAAAACAAAAGCATTTGACTTACGACTTACGACATACGACATACGACTTATACTGGCATATTCATTATTTCCTGATATGCACTTAATAATTTATTTCTAACCTGGGTCATTGCCTGAAATGACACATTGGCTTTTTCCATTGAAATCATTAGCTCTGCCAGGCTGACATTTGAATCGCCTTTTTCAAAAGAGTCCGCCAGTTTGCCTGCATGCATGGAGGTTTCATTAACCGAGTTAATAGACTGCTTTAACAGATTTGAGAAGTCTGTTTTCTGCACGCCCATATTGCTTTCATTGATGGGCGCGGGTTTTGCCTGCGCCTGTGCTTCTAGCACTCTCATCTGGGCTAATAACTGGTTTACATTCATATTGTTCATAAAATCAACCTCTTTAACTAATGCGTAGGAGCGAGTCTTTAGCTCGCGATTCTTACAGCCTGCTAAAATCGCGAGCTAAAGACTCGCTCCTACAGACAAAAATTTAAACCGCTATACCGGCATCGCGCATTCTGGCAAGTTTGTAACGCAGAGTTCTTGGGCTGATGCCCAACCGATCTGCTGCGTACTTTCGGCTGCCATCACCCGCCTTTAAAGCTTCTAAAATCAATCTCTGCTCACGATCTTTTAAATCGCTGACCAGTACTGAATCCTGTGTATCATCCTGCGACTGCTGATCTTTATTATCAAAATTCAGCTTGATAATTTCTGCTGTTTCAAGATAAATATGCTCATCACTTATTTCATTGCCTGTTTTTAATACCATGGCACGTTGAATTACATTATCCAGTTCGCGCACATTGCCTGGCCACTGCTGGCTTACCAGTTTTTGTTGTGCCTGTGCAGACAGAGAAATATTTTCTTTTAGTTCGGCTGAATATTTTGTTAATAATTTATTTGCGATAGGAATAATATCTGCAATGCGTTCTCTTAGTGGTGGAATTAATATAGGGAACACACTTAAACGATAAAACAGATCTTCGCGGAAATTACCATTCGCGACTTCATCTTTTAAATTTCTATTTGTAGTAGCCACTACGCGCACGTCCAGTGGAATAACTTTTCTTCCACCCAGACGTTCCACTTCTTTTTCCTGTAATACTCGCAATAATTTTGCCTGTAACGCCGGGGCCATTTCTGAAATTTCATCCAGCAATAAAGTGCCTCCCTGAGCCTGTTCAAATTTACCTGCATGGGCCTGGTACGCACCGGTAAACGCACCTTTTTCATAACCAAATAAAACCGACTCCAGCATATTTTCTGGAATAGCCGCACAATTAATCGCTATAAAAGGCCCTTTTGGTCGGTTTGACTGATCGTGAATATAGCGGGCAAACACTTCCTTGCCCACACCACTTTCACCACACAACAGCACAGTGGCTTCACTTTTAGCAACCCGTGCCGCCAGAATTTTAAGTGCCTGCATTTTTTCTTCTGTTGCCACTAAATCCATTGTTTCTTCCAGTGGTTTATCTGTTGGCAACAGTCGGTTAACCACTTCAATTAGTGCATCGGCTTCAAATGGTTTAACCAGATAATCTGTAGCACCAAAACGCATGGCATCCACCGCTTTTTCGATGGTGCCGTAGGCGGTCATCATCACTATGGGGGTTTGCTGATCCTGCTTTCTTATGCTCTGCAACATACTCATGCCATCCATAGGCTGCATTTGCACATCACTTATAATCATGCCGAAAGATTCATCTTTTAATTTATTGATCGCAGCCTGGCCATGCTCTGCAGTGACAACCGAATAACCCGATAACTGCAATGTATCACTCAGCGCTTCACGCAAATTAGCATCGTCTTCAACTATTAATACATCCGCTTTATTCATTCATTTTCTCCACTATTCCTGCCAGCTAATTTTTCTGTTGTGGTCATTTTTCCGCTGGCTAAAAACTGCTCTCCCTGATTTAAAGGCAGGCATAAATAAAATGTGCAGCCATTTTGTGGCTCTGATTTCACCATTAACTCTCCCTGATGAGCGCGGGCAATAGATTGCGCAACCGCCAGCCCTAAACCGGTACCGTGACTGCTTTCTGTATAAAATGGCTCAAACACATGAGCCTGTTGTTGTTCTGTTAAACCGGGACCATTGTCCTGCATGGCTAAAATAATATGCTGCGCCTGCTGATAAACATTAAGCTCCAGCTTACATTGCGCTGATCCATTAAACTGTTCACAGGCCTGAATGGCATTTTCCGTAAGATTAATCAGCACACTCACCAAAGCATCAACACTGCCCGTTAGTTTTATCTCAGCAAGTTGATTATTGATTTTTAACTGTGTGCCACTTTGCTGTAGCTGAACTTCAACGCGCGAATAAAAAGCAACCAGTAACTGCTTAAGTGAAAATTTAGTGTCATCAAATTCACCGCCTTTTGCATACATCAGCATATCGTTAATGAGTTTTTCAAGATAACGCATGCTGGTGCGAATTTTTTCTACTGCACGTTGTTGCTGGTTTTCATTAAGACGGGAATTATCAATCTGGGAAGCATAAAGCATGGCAGATGACAGCGGCGTGCGTAACTGATGAGCCAGACCCGCAGCCATTTCACCCATGGCCGCCAGTCGTGACTGTCGATTGGCCAGGTCCTGCAACATACGTGTATGGGTGACATCATTGAGTAAAATAATTTCACCTTCATCCGCATCCAGTTGCTGGCAATTCATACTTAGTACATTGGAATTTTTTAGCGTGATACCCTGCTCATCGGCTTTCTGTACACTGACCGACATAATGTGCTGCCAGTTTTTACCTTCTA
>QIDK01000114.1 GCA_003228405.1 Gammaproteobacteria bacterium | reverse complement strand
TTTTTATTTGCGTGTCTTTGCGTTTATTTGCGGTAAAAATGCTTTTTGCTTTTTGCTTTTAGAGATATTTGTGGGGATAGCTCAGGGACAGAGCGCCCATATCAATTAAAAATGGGCACCGGTCTGTCCCCGATGGATATGTGCCTTAACAGGTGCTCTATTCTCGAGCAAATTAAACGGCTTAGGTTTATTCGCGTGTTTTGCGTTTATTTGCGGTAAACAGCTTTTTTCTTTTGAGAAATTCGTGGAAGTAAACTCATGACTTCTTATCCAGATTAAGCTCTTTAGCATATACCAGCGCATCTTCTCTGCCACCAACTGCAGGATAATATGCCTTCCTTATGCCTATACGATTAAAGCCTTCCTTATCATATAAGTCCTGTGCCACCAGATTGGATTCGCGCACTTCCAGAAAAATGGAATCCGCGTCTCTTTCTTCTGCCAGCTGCATCAGTTTATACAACATCAACTTGCCAAAGCCTTTTCCCTGTACATCGGGTGATACACATAAATTTAGAATATGCGCCTCACCCACCGCCACCGACACCAGCCCATAAGCAAGCAAAATATTCTGTTCTATATATACCCAGCAGTTATATCCAACACCAATACAGTCACTGAATATTCCCTGGCTCCAGGGGTGACTGTAGATAGAGTTTTCAATATCCATTATTTCTGGAATGTCTTCCAGTAGCATCTCTCGAAAGCCACTTTCCAGGTCTATTTCAGGGTTAACAACCATATATTCAGGTTTGTATACTTAAAAGTTTATTGATTTGTAACAGGTCAGCCCATACTTTGCGCTTAGTTTCTGACGAATGAAGCAGACTGCGAGGATGGTAAGATGCATAAACCGGGATACCAAGATGCTTATGATGACGCAGGCGCAGGTCAGTTAATGATTTCTGGCTCACCAGTAATTGCTGACATGCCAGTTCACCTAAAACCAGAATCACTTCGGGCTGAACCAGTTTTATCTGTGCCGAAAGGTGATCATCACAGCAAATCATTTCTGAGGTTTGCGGTGCGCATTGTGCCGGCGGCTGACATTTTACCAGGCTGGTTATGTAGACTGATGATAACTTTAAGCCAATAGCCTGCAACATGGCCTGCAACATATTTTTATCTTCTATTGAAAATACGCTGTCATTAACTGGTGCATCACTAATCACCATTAAATCGGCACTTACATTTCCCTCGCCAACAACTACACACTGTCGTGTTGTGTGTAACTCACATAACTGGCACTGCTTAACTGTCGCAGATAGAGCGTCAATGGTTTCAGTCTGTTTTTGATCAGCCCGAACGGGTTCAGGCTTTACAGCTGGTTTTAGTTCTGTTTTTAATTTTTGTTGATGATTAACCGTTTCTGCAGATGGTGGCGGGCAGGCAGCAGCAGACGTTAGCAGCTCAGGATCAAACCAGGTTTGCACACCCATGAGCTTAAGATATTGCTGACGCAAAGTTTCCGGCAACACGTCGAAATTATTTTCGGGTGTTGCCGAATTCTCTGTTGTGGTGGTTATTTCACTTACCAATTAAAAACACCTTAAACATCACCCATTTGCGGATGTGGCCTGCATGCATCGGACACCATTATACGATTCAGTGCATTGATGTAAGCTTTTGCGGAGGCAATGACAATATCGGTATCGGCTCCCTGCCCATTTACCATTTTTTCTGCTTTCGACAGACGCACCGACACTTCGCCCTGTGAATCAGTGCCACTGGTAATATTATTTACCGAATAAAGCTTTAGCTCTGTTTCACTATGGGCAATTTTTTCAATCGCCTTAAAGGCAGCATCAACCGGGCCACTTCCCGATTCGCTTGCCGATATCTCCGCACCATTGACCTGTACCACGACTTCCGCCTTAGGTATTTCACCGGTTTCTGAACAGACTTTTAAACTGACTAATTTAAATAGCTCATTCTCTGCACTCCAGCTGGAATCTGCCATTAAAGCCTGTAAATCTTCATCAAAGATTTCATGCTTTTTATCTGCCAGTGCTTTAAATCGTGTAAATGCAGCATTCAGCTCTTCTTCTGAATCAAGTTCCATACCCAGTTCATTTAAACGTGTTTTTAATGCGTTACGCCCGGAATGCTTGCCCAGTACAATCTGGTTTTCATTCCAGCCCACATCTTCGGCTCGCATAATTTCATAGGTTTCACGATTCTTTAATATGCCATCCTGATGTATACCTGACTCATGCGCAAAAGCATTGGCACCGACTATCGCTTTATTTGGCTGTACCGGAAAGCCGGTTACACTGGATACCAGTTTTGAACAGGACATAATTTGGGTCGCATCTAATGTCGTATCACAGTTAAATAAATCCTGACGAGTGCGCACGGCCATAACAATTTCTTCTAGCGATGCATTCCCTGCACGCTCACCTAAGCCATTAATTGTACACTCAACCTGACGTGCACCATTTTGTACGGCTGATAAAGAATTCGCTACTGCAAGGCCTAAATCATTATGGCAATGGACTGAAAATATGGCTTTATCTGAATTGGGAATTCGCTCAAGCAGGTTTTTAATTAAACTGCCAAATTGATTGGGTAAATTATAGCCCACGGTATCGGGAATATTGATAGTGGTGGCACCCGCATCAATCACCGCTTCGATAATACGACACAGAAAATCAAGTTCGGAACGCCCTGCATCCTCCGGAGAAAATTCTATATTATCGGTAAACTGGCGCGCCAGTTTTACTGAATCTACTGCCTGTTTTAAAACTGCATCCGGCTGCATACGTAATTTCTTTTCCATATGAATAGGTGAAGTTGCAATAAACGTGTGAATGCGAGATGAATTAGCTTTTTTCAAAGCTTCACCGGCGCGACTGATGTCACCCGCCATTGCTCTTGATAGCGCGCAAACAGTGCTATCTTTAACCGTTTCGGCAACTGCCTTCACGGCTTCAAAGTCACCTTCTGAGGCCACCGGGAACCCGGCTTCAATAATATCAACCTTCATCCGTTCCAGTGCTCTGGCAATATGCACTTTTTCGTCTCTGGTCATAGATGCGCCGGGGCTTTGCTCGCCGTCACGCAATGTAGTATCAAATATAATTAATTTATCTTGCTTTATTTTTTCAGAGTTCATGATCTGTCTGTCCTGCAAATCAATTTTAGTATGGGGTATTTTGGGTGCGTATTTCGCCTCGCCAGAGCTTATTATCTGCCCTACGGCAGTAGCAATGAGAGTGCATATAAAGGAAGCAGGAACAGGCAGGACAGAGCATTACTTGCAAAAGCATTGCAAGATTCAGCGAATAACGGGTTGTTGGCTCTGTTTTGATTCATACTGATAAAACTATAACGATTCACACTGGATTTGCCAAGGGCTAATTCATATTAATTGCCGGGGCATAGTGTATCTATTTCTTTTTCGCCAGCTTACGTAATTTGCGCAGACTCAATATCGGGCCAGATAGTGCATATAACCCAAACACCAGCAGTAGTGCTTTTGATATATCCAGCGATGCCAGTGCCAGCACCAGCACCACGATTAATATGGAGTAAAACGGCACTTTTCCCTTAAAATGCACTTCTTTAAAGCTATAAAACAGTATATTGCTCACCATAAGTACCCCCATGGCAATGGTAATAAACACCATATACATAGCAACATCTGCACCTGATATCGTGTTATCAACCCCCACCCACACCAGTGCGGCTATCACAGCGGCGGCAGCCGGGCTAGGCAGGCCCTGAAAATACCGTTTATCGGTAATGCCTATCTGAGTGTTAAACCTGGCTAGTCGAAGCGCGGCAGATGCCGTATAAATAAAAGCCGCTAACCAGCCTAATTTACCCCATTGCCAGCCCATATCGACCATGGATGACAGTGACCATTGATACATTACCAGCGCGGGGGCCACGCCAAATGACACCATATCAGAGAGGCTATCATACTCTGCGCCAAACTCACTTTGGGTATTGGTCATACGTGCCACGCGACCATCCACACCATCAAGAATCATGGCAATAAAAATAGCCACTGCGGCTTTTTCAAAATGGCCGTTCATCGATGCGACAACCGCATAAAAGCCTGCAAACATGGCTCCGGTAGTGAAGATGTTTGGCAGCAGGTAAATGCCTCTGCGGCGAAATGATGGTTTCTTTTTTTGATTCATAATTTTTGTATGTCGAGTTTAATCCTGCTCTGAC
>QIDK01000002.1 GCA_003228405.1 Gammaproteobacteria bacterium | reverse complement strand
GTAACCTCTGGTTTAGCCGATTAATTATTTTTAATTTTAGAGTTAATTGTTCTCTGGCCCGGGTTTCTATGAGTTCTTAATATAGTGTTCAGTATATTCATTTAGCAGAACAATAATAACCACTACTTATTGGAACACACTCCTGATGACGCAAATTAATTTACTAGTTTCAACTCCAAACTTATCGGATGATAGAAGTAAGTGTCCTTTCTGCAACGAAGATGAACATCCCTTCCCCGGGAAAAAAGAAGACAACCCAGATTATAGCGTAGTCAGCAACCCTGGCTCCCTTGGTTGTGAAGACATAGCTGATTACGATGCTGATTACCCTTGGGCAATGGCAAAGCATCATCTTATTTCAGCCAAACAATGCTTTGCTCGATTGAATCCCATCATTCGCATGGCAAAAATGACAGGGTATGATATAAACGGAAAACCGAATGGTATTGGCCTACCGACTATTTCAAGTAAAGTGGATTACCCTTGCGATGACGGAACCCGCGAGAGTTATGGCTGGGGAGGTAATTCAGACAGGAAAAAAAATATAGCATACAAAGTAATGACTGCAGCTAAAGCCCAATGGCATGTGGGGCATCATAGCCTGGAACTGGAAGTTGACCCAGGGTACGAATGGGGAGATGAAATAGATACATCAACAGAAGGCCATCTAGTTAAATATGACGTAAAAATAGTCGAGGAGTTAATTAAGATAATGATGTATTGGAAAAAACCTGAATTCGATCTATGTAACCAGGATTCAGATGATGATAACACGGATAAATTCATTAAAAGCATGGACGATCTTAGTGAGTCAATTGAAAAGAAATTAAACTGCTTTAGTTCTGGCAACCCTAAAGGGAGTAACCCGCTATATGTTTCAAAGCTTGCTCATAGCTATGCTTATGAATCATCCCGCCAAAAAAGATCAAGGGATGGAACCGGCTTAACTGGGCCAGCAAAAAAGAGAAGAAGAATAAAAAAATAATCTGTTAAATCCTTAAATTTTGTAACCGGAATAACCATGCAATATTATATACTTGAGCAAGATCTAGATGACCCTGATGCAGCAGCTATTGGTGAAATACCTGACTTTCTTAATGTCGATGACTGGTATAGTGGGAAAAAACTCCCTTCTCCCCCGTCACCGTTAATGCTTCGCCTGTACCACAAAAGTGGTGATAGCAGAGGCGATATAATGGGTGGTATTGTTACGCTTTTTTCTGATGAGCTGGCAGCTTTATTACGAAAATTTGGTATCGATTCCTTTCAGTCTTTTCCAGTTGAAATTGAAGATCCAATTAGCAAGGAAGTTGAAGAAGGGTATAATATTGTTAATATTCTTGGCTTAATTAAATGCGTTGACATTGACAGCAGCCAAATAACATCTGGGCCCATGGGTGGGATTTTAAGGCTTGAATCATTTAATATCGATACCAGAAAATCACATGGTTTCTCCATGTTTAGACTTTATGAACAGCCAACTTTGATCATTATTGACGAAAGCATAAAGCAGTTTCTTTTTTCATCTGATATGGTCGGCTTAAAAATAACCAAAACACAAGATTATGATGGCTGGTAAATTAATTAAATTAAATTAAAACCGGTTTATCCTAGTATATTAGAAACAACTGTGATCTGACCCGAATGGCACTTACTTAAACCTTAGCAATAAATATAAAAACAGCCCTAAGCTACTGAAAAATAAATATTAAATAGGCATAAAGAAAAAGCAAAAGCAAATAACCGCGAGTGAACGCAAATTTTTTATGTTGCGCCAGTTATGTACAGGCTAAGCAAGCACTGTAGGTTGGGGTGAGTTTGCGAACCCCAACATAACGGTGTGTACTATCAGTACAGTTGGGCTTCGTGCCTCAGCGCCAACCTACGAAAAACCAGCTATTGTGGCTATCCTTGCTTAAGTAAGTGCCATTCTGATCTGACCCTGGTTTACGCAGGCAGGAATCTAGTGGCTTTGAAAAGCCTGTAGACACTGGGTACCTGCCTGCGCAGGTATGACGAAGTGGCGGATTTGAATTTCATGTCCATCTTCACTCCAAAATTTATCAGCTTCTTATGTTGCCAGGTATTATTAAATTAAAAAGATTCAAAGCGGGACAGTAATGATATATTTTATACAGCTCCAGTGTGCTACCCCATATCACCCCAAAGCAGCTGCGCCATTGCTATCGATGAAAGCGCCGCAGTTTCTGTGCGTAAAATTCTGGGCCCCAGTTTTATTCCCTTAAATCCCAGCTGTCTTGCCTGTTCCATTTCAGGTTCTGTTAAACCGCCTTCAGGCCCGATTAATATCGTGAGCTGAGTGGTTTCTGGCTGTAGAGAGTTGATATTGATATTAGCCAGCGGGTCAAGAAATAGTTTTAACTCATTAGTACTGCTAGTCGCCAGGCTGGAAAGTTTACAGACAGATGAAATTTCAGGTAGTAAATTTCTGCCACTTTGTTCACAGGCGCTGATGGCAATTTTCTGCCAGTGCTGACGTTTCTTTTGCAGGCGTTCGCCTTTTAAATTAACTACAGTGCGCTGACATATAACAGGTGTGATTTGACTGACTCCAAGTTCAGTGGATTTCTGAACTACAAAATCCATTCTTTCGCCTTTAGAAATGCCCTGTAGTAAATGAATTTTTAAAGGTGATTCATTATCTGTTTCAGTAAAAGACTGAATATAAACAGTAGCCTTTTTTCCAGTAATTTGCAGTGAGGCCAGAAACTCGCCACCCTTGCCATTGAACAGGGTAAAGGTCTGCTTGTCTTTTAAACGTAGCACACGAATTAAGTGATTGCTGGCTGATTTATCCAGTACGATAGTCTGGCCTGTTTCGAATTGTTGAGGCTGATAAATTCGAATGGTCTTCATGGGAAATCGCTGCTGGCTTGTAAATTCTAGTTGCGTCTTTAAGGTTTGATATTATTCCAGATACGTAATGTGGCTTCAGTTTGATTCATCGAATAAAAATGCAGGCCGGGCGCACCCATAGCAAGAAGTTTCTGGCACATAGCTGAAACAAAATCTGCGCCAAAGTCTTTTATAGAATCTGTATCATCACCATAGGCCGTTAGTTTTCGGCGTAACCATTGCGGGATATCAGCACCGCACATATCAGAAAAACGTGCAAGATTACTGTAGTTGGTAATGGGCATAATGCCCGGTACGATAGGTAAATCGAGGCCTGCTTTTTCGCAGCTATCAATAAAATAAAAGTAACTATCCACATTGTAAAAATATTGAGTGATAGCAGAGTCGGCGCCTGCTTCGACTTTCTTTTTAAAGTTCAGCAAATCTTCTGTTGCTGTTTCAGCCTGCGGATGAACCTCGGGGTAGGCTGCGACTTCAAGGTGGAACTGAGCATTGTAGTTTTCGCGGATAAAGCTCACAAGCTCATTGGCATGGTTGAAATCACTTTGCGAAACTGTGCCAGAGGGCATGTCGCCACGTAGTGTAACTATACGGTTTATGCCCTGTGCTTTATAACTATCCAGTATTTCGGTTAACTGTTGTTTGCTTGAGCCAATACAGGAAAGATGGGGGGCAACATCACAGCCGGTATTCTGTTTTATTTTAGTGACCGCATTATAGGTGGTTTCGCGGGTGGAGCCACCGGCGCCAAAAGTGACCGAAAAAAATTCTGGATTGATTTCATTTTTAAGTGTTTCAGCTGTAGCAAAAAGTTTATCCATACCCTGTTCGGTTTTAGGAGGGAAAAACTCACAGCTGAAATGTTGTTCTAGTTTTTTTTGGGTTTGCATAGTTAAAACCTGTCATAGTAGGGGTTTGTGATTTAAAAACTCCCCCCTGGAAAAAGGGGGGATTGAGGAGGTTTTTTCAAATCTCCCCGTTGCACGATCAATGTTCAATATACAGGACAGTGCATTGCTTTGTAATTACGCCCTCTTTTGCTAAGAGGGATTTATTTAGTAGCGATAATGCTCGGCTTTGTAAGGGCCTTCAACAGGTACATTAATATAATCAGCCTGCTCCTGAGAAAGCTCAGTCAGGTGCACGCCAATTTTCTTAAGGTGCAAACGCGCTACTTTTTCATCCAGTTGCTTAGGTAAAATATAGACCTTATTTTCATAAGCATCAGCATTAGTATAAAACTCGATCTGAGCCATTACCTGGTTAGTAAATGATGCAGACATTACAAAGCTGGGGTGACCCGTGGCACAGCCCAGGTTAACCAGGCGACCCTTGGCCAGAATAATGATTTTCTTA
>QIDK01000155.1 GCA_003228405.1 Gammaproteobacteria bacterium | reverse complement strand
AAAAAATTAAATATAAAATATTTGCTGGTAGGCGATGATTTTCGCTTTGCTAAAAACCGCAGCGGCGACTTCGAGACTTTGCAGAAAGCGGGCATAAAATATGGCTTTGAGGTACACAATACACCGAGCTACTGTTACCAGAATGAACGCATTAGTAGCACCCGTATTCGACAGGCACTTTTAGAGAACCGGTTAATAGAAGCTGAAGAAATGCTCGGCCGAGCCTATCAGATATGCGGCCGGATTGCTCACGGAGATAAACGCGGACGAACGATTGGCTTTCCCACCGCCAATATAAAACTGCATCGCCATGCCACTGCTGTACATGGAGTCTATGCCGTGCATTTAACGGGTGAAAAAATGTTAGCTGCGAATGGCGTGGCCAATATTGGCAAGCGCCCCACAGTTGATGGCCAAAACCTGCAACTGGAGGTACACCTGTTTGATTTTAATAAAGAAATATATGGCCAGCAGGTATGTGTTGAATTTAAACAGAAGATACGCGATGAAAGAAAGTTTGATTCATTTGATGAACTTAAACTACAGATTATTAAAGACAGTAAACAGGCAAAAGAATTTTTTACTTAAACCTGGATTACTCAGTTAACCAGAACTAAAACTTATTTAAGAAGACAAAACAAGTGAGCCAACAAAACAAAGACTATAAAGACACCTTAAACCTGCCCGCAACTGATTTCCCGATGCGTGGTAATCTGGCAAAGCGTGAACCGGGTATGCTAAAGCAATGGCAGGAAAATAATCTTTATCAGAAAATTCGTGCTGCCTGCAAAGGCAGACCTAAATTTATTTTGCATGATGGCCCTCCATATGCCAATGGAAATATCCATATCGGTCACGCGGTAAACAAGGTTTTAAAAGACATTATTATTAAAAGCCGCACCCTGGATGGCTTTGATGCGCCCTATATTCCAGGTTGGGATTGCCATGGTCTGCCAATAGAGTTAAATGTTGAAAAGAACATCGGCAAGCCCGGCAAAAAAGTCGATGCAAAAACATTCCGCGACAAATGTCGAGAGTATGCACAAACCCAGGTTAATGGCCAGCGTGATGATTTTATTCGACTTGGCGTTCTGGGTGACTGGGAAAACCCCTACCTCACCATGGACTTCAAATATGAGGCCAATATAGTACGCACCCTGGGAAAAATAATTGATAAGGGCCACCTGCATAAAGGCAGTAAGCCGGTTCACTGGTGTTTAGATTGCGGTTCTGCACTGGCTGAAGCTGAAGTTGAATATGAAGACAAAACCTCTGCTGCGATTGATGTGATTTTTAAGGCAATTGATCGTGACGCTTTCTTTAAAGCCTGTCACGCAGAAAACAATAATCTTCCAGTGGCCACCGTTATCTGGACTACAACACCCTGGACATTACCGGCAAATATGGCTGTGTCACTGCACCCGGATCTGGAATATGTGTTAGTAAAAGCGGATACACACATTGGCAGTATTAATTTGTTATTAGCCGAAGCCTTATATGAAACGGCACTTGACCGATATGAAGCTGAAAAATTCAGCGTTATTGGGCGATGCACTGGCAGTGCTCTGGAACACCAGTTATTACAGCATCCATTTTATAATAGACAGGTACCTGTGATTTTAGGTGAACATGTTACGACTGAAGCCGGCACAGGTGGAGTGCACACGGCACCAGGACATGGCCAGGACGACTATATTGTCGGCACAAAGTACGAACTTGAGGTTTATAACCCGGTGGGCAGTAACGGTGTATTTTTACCGGATACAGAATTATTTGCTGGCCAGCATGTAAACAAGGTTAATGACGTTATTATTAATGTGCTCAGAGAAAACCGTGTGCTGCTTAAATTTAAAAAAATTAAACACAGCTACCCCCACTGCTGGCGACATAAATCTCCCATTATTTTCCGTGCCACACCACAGTGGTTTATTAGTATGGATCAAAATGGTCTGCGCGATCAGGCTCTGGCTTCGATTGATAAAACTCAATGGATGCCGGACTGGGGTAAGGCGCGAATTGAAGGCATGGTAGAAAGCCGTCCCGACTGGTGTATTTCACGCCAGCGAACCTGGGGCGTGCCCATTACCTTATTTGTGCATAAAGAAACCGGTGAACTTCACCCGAACACTCAGGGACTTATTAAAACCATTGCTGCAGAAATTGAGAAAGAGGGCATAGATGCCTGGTTCTCTAAAACCGCGGAAGATATTTTAGGTGATGATGCTGCCAGTTATGACAAGGTTACTGACACCCTTGATGTATGGTTTGACTCAGGGGTAAGCCACGCCAGTGTTTTAGAACAACGTGATGAATTAAATGTACCTGCAGATTTATATCTGGAAGGCTCTGACCAGCATCGAGGCTGGTTTCAGTCTTCACTATTAACGTCTGTTGCTGTGCGCAATACAGCACCCTATAAAACAGTACTGACCCACGGCTTTACGGTAGATGCAGATGGCAAAAAAATGTCTAAATCATTAGGCAATGTTATTCAGCCACAGAAAATATTTAGCAGCCTGGGCGCGGACATTTTACGCTTATGGGTAGCATCAATGGATTACAGTGCTGAAATGCATGTTTCTGATGAAATTCTTAAACGTACCGCAGATTCTTACCGACGTATCCGTAATACCTCACGATTTTTATTGGCTAACTTACATGGCTTTAACCCTGCAACGGATATTCTGCCGCAACAGGAGTTGCTGGCATTAGACCGGTGGGCGGTTGCGCAAAGCCTGCAACTTCAAAATGAAATCATCCAGGCCTATAATGAATACAGCTTCCATGTTATTTATCAAAAGCTACAGCACTTCTGCACGGTTGATATGGGCAGTTTTTATCTGGATGTCATTAAAGATCGTCAGTACACCACGCATGCAAACAGTGTGGCTCGCCGTTCGGCACAAACAGCGATCTACCACATTATCGAAGCCATGACCCGCTGGATGGCACCCATCTTAAGTTTCACCGCTGAGGAAGTATGGGAACAGATTCCGGGCAAACACGGAGATTCTGTTTTACTTGGAACCTGGTATGAGGGTTTATTTGAACTGAACACAGCTGATACGATGAATTTTGATTTCTGGTCGGCTATTCAGGAAACCAGAACTCATGTTAGCAAACAGCTGGAACAAATTCGAGTTGATGGAAAAATAGGTTCGTCACTAGATGCCGAGGTTAAACTTTATTGCAGTGATAAACTTTTTAACTCTCTTTCTGCACTTGAAGATGAGCTACGCTTTGTTTTAATCACGTCCTATGCCTCTGTGCACCCCATTAGTGAAGCACCTGCATCTGCTGAAAGCTCTGAGCTGGAGAGTGGTGAGACCATCAGCATTAGCGTCGATAAATCTTCACATCAAAAATGCACCCGCTGCTGGCATCTGCGCGAAGATGTGGGCAGCCATGCCAACCACCCTGAATTATGTGGCCGCTGCATTGATAATGTTGAAGGCGATGGCGAAACAAGACACTATGCCTGATACCAGTCACTTAAAACTTAAGCAGTGGCTGTGGATTACTATTTTAGTTATTGGCCTTGATCAGCTGACTAAAATACTGGCAGATCAACTGCTGCAGCATCATCAACCACTTGAACTCATTCCCATGTTTAACTTCACACTGATGTATAACAAGGGAGCTGCCTTTAGTTTTCTGGCCAGCGCCGGTGGCTGGCAACGCTGGTTTTTTCTTGTTTTAACCAGTGTCGTCAGTATTTTTCTGTTTTTCTGGTTAAATAAATTAAAACCACAACAGGTACTGCAATATACTGCCCTGGCGCTTATTCTGGGGGGCGCCATTGGCAACCTTATTGATCGTGCAGTATATGGCTATGTCATAGATTTTCTCGATGTTTATTATCAACAACACCACTGGCCCGCATTCAATATAGCCGACTCAGCCATCACCGTAGGCGCGGTTTTATTAATTATTGACACTCTGAAGAACCCGCATGAAAACAGTAAATCACAGTAGCCGCTTATTGCTCTTTTTTAAAATGGAACTTGAGGATGGCACCGAAATCGAATCCAATTTCGATGATGAGCCAATTGAATTTGAAATAGGCAATGGTAGTTTAACCTACGGCATGGAAGATGCCATGATAGGCAAAAAAGCGGGTGAAACCGTGTCCGTCACTTTATCACCGGATATGGCATTTGGGCTGCCCGATGAAAATAATGTACACACTATACCGGTTGAAGATTTTCCTGATGATATGCCACCGCTGGAAAATCAGGTAATTGCTTTTGATGGCCCTGATAATACTGAAATAATGGGCACC
>QIDK01000003.1 GCA_003228405.1 Gammaproteobacteria bacterium | reverse complement strand
GGGGTTTCATTTAATAACAGTGTGGCCTCTTCTATATTTTGTTTATCAATTGTTTTTTTATAGTAAGGCTGATATGCCCCTGCCAAAAACTGTTGATCAACCGAAGCATGGGGCACCGTTGATATATCTCCCAGCACGCCTTCGATAACTTCCAGCCTAACCGTTTGGTTGACTATTTCCTGGGGCGGAATAATAACCTGATTAAAAGACAGGCCGGCTTCAGAATAGGCCGTTGTTAAATAATCGGTTAGTGTATATATATCGTTCAGGGTTAATTTATGCTGGTTATATTGCAGGATCTGATGAAATATATTATTCAGATTCTCCAGGGTGATGTTTTTTTCGGGATAAGCCTTAAAGCCTTTAATAACAAATCTGTTTACCTGAAACCTCTGACTGTCCTGGTCAGATGACTTAAGCGCGTTCATTTCACTCTGCAGGCTAAGGGCTGATGCACTTAAGGAAACCAGCAACATTAAACAAAAGAAACAACGATTCATTAACATCATATTTTATAGGTAAATTTAGCTCAGGGTGAGCCACCCATATTGGGCACTCGCTTTAAGGAACGTTCATACCACTCTTCAAAAACGCCCCTTTGAATATAGCCCTATATTGCCAAATTTGCTGATAAATCAGTTATTTATGGCCCCCTGGGAAGCCCAGTCCAGCAGGGACTGCGTCAACTTTAGCTTAATTTATTATAAATATCATCTAAGTAACTGAATAATATATATTTTTTATCTATGCGTAATTAACCAGAAGGATTAGGCCATTTGCCCGATTTTTTTTTGTGGCTGAAAGATCTACTATTTATCCATCAACTTTTGAGAGAAATATCATGTCAGCTGAATCAACCGCCTTATACAAACAGATGTCCTCTAGTGTCATTCTCCATACCAGAGATCTGGTACAGAGCAAATACTCCCAGTTAACCGATAAGATCCTGCCTGCCTTTAACAAAGAAATCGTTAATTTATACAGCACAGGCGTAGAGCTGGGAAATGAAGGCCTGAAGATCACTAAATCAACCCTCTCACACACACTGGATCTTGCTATGGATTTACTGCCTGAAGCAAAACCCGATTTTGAAGGCACTGTTGATGATGCCTGGATCGCCTATGCATTTGGGGCAACCGGAATTACTGACTCAAAAATCAGCAAGCCAGAATATGATGTATTAAGCAAAATGGAATTTGCAATTATGAATAACACTGTGATTAAGGATGTTCCTCAAATTCCTGAAATTGCACCCAAACTTTTATCTGTACTTAAAAACGATGCCTACCCCTGGTCAGAATTCAGCATCACATTATGTGAAAATGAAAAATTTCAGCAACGATTTTTATCTGTAGCAAACAGCCCGGCATTCGGTCTGCTAGCTAAAGCCAGCAGCATTGAACAACTGCTATTACCATTAGGTAAGAATGAATTAAAACAGGTTGTATTAATCACTGCCATCACTTATGTAATGGAATTTGATAAAGATCAATTTGGCAAACAGTCGCGAACTAAAGCAATAGAAACCGCTTTTAAAACCGCCATTGCCTGTAAAACTTTAGCCAGCGATGGCTTTGATATAGATGAGACCAATGCCTTTATAACCGGCTTTGCGAACTATATTGGCACAGTTACTGCGCTGCGAGTCATGCGCAAGGTCGACTTTGAGTTAGGCGGTGCTTACAGCCGCCCATTTGTGAAGAGATTACAACAACTGGTTGCGCTTATGTCATATCAAATCACTCTGCACTGGAAGCTGCCAAAAGAAACCCGCGTAGCCATAAAAGAGCAGGCAACTCTGGGAGAAAATGCAAAACTGTCGCCATTGGGAGAAATTCTTTACCTGGCCACACGGGTTGCTATGGCTCACTATTTAAGCACCAACAAGCTTATTAAAGATTCAAAAGGCAAGGTAATGGAAATGGTAGGACTGGACAGACTAACAGTATGCGAAACCAGCTTTGAAACTTTAAATAGCATCCCTTGCTATCAATACAGCATGGTCAGTTAAGCCATTTAGCAATGACACTCTACACCTCAGAAATTTAAAACTTATGAACACTGTGCTAATAAACAATATTTCATTGTCCAGCCTGAAACTGGACAATGAAATAGATAATATTTCAAAGTATGCACTGGATCTTGCTGCGCATATTAAAACCAGAGAACTTCTAGAGAAATGGCTTATACCTGTGCCTGCAATAAGAAAAAATAACCGCATAGTGCTGCAATACGATGATGAAAATGGCACCCACGACATAGTCCTTAGTCCAAATATATCTGCAAACACATGTGACTTACTGTTAATTCAGAATAAAATATCGATCTATTCGCAGGGCCGTATTCAAAACATCAGGCTGGTGGAAAAAAGTAACCAGCATACCTAAATAAACAGCACCTTGATGCCTCCTAAAAAATATACCTTCAAATTTAAGGACAAAAGAAAAAGAAAACGCAAATGAACGCAATTTTTTTGTTTATGCGCCTTCGGCGCACTACATACTCTAGAATGCTTTTGCTTTTATTTGCGTTGTTTGCGTTCATTTGCGTTTGCGTTTTCTTTTAACTTTAAATATCCACATTAAATATTAGGAGAAAATAACCCAATATCGTCCCAACCAGGCTGCCTTTATCAGTGCAAACAACCGCACACTAGTAATTTTAATAGTCTATTCAAGCCGCTTAATTGGTATCACTCTGTTTTTGGGTTTATGATGTCGACCTTCCTTATTAATCCACTGGTAGCAGAATGGAACAGATTCTTGAAATTCGCGACGGTTGTAATACACCTGGTCAATTATTGCGCAGCATGGCTTTCTCCCGTTTTCTTAAAATATACAAAAAGGAATTTATCCACGATCTGGAGAATCGCCCGAACAGGCAGCAACAGGAAGCTTTCCACAAAATTGATTTTATCAAACAGGTCAGCACCCGTGATTTAATCAAGATTCTTGAGACCAGTGAATTCGAAGTTGCGGATAAACAGGAAAAAGCCCGTGAGTTAATGCGTTTTATGGACGGCGCTTTCCATCACTACCGTGGCTCAGGTTACACCCGTCTGGTGCGCCTGCAGAATGATGTTGTATCTACCGGCAAAGAGACCCCACAAACTGTTAAAAATAAAGTTTCAGATAAGGCACAGAGTCTCGCCGACCTGATTCTGGAAACCCGCCGTCAGCTACTGGGCAGAGTGAATCTGGATCAGGGCGTTCGCCGCACACACGGCCTGGATGCCTCACCTAATATCACTGCCGGTGAAATCTCCGGTCACTATTTTAATTACCCGGCTGATTACTGCCTGCTGGGCCAGGTGCCCTTAACCATAGCCGCAGATATGAAGACAGGGGTGGACTACTCAACCCCATCTAACAAGCGCGCCAAACCCTTTTATGAACTTAAACACAACCCGCTGCAACTGGGCAATTTCAATGTAGAAGACTGGGTGTCTGTGCCTTTGCAGGTTGGCACATCAATGATTATTGCCTTTATTCATAAGTCTCGGGGCTGCATTGAAATGGAACCGGGGCTGCTTAATCTATTCCCCTTCGCAAAAATCGAAGACATTACCAGCCACCGTAAACCGGATGGCGTATTCTTTTTTGGCGACCCCAGCGCAACAGAGAAAGACCTGGGTTATTTTTACGATGAAGACAGCAAGCTGCTGATTGGCCTGGTGCCAAATATTGATGAGTTGAAATACTTTGGTTACGCCAAAAAACCCATACTGACATTACATAATGTGCTGGCCATACAAAATGGTGACATTCCCCTGCATTGCGGCTGCACTCGCTATATGGTGCGATTCGACGACGACAATCAGCCTTATATTGCAGAAATGCTGATCAAGGCTGATGACATGGGAAAAATCAGCCCGGTCAAATCCGCCGATGATGGCATCACCCGACCTGTTTTCTGCGGCACAGAAACCGGTGCTTTTGCCTGCTTAGATGGCTTCAGTGAACAGGCTAAAATGCAGATGGCGGGCCGCGAAGTCGGTTATAACAAAGACACCGGCTCTAATGCACGACAGATTGTACCGGTCACCGATGTGGATGAACTTTACCGTGAAGACCCGCTGGATATGCTGCTGTACATGAACAACTTCACCTTAACCGAACCCGGCGAAAGCACAGTAAAAGCCGATATGGATATAGACGAGGCATTGCAACATTTCCGCCTGGGTGAACGGGTTGCGGCAGGCTCTACTCAGACCCATCGTGGCGCCAAAGAAAGCAGCTACTGGGCCAACCCCTTCCCGCTGCTTAAAGACACCGATGGCAGCA
>QIDK01000094.1 GCA_003228405.1 Gammaproteobacteria bacterium | reverse complement strand
TGCACAAATATTTCGTCAGCTAAAGCTACCGCCTACAAAAATAGCGTACATTCGCGTTTATTTGCGCTAAAAATGCCTTTATCTTTTTGACGTTAATGGTTATTTTATGGGGATAGCTCAGGGTCTGCCCCCGATGGTTATATGCCATAAAGGTCTTATACTTCTACGTGCCTAATTGCAGTCATTTATGTATTCCATCAGCAGCATGGGTTAAATACAGTGCAAGGCCGATAAACGCAATGCCACCAGAAAATGCAAGCAGGTCAAGCGGGGTGTTAAATTCCATTTCTAATGCATGCTCAAAATATTTAACGATTAAAATCATTACAATAACTTTTGAGAGCCGAGCTTTAAGGTCATCCAGGCTGTTTATGAGTAAAACCTGAGAAGCATTTTCGGCATTTTCTGCCTGGTCAATTTTGCTGATAAATAATTCATAAAGACCAAGCCCAAAAATAAGCAATACAATGGCAAGTAAATAACCATCAATCAACTCAACCACATGGGTAATCGTTGTGCTGCGCAATGCTAGTCTTGCAGCATCGTCCAGTGAATAATAGCCCGTTAAATGTGCAATCATATAAACTGAGTCGACGCTTGCCATATAAAACATGGCGAGGCTGGAGATCAGGCTAATAATAACTGCGGCCAGAACAACCAGCCTGCTTTTCCAGAGAAAACCCTCAAATATTTTTTCGATCATAATACTTACATAAAGTTAAAAAAATGTATTTTAACTCGATTTGTATTTTATTGTGAGTCGTATTAATGTGCATGACTGATTAACCGGGATAATACTATTGGAAAAGCTAACTGAGTTAAGCGCTTATTTATCAGGCCTGTTGTGGGGTAGCTGGATCACATTAACCATTTTACTAGGTGTTGGCCTGTATCTTACAATTCGTCTGGGGTTTGTGCAGCTAAGAGGCTTCAGGCACTCAATACAGGTTATTCAGGGGAAATATGCCCGCAAAGAAGACAGGGGAGATGTCAGCCATTTTCAGGCGCTATCCACTGCCCTCTCCGCAACAATAGGCACCGGCAATATTGCCGGTGTAGCTACCGCTATTTCACTGGGTGGCCCGGGCGCCTTATTCTGGATGTGGGTGACTGCCTTTCTGGGCATGGCGACAAAATTTACAGAAAGTACGCTGGCCTTAAAATTCAGGGAAATTGATCAGCATGGTGTGGCCGGCGGCCCTATGTATACACTACTTCACGGCTTAAAGATGAAGCGCACAGCGATGCTATTTGCGTTGTTTGCCGCCATTGCCTCTTTTGGTATTGGTAATCTGGTGCAGGTCAATTCCGTAGTTGATGGCCTGGTATTTATTGAGCCACAAATTAAAAACCATAGCTGGCTGGTGGGGGTGATTATGGCGATACTGGTCGGCCTCGTCATTCTGGGCGGGGTTAAGCGTATTGCTAAAGTTGCCAGTATCATTGTGCCCTTTATGGCAGTTGTGTATATCTCGGTGGCGATGGTGGTACTAATAAATGAATATCAGCAGATACCCGCTGCTATAGCCACTATATTAAACCATGCTCTGAACCCATGGGCAGTGGGCGGAGCGGCTGTGGGCGAGGCCATTCGCTGGGGCGTTGCCAGAGGTCTGTTTTCCAATGAGGCTGGGCTGGGTTCATCGCCAATGGCTCACGCTGCAGCAACCACCAATGAGCCGGTTCGCGAAGGCTTAGTGGCGATGATGGAGCCATTTATCGATACCTTAGTTATATGCAGTATGACAGGCCTTGCAATTGTAGTGACTGGAGCCCATATAACAGCTCCGCAGAGTGTGACAGGTGCATCGTTAACCGCCTATGCGTTTAGCCAGTCGATTGGAGATGTGGGTGGAATTATTGTCGGAGGCGGACTGGCACTATTTGCCTTCTCCACTATTATTGCCTGGTCATATTATGGTGATCGCAGTGTAAAATTTATGTGGGGTGAAAAAGCAGTATTACCCTATCGGATAATTTATACTCTGCTAATTGTTGTGGGAGCTATAGTGCCATTGCAACTGGTCTGGAATATTGCCGATATAACAAATATTTTAATGGCAATACCCAATTTAATTGCACTGGTTTTACTAACAGCCCTGGTTAAGAAAATGAAAAATGAATACTTTGCAAAACAGGATCTGGAAAGTCGTAAGTCATAAGTCACAGCGGTCAGGCTGCGCCTGTTTGCTTTTGACTTACGACTTATGACTTACGACTTGAATCAACCCTTCTCATCAAGATGATAGAAGCGTAAAAATAAAATATTATTAAATACAAAACAGGAGACACTATGTCTGAATTACAAATTGAAGAATTAAATGTGGGTGATGGTGCAGAAGCCGGTGCCAGTGATGCTGCGGAAATTGTAGTCGTACACTACACAGGCTGGTTAACCGATGGCACTAAATTTGATTCAAGCCTGGATCGAAATGAACCATTCAGTTTTACTTTAGGTGTTGGCCAGGTAATTAAAGGCTGGGATGAAGGTGTAAAGGGAATGAAAACAGGTGGCAAGCGTAAGTTAACGATTCCGCCTGAAATGGGTTATGGTGAAAATGGCGCGGGTGATGTTATTCCAGCTGATGCTACCTTAGTATTTGAAGTTGAGTTATTAGAAATTCGTTAGTTTAAATTTTATTAGCAAAGAAAAAACCAGCTCAATGAGCTGGCTTTTTTATTTTTGTAGATAAGATTTCTTACCAGGTGTAAGAGGTTGATACATTATCAAGAGTAACGATATATGAGCTACAGCTATCAAACACAATGGATGCCGTGTTGCCATTGGAAGAGAAAGTAATGCTGCCATTGCCTGGACGGCCGGCATAGGGAGCTGCACAGTCAAAGATAACAGATGTAGCGTTAATGTTTATTCTGCCGAATTCTGGGTCTACAACTACAGCAGTCACATTATAAGTAGAGTCCAGATTGGAAGTAACGGTTATTTCGCCAATTAAGTAAGTGCGACCATCAATTCCAGTAATACTCGAAGTTGTAGTGCAGTTAATTGTGTTATTTAAATTTTCACAGCTCATGGAGAAGTTTATTGATTCAGTTGTACCATTATAGGTAACAGAAAAATTAATAAACTCCAATGAAAAGCTGGTATCAGCAGAAGAAATAGAAATTGTGCCATTTACAACAGAGCCCGGTGCTAAATCACCCGCTCCGACCAGTGCGCAATTATTAAAGGTGATAGAACCATTTTCAGAGTTTGCTGAAAACCCGCTAGTAGTATAACTACCAGAATCACAGGCAATGCCAAAATCAGAAGCCTGGCTAACCTGTGCTACGAGTTTTTCAGAAAATGCTTCTGGATCAAACTGTGAGGGAGATGTTTTCTGACCCAAAAAATTGACATTTTGACTAAGGACGGCCTGACGAGCACTTTCAGTTGCAGCTATAGAGAGTTTCTGAGCATTTGAGGTTGTTATAGTCGCCGGACTTGCGGAATTAATTTTATCTGCGGTACTTTGAGGGCTACTACCACCACCACCACAGGCACCAAGCAGTAAAAATAAACCTGTTAACAGACTCTGTTTTAAAAATCTCATACTAATTACCTCACAATCTTTTTATGTATTTATTCACTTGAGTGGCAAACACTAGTACATCTTTAGAGAAAGTTCCAGTAGGAAATTCCCATTTTGCTGTAGGTTTAATCCTACAAATTTAATCTATAATGAAATCGGTCAGTTTTTTAATGCTTGTTTGATTTGTATCAAATTCAAATATGGGTATCTGTGTGTACCGTGACAGCTCGTTGTAATGGCAGCTGAGACCCGTGCAATGGACCATGTGGTTTAGTACAATCGCTTTAATATTAAGTTTATTGTGTTGTATGGCCTGCAGACTAAGCAACACCTGATTAATACAGCCGGTTCTATTTTCGGCAATCAGTAAAACAGGTAACTCAAGTTTTTTAGCTAAATCTGCATTGAGACCTTCGTCACAAATGGGAGAATAAATACCCCCGGCACCTTCAACCAGTAGAAACGCATCTTTATTAATATTATCTGTGCATGCCTCTGATAACTGCTGGAGTGATATGCTCTGATTATTTAGTCGTGCGGCCTGGGCCGGTGAAATAGCTTCTCTAAAACGATAAGGACAGATTTTTCTGATGGGTTCAGCAGAATGTGCAGCCTGCTGTAAATTAACCGCATCATTCGGAATGAGCTGGCCTTTAACTAACTGACAACCCGATTCAACTGGTTTTCTTGGGACAACATTAATATTACGAGAATTTAATTCGGCAGCAATTTTGCTGGCGATATATGTCTTGCCAACATTAGTATCGGTGCCGGTTATAAAGATGCCTTTCATA
>QIDK01000047.1 GCA_003228405.1 Gammaproteobacteria bacterium | reverse complement strand
CTGGACATGGCAGTAATTTCAACTTCAACAAGCTCCTCAGGCAAACGTTTTTTACGTCGCCTTCCTCTTTTAGTAGACATGTTTTTAATATTACACTGTGATTTTTTTAAACAGAAAAGCAATTATCCACAGATGAACGCAGATAAACACAGATGAAAACAAAATTGCTATTAATGGTTTTCACGCTTAAGCGTGAAAACCAAAAAAATCTGTGTTCATCTGCGTTCATCTGTGGATAAGTATTTTTTGACTTTATGTTTACCCAGGAAAAATACCGGTAGACAGATAACGGTCACCGCGGTCGCAAACTATCGACACGATAACCGCATTCTCAACCTGCTGGCTGAGTTTTAAAGCCGCCGCACATGCCCCACCAGATGATACTCCACAAAACAGGCCTTCTTTTGAGGCCAGCAATCTGGTAGTTTCTTCAGACTCTTGCTGATTCACATCCAGCGTGAGGTCAACACCGGCTGCATCAAAAATACCGGGGATGTATTCTTCAGGCCAGCGGCGGATACCGGGGATTCGTGAACCTTCTTCCGGCTGCACACCAACAATCTGTATCTCGGGATTTTTTTCTTTTAAATAACGCGATACGCCCATGATGGTGCCAGTGGTGCCCATGGCGCTGACAAAATGCGTAATCTGACCGTTTGTCTGCTGCCAGATTTCTGGCCCCGTGGTCAGATAATGCGCCTCCGGGTTATCCGGGTTATTAAACTGATCCAGCACAGTGCCTTCACCTTCAGCCTGCATTTTTAAGGCTAGATCACGCGCGCCTTCCATACTTTGTTGTTGTGACACAGAAATCAGTTGTGCACCATACGCTTTCATTGCTGCCCGGCGCTCTTCACTCATATTATCCGGCATGATTAATATCATACGATAACCCATCACCGCAGCCGCCATCGCAAGTGCGATACCTGTATTACCACTGGTGGCTTCTATTAAAGTATCACCCGGTTTGATGTCACCGCGTTTTTGCGCCTGGGTAATCATATTTAATGCAGGACGATCTTTCACTGAACCGGCCGGGTTATTGCCTTCCAGCTTTAGTAAAATGATATTTGAGCTATCTGGCAGCAGGCGCTGCAGACGAATCAACGGCGTATTGCCGATAGTATCAGCTAATGTATTGTAATTTATCATATAAAATATTGTTTTATTTAGGCTATCCTATAATCAATCCAATGACGCCCGAAGATTGTGCTGTTAGACTTATAAATGAATGGTTTTAACCCGATGATTTCAAATCATAAAGCATTTTACACGCTTGATCAGAAGAAACTATTGCTTATTAGCCATTATGGTTATAAAAGAAAAAATCGACAAAAAAGGATTACACATACAAATTGTAAACAGTCATGCAGTCATTAGGCCTCACTAAACAAATAATCATACTTGCCACCCTGCCCGCGTTAATAGTGGGCATAACGTTATCTGTGTTTTTCACATATGACCAGCTCTCCTTTATCACCCAATCACAAACCAAATATGGCAGCTTTATTATTAAGCAGATTAAGCCTGTTATTGAAAATGCGATAATCAATAATGACATGCAAACGCTTAAACCTGTTTTACACAGCATCATATCAGAGGAAAATGTTGACTACATCAGAATCAGCAACACGATTAATGACGACATCATCACGATCAATAATCCAAAAAATCATGATCATAAAAATCACTCTTTTTTTCACATGCTATTTGAAGACGAACGCTTAATAGATTTCAGCGCACCTGTCTATCATGATTACACCTTGCCGAATGATACATCGTTCAGAGAAGTCATCGCCAATATCGAGATCAAATTAAACACTGAACAGGTAACGACAGATAAAATAAAACACACTATAAGAGGAGGCATAATCACTTTAGCCATTTTGACCATCTTATCTTTGTTTGTACTGAAATTTAGCAAAACAATTATTTCGCCCATTAAATCGCTAACAAACAGCGTTAGAAGCATCACAGCTGGTGACCTTGATACACATATTGATCTCAGCTCTACGGGGGAACTGGGCGTTCTTGAATCCTGTATCAACCACATGAAAGATGAATTAAAAGACTCACGAACTGATCTTGAGATCCAACTAAATATTTACACTGATGAACTTCAGCAAACCATGGAAGAACTGGAAATAAGAAATGCTGAGCTAGACATTACGCGTTCTAAAGCCATTTATGCTAACAATGCAAAATCAGAATTTCTGGCCAACATGAGCCACGAGATAAGAACACCTTTAAGCGGTATTATCGGTTTTACTGAGTTACTACAAGGCACACAACTGACTACCCAGCAACAAGATTACTCTGGCACAATCCGTAAATCCGCAAAACATTTATTAGAAATAATTAACGATGTTCTTGATTTATCTAAAATCGAATCCGGTAAAACAGAAATAACAACCAGTGAATTTAACCTTGTTGATATTATTGAAGACATTATAAATTTATTAAGCACTAGCGCCCTGAAAAAAAATATCGAACTGTTGTATCGAATTGAAAAAAACACACCTACTATCATTCATTCAGACCCTTTCAGAATTCACCAGATACTCACCAATTTAATTGGCAATGCCATTAAATTCACTAATGAAGGCTATGTCTATCTGCAAGTAGCTTCGGGTGAAATCGACAATACTGAATTCAGTGTTAAATTCACTGTATCTGACACCGGCATCGGCATGAGCAAGGCTGATAAGAAAAAATTATTCAGAGCTTTTACACAGGCAGATACAAGCATTACTCGCCGGTTTGGCGGCACCGGTCTTGGCCTGGTTATTTCGCGTAAACTCACCATGTTAATGCATGGCGAAATAGGCTTTGATAGCACCAAAGGTGAAGGTACCACCTTCTGGTTTAGCGTTCCAGTAACGCCTGTTTCTGTAGAATTAAAAAAATCAGAATTAAACAACAAAAATATTGCTTTTATTAGTAATCACTTCATTGCCAAACAGGCATATAAAACATTATTTGAAAGCTGGCGCTGCCATTTCAATGGCTACTCTCCCGAAAACCTGAATAACCTTTCTGAAATAGAAAACGCTAATGACATAGTGATTTATTTTCTCAGCAGAAAAGAAATTATAAGTGACAGCGAGATAGAAAATATAAACAAGCTGAGTTTTTCTAAACCATCAATGCTGATCGCCAGTACACGTTCTCATTCTGAATTAAGAAACTTACAGCAACATATTTTTGATAGCGCAGTCTTCACTTCTGAAAAAATTGAAATAACCAAGCAGAAACTGATAAACACCATCAACAAAAACACACAGGAAGAAAGCATTGATGTTCTAAACGACATAATATCAGCTTCCATTGACTGGTCTAGTATTAGTATTTTGGTGGTAGATGATAACGATATAAATTTACGCCTGGCAGAAATTATTTTACATAAACATAAAGCACGTGTAACAACTGCACGCTCAGGCACACTGGCCATTGACCACGCAAGCATGAATTCATATGACATAATTTTTATGGATTTACACATGCCTGGTCTTGATGGCTATGAAACCACAAAAATAATCCGCGAAATAACACCTGGAAGACAGCCCGTAATTATCGCACTCACAGCAAATGCAATGCCACAGGAAAAGGATAAAGTCATGCAATCTGGCATGAATGGGATTTTAATTAAACCTGTTAGTGATGCCATCTTACAAAAAGTCGTTAACCAGTGGGTATTCAAGGAGTCTATTAACATACCCGCCATCTGCGATGTAAGCGACCTCGGCTTATCTCAGGACGCTGACAGTGATACAGTCTTCTCTATTAAACTTGCGAAAGAATTTACCGGCGATAATGAGGAGCTGGCTTACGAGCTATTCAGCATGCTCAGAGAAGATCTGAGTAATTATAAAGACGCAATCACAGTGGCAATGAAAAAAAATAATATGACAGAGTTGTGCGAGCATGTACATAAACTACATGGTGCTAGCCGTTGCTGCGGCACCACAGAATTAAAGAAAACGAGCAGCCATATCGAAACATTAATCAATCAAAATATTAATTTTGATGTTGAAAAAGAAACAAATCAGTTATTAACGGCCATACAGAAAGTTATGGATTATAAAATAAACGAAAACGCTTAAGACATCACTGATTGACTGAAGTTGGCAGTTGGCAGTTAAAAGCCAAACCATAGCTTGTGCTATAAATTACCTGGTCTTTTAGGTTCTTAATGTTTTTAACTGATAACTGCCTACTGCAAACTTCTCTTTCAACCACCGAATGCCAGCTTTCTGCCAGCAGCGGGCATACGAATTAAAAACATTTTTGCCACAGATGAACGCAGATAAACACAGATAAAAACAAAAACAC
>QIDK01000070.1 GCA_003228405.1 Gammaproteobacteria bacterium | reverse complement strand
TCTGTCCGGATAACACGCGAATATGCTGGGTGTCCTGATAAGACCCTTGATAAGACTGTCCTGATAAGACTGATAAGACTGATAAGAAAAGATAAGGTATGGGATAAAGTACGATGTATAATATGGAAAATGAAGATTACGGAAATTCAAAAAGGTGATGCGCTTTATAAAAAGGCTCTGGAGCTGAGATATTTACTGTTCTTCAAAGATCACAATTTACCCAGAACAATCATCAATGATGACCTTGAAAATACAGGCACGCATATTGCTGTCTCACAGAAGAATGTACTTATTGCCTATGGTCGGCTTTCGGAGCTAAAGAATAAAGAATTTCAAATTTCACAAATGCTTGTAGCTCCCAGCCATCAAAATAAGGGTTATGCAGAAAAGCTATTGCAGGCGATTATACAGATAGCAAAAAACAGGGGTGCCCAGAATATTACGTTAAATGCTCGAACATCAGTAACCGGTTTATATAAAAAATCAGGTTTTCAACTAGTGGGCCAGATTTATAACTCAGCGAGCACGGGTGTTCCTCATATCAAAATGACACTCCATAAAAACTTTTTATAGAGATAGATCGATGCCTGACAACATCAAACAACACCATCCCTGAATTTTTTTTGAGTAGACATATTAGTTATTAGGGCTATAATTTACTATCAGTCAAGATGATACGATGCCATGATAAAAATAAATCAGCTTTTTTTAGAACCTTATTTATATCCATCTATCCGTCAGATATTCAATCAGTTTTTTTTATTGCTTACTCCGCTTTTAATTTTATTTTCAACAATCTCCAATGCTGACAATTTCGCTACACTTAGCGGCAATGTAAAATCTTTTGATAAACAACCGGTGATTATTTATCTCGAGCCGGTAGCAAAAAACAAAATAGATCCGCTTGCAGACACAGCGCACCCATCTATAAGCAGTCGTGTCAGCGAATTTGAACCCGCCTTTCAGGTTGTTCAGATTGGAAGTATTTTAGAAATAAAAAATAATGACCCTCTACTCCATAATGTGCATATTTCGGAAAGCAGAATAACTTTGTTCAATGTAGCAACACCATTAGTAAATCAAACCGTGAAAAAAGTAATGCCGAGAACAGGTTTCTTTGATGTGGCCTGCGATCTCCACCCCTGGATGAATGCTACTCTGGCGGTTGTAACCAGCCCTTATTATTCTGTGTTATGGAAACCGGGGCATTTTCAAATTACCAATATTGTTCCTGGTAAATACCACCTGCATTCTTTGCAATCTGAAAAAGATGAAATCATCACCTTACTTGACCTGAAAGCTGATGATGAAAAACAAATTTCATTTTAGAAACTAATCACGGGCTGCCACTTAAACTCGCCTTTCGGGCTATTTTTTTATCGACCATCACCTGATTCCATAAGCGACAGGCTAAGCATGTAAATGCTAATTCATGCACACGCTGAATTCACCTCTCAGATCTTTGGGTAAATAAATTTGAGCAATAATAGATAGCCGTTTACCTGCCGGCATTGACCCTGCTAATTTATTCCTTCATCTCCAGCTATCTCTTCAGAAAATCTCATTTTTTTACACTTTTTTTCTAAATCTAGCTTGACTTATTCTGAATATAGTCTACATTTATGCATGCATAACTAATTGTTATACCTAAACCCAACTGTTTAACCCCCCACATCCAGCGGTTAAAACCGTAAAGGATAAAATTGTGCTAAATATGCAGTACTCTGGACTAACTGACAATCACTTACAGACAAGATTTACCCTGCCAGTCTGGTTATTGCGGACTCTCATTTCAGGATTACTACTGCTATTTTTTATCTGCCTTCCACAACAGGCCGAGGCTGAAGCCCCGGTTCAACCGATTGAATTTCCACATAATATTCATACCGCCAGTACAGATAATGATGGCAATGCTATCAATTGCCTGTATTGCCACAGCTATGCACGTCGCAGCCCGGTAGCGGGTATTCCGACCCTGGCCAAATGCATGGGTTGCCATAATTATATTGCCACCGACAAGGAACGTATTCAGCAGCTGACGCAGTACTGGAAAGAAGGTAAGCCCATACCCTGGAAGAAGGTTCACGACCTGCCAGACTTTGTTTATTTCACCCATGAGCGTCATATTCAGCGGTTTGTTTTCAAAATGGGTCAACCGGTACAACAGGTCTGCGGTTACTGTCACGGCGATATCAAAACCATGACCGTTGCGGAAAAACGTCGACCACTGACCATGGGCTGGTGCCTGAAATGCCATGAACAGTTCCAGGAAAATCCAGCAGATATTCCTCAGCCAGCCGAAGACTGGCTAATTGAGGCTACTGATAAAGGACTCACCGCACCCATGCCGGACAATGCCGAGCATGCGAACACATTACGTAAAGCCCCCGGCGATTGCTGGGAATGTCATAAATAATTTTTTAATGGGACAGTGGCATGAGTTTTGATCCAATCGATCGCCGAACTTTTCTTAAGCTGATGGGCGTCAGTGGCAGTGGTCTGTTCCTGACCCTGCAGGGCTGTGGCAATGCATCGCTGGAAGAAGGTAAAGAGACAGTCATGTCCTATATCGACCCGGAGGATTTTATGGTCCCCGGCGAAGAGGTCTGGTACGCCACCACCTGCCGCCAGTGTCCTGCTGGATGCGGCCTTCATGCACGGGTGCGCGAGGGTCGAGTGCGAAAACTGGAAGGCAACCCATCGTCCCCCGTTAATCACGGCCGCCTCTGCCCTATGGGACAGGCAGGCCTGCAACTGCATTACCACCCGGATCGACTGGATCAGCCCCAGGCGCGCATCAATGGCAAGTTACAGCCCATTAGCTGGGATGAAGCCAGAACACGTCTGCATAAAATCATTGCAACGGCGGCGAGTAAACCACAGAGTTTTGCCTTTTTAAGTGGCGAAGTGGGGGGGCATCTTGAACAGTTAATGGATGCGCTGGTACACAGCATCGGCGGCCCTGAACGTTATGTTTATGAGCCCCTGTCACAGTCAACCTGGCGCACGGCAACACAGACCACACTCGGCGTGGCTACGCCCAGGCTGGAGCTGAGCAAGGCCCAGTTAATATTATCTTTCGGTGCAGATTTTCTTGGCCCGTGGCAATCCCCGGTGCATTTTTCTGCCGAATACGCCCAGTTTCGCGCTGCACCCAGAGGCTCATTGATACAGGTAGAACCCAAAATGAGCCTCAGCGGCGCTAATGCAGACTGGTGGCTACCGATTCGCCCCCAGACCGAAGCCTGGCTGGCACTGGGGCTGGCAAATATTCTGGCAAGCGACAGCAAAGTTAGCCTGCCTGAACCCATTATAAAATCTCTGGCCTTTTATAATGTAAATACGGTGAGTAAAATTACCGATGTGCCAGTGAAGAATATTCAGCGTCTGGCCAGTGCTTTACGCAAACGCAGCCCCAGCCTGGTGCTGGTAGGCGGCGCAGCAGAAGGCCAGACAGATGGCAGCCAGATGGTGTTTGCCAGCTGGATACTGAACTATATGCTGGGCAATATCGGCGAAACCATCCTTCCTGGCGAGGTTTCTCCCTATTCCAATTTAGAAACCCGACGCGGCAGTACAGCGGCGCTACAGTCACTCAGCAAACATATGGCAGATGTCGATAGCCTGTTCATTTACCAGAGCAACCCGGTATACACCGCGCCTGATTTCGTTGAACTTGAGAAAAGCTTTGCCAGTATTAGCAACAAGGTTGTGTTTGCAAACAGCATGGACGAAACCGCCGAACTGGCAGATTTACTGATTCCCCTGCGATCATCTCTTGAAGAATGGGGCAGCCAGGTTCCCGGATACAACCCGGATCAGGGCCTGCTGCACCTGCAACAGCCGGTAATGCAACCCCTCTATGGCAAACAGATATCCAGCGGCGACCTGTTACTGGAATTACTCAGCGGAGTAAACGAAAGCTATAAACAATGGCCTGATTTTTATGCCTACCTGCGAAATGATCTCACAAAATTACGCCAGCAGGCACGCCCGGCTAATCAGCCCAACCCGTGGAAATTGCCTGCCACATTAGAGCCGCCAACCTACAAACCAATGACGCCGGAACAGGCTTTCACCGCCAGCGAACTGGATGAAGCCTTCTGGGAACACACGGTTGCAGCAGGTCTGTTACAGCTACAGACCCAACCCCGGCAGTTCGAGATCAGCTTACAGACTCCGGATGTTAAACCGGTAGATGTAGATTCCACCTACCCGTTTACACTGATTCCCTCTGTTCAACTGGGGCTGTATGACGGACGCCACGCAGACCTGCCCTGGATGCAGGAAATGCCCGACCAGATCACCACCATAGTATGGGATAGCTGGGCTGAGAT
>QIDK01000156.1 GCA_003228405.1 Gammaproteobacteria bacterium | reverse complement strand
TTTCACCCGCACTGAGCCGTCCGGTTGTATTTCACTGTAACCGAGAATTTCTTTATACCTAATCGGCGACCCTTACGCCCAAAAGACTGCCCGGATAAATTGGGTGGATTGGCAAGGTCAGGATCTCTCCTTAGCGGCAAACCCACCGCTTTTACCAGGCGGATAAAACGCGCAGGTCGTTGATCAGCTGTAACCTGCCCGGGATCCCCCAGAGACATAACATCATTCACATTGGCACTTGTTGATACATTAAAGAAAGAACCCGTAAACTGGCCATCTCCAAGGTCATAAACACTGCGAATATTTAGAATACCGACATTTTCAATAACCAGATCACTATCTAGCTCAGCTTCAGTCTTGCCCTGATTGATAGCAGGCCGATCAAAAGGCTGCATAACCACGGCTTCATTAATAAACATGCCAGATTCAACAATTTTAAGTGGTTTTTCTGTTTGCTCATCCGGGTTGTAAATCCACAGTCCATAAGAGGGATAAGCCTCTGTGGCAGACGGGTCTGATATATAGGGTTCTATACAGGGGCGCGTTTCAAGTATTGGTGCTGTTGGGTCTATACTAATATCGATATTAAGCTGACATAAACCTTTACTGACCAGTATGCGACTCGTGCCATCACGTAACGGTTTGAAGGACGCATAACGTCCTTCCACGGGTATGTTGTCATCAAATGTCAGGCGATTACTGAAAAAACTTTCTACCGCGGATGAACTCATAGCGCCCTGATTAGCACTTGTTGGCTGATTCAGATCAACAAAATTCAGACCGTCAACCATCACCATTTCACCGCCACCGAAACTGCCTGTATAGGGCAGTGATAAAACCATGATTCTGCCATCAGACAGCTCTCTGGGCTGCATCAGCTGTATGCTGTTATCATCAACATCGGGTATCTGATGGCTTTCATCATGGGTGCCGTAATAAGACTGAAGCTCTGAGCCATCCTGTAAAATAGTATACAGACTAATGGCATTGTTCCGATTCATTCGATCCCAGCGGCTGAATAATATACGGCCATCACTCAGCACAATCGGGTCAAGATCATGGCTCTGATTATATGAAATCTGTTTTATATTTCTGCCATCACCATCCATCACATGTAAAACCAGGGCCTTTGTTTGGAAATTCTCATCCGTAGAAGAAAACTGTGGTTTACTCACACTCTCATCCAGCAATATGGCACGTGACTGCTTCTGCCGATTTGAGGAAAAAACAATACGTCCATCCGGCAAAAAATAGGGTGCTATATCATCACCTTCAGCGGCTAGAAGATCAGAACCAATGACACGTACCGGTGGCTCATTATTGGTACGGTCATAGGTATATATATCCCATTTAGGCGCAATATTATCATTCGGATTCGGGTCTTCCGGTTGCAGAGCGAAGATAAGTTTTTTACCATCGTAGGAGACTTCAACATCTTTAACATCCCCCATTCCATTGGTAATTGATTGCGTTATACTAATTTCAGGTGCACTGATAGTGGCACGTGACTTCAGATAGAGATCACCCCCGGGAGATGAGCGCAAAGGGCGGCGTAAATCCGGTTGAATAATAACACCCTCATCATCAACCAGTATGGCGCGTTTAATATACGCAATCGGAAAATCTTCAACACCCGGGTCTGCACCTGTGTCCAGACCTGCATCACAGGATGACAGTAAAACGATAACGGGTATTAGAATCAACTGACCCGGGAAAGAAGCCGGGTAAGCCAATATTTTTTTAAAAATACTGTCACACATAAAAAAAACCTGAAAATATAAAGTAGTTAATGCACTGTCGGCGGCATTAATCCATTGGAATAAAACATTTTGCCATTAGCATCAATCATAATGGCTTCAACACCATCGAGTGAATTAATAAGCTTTAGGGCATTCTCCGTTCCCAGCACAAACAATGTTGTTGATAGTGCATCACTGGTCATCGCATCGTTTGCTATTACACTTTCGCTCCATGTCTGGTCTACTGACTCACCTGACGTGGGTTTAATAATGTGGTGGTAGCGTTTTCCATCTTCAATAAAATAACGCTCATAATCACCTGAGGTAGAAATAGCCGCATCTTTTAATGGAATGCTAACAACGACCCTGTCTTTATCTCTCGGGTGGCGCACGCCCATTACCCACGGGCGGCCATTTTTATCACCTAAAATACGTGAATCACCACCGGCACTAACCAGTGCATTGCGTATGCCACATTTTCTTAATAAATTAATGGCATTATCAACAGCGTGGCCCTTGGCAATACCCCCCAGATCTATTCTGGTATTTTTATGGCTGAATGAAATGCTTTTCTGCTCTGCATTCAGCTGTATATTTCTGTAATTTAAAGCACTCAACTGCTGCCTGATTTGCTGCTGGTTCGGGTGCTGCTTCAAGCGATAATCATAAAGATAACCAACACTGGCAAATGTAATATCAAATGCGCCATCTGATAGCTGAGAAAACTTAATTGAGCGCTGGATAAGCTCAAATAACTCATTACTTATCTTTACCGGTTTTGTGGCGGCATTTCGATTAATGTCTGACAGCTCACTCTGCTCAATATAGGGGCTCATTAATGCATCAATGCGCCTCATTTCATCAAATACCAGGCGACTGCACTGGTCTGCCTGCTGCTGCGTATCCGCAAATATTTCTGTTGTGGTACTCGTGCCCATAATCGATTGCTGATAGCTAAACCATTCGGCATTAGCACAACTACAACCAGATATGAGCCCTGTAAAAAATAAAACCTGCTGTACAAAACGGCTACTCGTCATGCAGGTCTCATTTCAGATGGCATAAACCACCTTTAAGTTAGCGCAGCAAATGACACATATTTTCTAAAATCACCCAGACCATGATTAGGGAATTTCAATATAGTATCAAAGTCATTTATATCACCATTTAACGACATGTAATTTGCAATGACTGTATTTACCAGTAAATTTACATTATTAGCCGCTGGTGTTGCTGAAGTCACAACCGAACCATCGGCTGAGAAGCGGCCAATCTGCCTCGGATCTACCAGGCCACTATTGGCAAATGTAATACCTCCATTCGGATTAAATACCAGAAAAAACGAGCATGCTGTGGATGAGTTATCACCCGTCCACACGCCTTTGCCTCTGCCGCCCGCGCTATTATCCAGTGTGCCATTACTGGCTACAGAGCCATCACTGTATACGTAAATCATTAATTTTTTACCAAACGTTCCATCTTTGTTGTCATAACGAGCAGCATATTCCAGGCAGGCGCCAATGCAACGGCCCGCACGTAAATCTCGGGCTTCACCCACCCGACGATTGCCGGTATGATAATCATAGCCACCCATGGTGATACTACCTGCACCCGCAAAACCTTCTATTACCATTTTCATTACCGAGGCAGTTTTTCTAAATTCACGATCATTCATTTCAGCCGCAGAGAATATGCTACCAGCCGCACCAGCAATGGTTGGGTCTGTAGCCGGATTCACCTGCACACCTGCAAAACGCCTTGCTATATCCGCTGCTTTCAGATACCCACAACGCACCAGATCTTTAATCACCTCATCCTTACTCGGAATACCGGTTCCCAGGGTATTTAGTTTAAGTTTTTTATGGCTTATCCGCGCCATAGATTCCATTACCGCCGTCACATCCTCCGGGGTATTAAATACTGCCGTTAAATCACCCACATCGACCATACCGGTTACATCGCTGGGCCGGTCAACTTTTGTTGGCCGAATAGAAGGCTTAATTAATCCCGGTGGAGACAATGAATTACCTCCAGATTCAGTATTGCGTGAGCCAATTAAGTCAACAACACTGCCTATTGCACCGGCTCTAGCGATACCATATAAGGGATTATGAGGATTGTTGCCCGTATCATTGCCGGAACGCGCCGGTATAACTGCACCATCCACCAGCCCATCTGCAACCGACTGGAATTTTTCCAGTATACCCGCCAGCATAGAACTGTCTGAATGAAACTGAAGACCCAGCTGGCTATTATTAAAAAGACCACCAACGGGATTAACACCAATACTCTGACTTTGCATCGTGCCTGCTAACGCCGTATCATCCAGCCCGGGAATAATATCGCCAGGCAAGCCCATTTTGCTGTAACCACCGGTGCTAAGCACATCCATCTGGCCACCACTTTGGCCTACCAGCACATTAGAACCCGCCAGGTTTGCACCACCCGCCAGATCAAAACAGATAAAAGGTATTTTATTTGTGCCGCTTCCAACACCACCGAGTTGGCAGTTAATATCGGCTGCCAGTAATCCCAGGTCACCCGCCGCCACCTCTGCCGGATTACTGAACAGACTAAATACACTGCCGGTCAGAACCGTTGCTGGCCC
>QIDK01000090.1 GCA_003228405.1 Gammaproteobacteria bacterium | reverse complement strand
ATGTTGACAGGCCTGATGAAGTATTTAAAATTTTGACTTACGACTTACGACTTACGACTTACGACTTACGACTTACGACTTACGACTTACGACTTACGACTTCTCACTTAAAACGAACGACTTCTGTTAAAATACCCCCAATTCAAAAACAACCCACAGAACAAACAATCAATGAGCACTGAAGAAGCTTCTAAACCCACAAATTTCATTCGTCATATTATCGATGCAGATATCGCTGCCAGTAAAAATAATGGCAAAGTCGCAACCCGCTTTCCGCCTGAGCCCAATGGCTATTTACATATTGGCCATGCCAAATCTATTGTGCTGAATTTTGGTGTAGCGGAAGACTACAACGGCACCTGTAATCTGCGTTTTGATGATACTAACCCTGAAAAAGAAGATGTAGATTTTATCCATGCGATTCAGGAAGACGTGCACTGGCTGGGTTTTGACTGGCAGGATCGCCTGTTTTATGCCTCAGATTATTTCGAAAAGATATATGAGTTTGCGCTTGAGTTAATTAAAGCCGGCAAGGCCTATGTATGTGACCTGTCGGCAGAAGAAACCCGCGAGTACCGGGGAACACTCAAAGAAGCCGGCAGAGCCAGTCCGTTTCGTGAACGCGCGGTTGAAGAAAATCTCGATTTGCTGGAGCGCATGAAGCTGGGTGAATTTAAGGATGGTTCACGGGTCTTGCGAGCCAAAATCGATATGGCCTCACCTAATATGAATATGCGTGACCCGACCTTATATCGCATACGTCATGGCGTAGTGCATCACCAGACCGGGGATGAATGGTCTATTTATCCCATGTATGATTTTACCCACCCGATTTCAGATGCGCTGGAGGGTATTACCCACTCTTTATGTACACTGGAATTTGCAGACCACCGCCCACTGTATGACTGGGTGCTGGATAATATTTCCATCGATTGTCATCCGCAGCAAATAGAGTTTTCGCGCCTGAATCTGCAATACACGGTGATGAGTAAACGCAAGCTGACCCAGCTGGTAGAAGAAGGTCTGGTTAATGGCTGGGACGACCCACGTATGCCAACCATTGCAGGTCTGCGTCGTCGCGGTTTTACCCCGGCTTCAATTCGTGAGTTCTGCCTGCGCATTGGCATTAGTAAAGTTGAAAACTCGGTTGAAATGGGCATGCTGGAAGCGACCATTAGAGATGATTTAAATAGCAATGCACCCCGGCGTATGGGCGTACTTAATCCACTCAAAGTGATAATTGAAAACTACCCTGAAGGACAGGTGGAGGAGCTTAATTCAGCCAACCACCCGCAGAATGAAGAATTTGGTAAGCGCAAAATCCCCTTTAGTCGAGAAGTGTATATCGACCGGGAAGATTTCAGAGAGTCGGCCAATAAAAAATTTAAACGTCTGGTATTAGATAAAGAAGTGCGCCTGCGTTCGGGCTATGTGATTCGCTGTGATCAGGTGATTAAAGATGAGCAGGGCGAAATAACCGAACTGCGCTGCAGCTATGACCCGGAGACCCTGGGTAAAAACCCGGAAGGCAGAAAGGTAAAAGGCGTTATTCACTGGGTGTCTGCAGCTCACGCGGTGCAGGCAGAAGTGCGCTTATATGACCGCCTGTTTAATCACCCAACCCCGGATGATGGTAAGGACGGGGTGGATTTTAAGGAGCGAATTAATCCACAGTCTCTTATTGCATTAAATAACTGTATGCTGGAGCCGTCACTGGCAGATGCTGAGCCGGGCGAGCGTTTTCAGTTTGAGCGCGAAGGCTATTTCTGTCGCGATACAGGCTCAGAAGATAAGCTGGTATTTAATCGCACAGTGACTTTGCGTGATTCATGGGCTAAGGAAGAACAGAAGTCGTAATTTAGCCCGGGCGCTTCAAGGTTGTGCACTGAAATATCCGGGTTAAATAGCTCATCAGAAGCCGGGTTAATAGCTGCCGGATTTGCCATGATTCTGTTAAATAGTAAATTGCTGGCAGGTCTGGCCTGGCTAACCGATGCAATAACGCATGCCAGTACAACTCCCAGTAAAGCAAAAGCCTGAGCGAAAATAATTTCAGAATACTTCATGTAGATAATCTCCATATCATTTAAAGTCATGCCATAGCGCTCCACTGCGGACATGAGATGCCTGTAATAAGACAGCACACGCACCCTAACCCGAACAGGTTTTATTTGGCAAGCAGTTTCATTAATTCCGCATATGCTTATTTAGTCATGTGTTTCTGAAATATATTGTTGACGAAGCTCAAATAGCTCCCTATAATTCGCGCTCTGTTTTGACGAGTCTTCGTCAGGATGGGACAGCGTCCCCATCGTCTAGAGGCCTAGGACACCGGGTTTTCATCCCGGCAACAGGGGTTCGACTCCCCTTGGGGACGCCACTATTTCAAAAAGCCGAAGCTTACTGCTTCGGCTTTTTTTTTGTAAAAATAAAAAGGATTTACCACAGAGGACACAGAGGTTTTATTAGTTTACTGCACCTGCGGTGCAGTAAACAATAGTACGCTTTTCCCTGTGACCTCCGTGTCCTCTGTGGTGACAGCTTATGCTTTTATGCTGTTAAATAAGCAATTTGTAATAGAGAGTTTTTTATTAATTTGTTACAATCATCCAGATTTTTTCATAATTATTTCTTAGACGGGAGCATCGATCATATCGGTGCTCCCGTTTCGTATGTGCGGCGGAGGCATAATGAGTCAAAAAGCGCTATTAGCGTTAGCGGATGGGAGCCTGTTCTGGGGTTTATCCATTGGTGTTTCCGGTGAGTCTATCGGGGAGTGCGTGTTTAATACCGCTATGTCCGGTTATCAGGAAATCCTTACAGACCCCTCCTATGCAAGACAAATAGTTACCTTAACTTATCCGCATATTGGCAATACAGGCATTTGTTCAGGCGATGAAGAGTCTGGCCAGGTGCATGCCGCAGGTCTGGTTATACGGGATCTGCCCCTGGTAGCCAGCAACTGGCGCAGCGAGATGACGCTTTCTGAATACCTTGAAAAGCATAAAGTAGTGGCTATTTCAGATATCGATACCCGTCGCCTTACCCGCATTTTGCGTGAAAAAGGTGCACAAAATGGCTGCATCGTTGCGGCCCGGAATAAGGACGACCCTATTGATGAAAAGGCAGCAATAGAAAAAGCGCAGGCCTTTGCCGGTTTAAAAGGTATGGATCTGGCCAAAGAAGTAAGCACACAGAAATCATTTGAGTGGACTCAGGGCAGCTGGGAAATTGACTCAAATTCCCACAAACAATTTGAAACTAAAGATTTACCCCATCATGTGGTTGCTTATGACTTTGGTATTAAAGCCAATATCCTGAATATGCTGGTAGACCGCGGCTGCAAGGTAACCGTAGTGCCGGCAAAAACGCCTGCTGCCGATGTGCTGGCCATGTCACCGGATGGTGTGTTTTTATCCAATGGCCCGGGTGACCCGGAGCCCTGTGATTATGCGATTGCCGCCATTAAAGAAGTGCTAGAAACCGATATACCGGTGTTTGGCATTTGTCTGGGTCACCAGTTACTGGCGTTAGCCTGTGGTGCACAAACCAAAAAAATGAAGTTTGGCCATCACGGCGCAAACCACCCGGTACAGAATCTAGAATCAAAAACGGTAATGATCTCCAGCCAGAACCATGGTTTTGCAGTAAATGAAAAAACCTTACCGGATAATTTAAAACCAACCTATCGTTCGCTGTTTGATGGATCATTACAGGGAATACACCGCACAGATAAACCCGCATTTGGTTTTCAGGGCCACCCGGAAGCCAGCCCAGGCCCACATGATGTATCACCGGTGTTTGATCATTTTATTGAGTTGATTGAGAAAGCGTAAAAAGCTTAGAAGAAAAAGCAGTTTGTCCGCAAATGGACGCGAATGAACGCAAATTTTTTACAGGGAGTGTAAATACGACATGTCTAAGACATTATCTGAACGGGTTATTGGTTGTGCATTTGAGGTCAGTAGCAGATTAGGAGTCGGTTTCCTGGAAACTGTTTATGAGAATGCTTTGTGTGTAGAACTGAGAAGACACGATATTCAGTTTGAGCAACAAAAGCCGATAGATGTTATTTATCGAGAAAGTGTTGTCGGGTTTTATGTGACAGACCTGTTAGTTGAGAATAAGCTTTTGGTGGAAATAAAAGCGCTGTCTCAATTTTCTCGGCAACATGATGCACAAGTTATGAATTATTTAAAAGCGACGGGAATGAAAGTTGGTTTGCTTTTAAATTTTGGAACACCAAAATTAGGTATTCGCCGCTTATAGTCTGGCAATACAACGAAACAGAGAGAATATAAATTGAAACCATTTGCGTTCATTTGCGTTCATTTGCGGACAGCAATGCTTTTATCTTTTAAGGGTTTTTATAATGCCTAAACGCACCGACATAAAAAGTATTCTAATCATCGGCGCAGGCCCTATCGTTATCGGCCAGGCCTGTGAGTTTGATTATTCTGGCGCGCAGGCCTGCAAGGCACTTCGTGAAGAAGGCTTTCGGGTGATTCTGGTTAACTCCAACCCGGCTACGATTATGACCGACCCGGGTATGGCCGATGCCACTTATATTGAACCCATTAACTGGGAAACCGTTGCGCGCATTATCGAAAAAGAAAAACCCGATGCCCTGTTACCCACCATGGGTGGGCAAACCGCGCTGAACTGTGCGCTGGATTTAGATCGTGAAGGCATACTCGAAAAATTCAATGTAGAAATGATCGGCGCGCAGAAAGAAGCCATCGATATGGCAGAAGATCGCGAGAAGTTTAAAATTGCGATGGAAGAAATCGGTCTGGATATGCCCCGTGCCGCCGTTGCCCATAGTTTGGAAGAAGCTCACCAGGTTCAGGCCATGGTGGGATTCCCGACTATCATTCGTCCTTCATTTACCATGGGCGGAAGCGGCGGTGGTATTGCTTACAATAAAGAAGAGTTTGAAGAAATCTGTAAGCGTGGTCTGGATTTATCTCCGACTAATGAATTGCTGGTTGAAGAATCGATTCTTGGCTGGAAAGAATATGAAATGGAAGTGGTGCGGGATAAAAATGATAACTGCATTATTATCTGCTCCATAGAAAACTTTGACCCAATGGGTATTCATACCGGTGATTCCATTACCGTAGCACCGGCACAAACCTTAACGGATAAAGAATTCCAGATAATGCGTGATGCTTCATTAAAAGTGTTGCGTAAAATTGGTGTAGAAACCGGTGGTTCAAATGTTCAGTTTTCGGTTAACCCGGAAGATGGGCGCATGACCATTATAGAAATGAACCCGCGGGTCTCTCGTTCATCCGCGCTGGCTTCAAAAGCCACGGGTTTCCCTATTGCCAAAGTGGC
>QIDK01000228.1 GCA_003228405.1 Gammaproteobacteria bacterium | reverse complement strand
GTTTTTGCGGTGGTTTTTGCGGTAGTTTTTGCTGGTTTAGCTTGTTTAGCCGTATCTAACTCAAGTTCATCATCCTTGACTACATTATCTAAAAACATTTCCTGTTTATTATCTTCAACTTTTTCTTCTGCTTGTTCTATTTGTTCTGGTAGTTTTTTTTCACAGATTGCAGTCATTAGTTAGCCCTCCCCACGTGAGCCTGAATATTATAATTAGGTTTAGATTATAGTCATTTAGGTCCCTGCTATATTAGAAAGTAATAATAAGTCTATATAATTAACACTCTTAATACATTCTTTTTAATGCATACTTAGTAGAAAAACAAGTTAAAAATGAATTTATATCAAGTTTTTGTCATTTTTTTCATATTTTTTATTGACAAATAACCTGTTTGGGTAGATATGAGCTATTTTTTGGGTAAAAAATGCAACGGGTTCACCGGCTTGCCATTTCGACGGATTTCAAAATGAAGCTGCGGTTTTGAATCCAGGCTCCCCATTTTTGCAATCAACTGCCCCTGCTTAACCGATTCACCCTCTTTCACCAGTAATGACTGATTATAAGCATAGGCACTTAAAAATGAATAACTGTGCTTTATAATAATAAGATTACCATAATTAATAAGCCCATTACCACTATATACCACGGTGCCACCGGCAGCGGCTTTAACCAGCTGCCCCTGCTTGCCGGCAATACCTATGCCTTTTCTAGAAGTATCACTGGCTTTAAAGGTTTGCACCACCCGGCCATTAACCGGCCAGCGCCAACGATCTATGCGTGCTGGCAATTCTTTTGTAGCTGTTGGTGCTAAAGGGGTCGCCTTAACTGAATAATGCGCGAGTGGTTTTGTAAGCGGCCTGGTGGTTATCTCGGCAGTAGCTGAGCCGCCAAGGGAGTTAGGTGGCGGGCTTAAACGTAGTTTTTGTCCCGGCTTTAAAATATAGGGTGATTTGAGGTGGTTCCATCTGGCTAACTGATGATGGCTATAACCTTCGCGTCTGGAAATAGCATACAGGGTATCGTATTGCTGCACGATAATATGAGATTTTTTCTGCGCTGCGGTGTCGGCTGCTGGCTTGCCTGTTATCGGTGCCTCAATCACCAGTGTCCTGCCCGTATCCGATTCAATTAATATCTGTGGTCTGGCTCCATCGGTAACCGTGCCGTTCTTATCTGCGGCCTGCATAACCAGACGCTGGCCAGGGTATATAGCATAGGGTGAACTAATATTATTCCACTCGGCAACCTTCCGAAAATCTTTTTCATAGCGCCAGGCAATAGAATAAAGTGTATCCCCCCGCTTCACTGTGTAGGCCTGTGGGTCCCAGCGTTTTGGTACTTCACCACAGGCAGACAGTAGAGAAAAAAATACAACTAAAAAGCTAAACCTGAATTTATTAATTTTGTGTCTCAAGGAAATTACACATATTTGTGTATTAAAAAGCCGGCAATCGCTAATACTATCGTCGCCCATCCTAGCCATTCGATATATTTTCGCACCACGGGTTCCATTTTAGGTCCGGCCCAGGCCATCAATAAGGCAATTAAAAAGAAATGAGCCGCACGCCCTACCAGTGAAACCAGTAAAAAAGGAATAAAGGACATGGATAACATACCCGCGGTAATGGTAAATATTTTAAAGGGTGCGGGAGTAAATGCACCTATACCCACTGCGAGAACACCATAATGCTCAAATTCTATTCGCGCTGATTCTAACTGATTCAGCCAGCCCATTTGTTCTATCCAGGGTTCTATGACACTCATTGCTCCCCAGCCCAGTAAATAACCAACTGCTGCACCGAATACGGACATCAATGTAGTGATTGTAGCCAGACGTATTGCTTTATCCGGGGTTGCTATAACCATGGGTATCATCAACATGGCCGTGGGTAGCGGGAAGATAAAGGATTCAAATAAACTCACCCCAACCAGATAACGCTCACGGTGAGGGTGATGGGCCCAGCTCATCGCCTTGTTATACAGACCTGAAAAAATCAACTAATCGCTCCATTTAATAAGGGTACAAATCTCACGGCATCTAACTCTTCTTCTACATACTGGTCTGCTTCACGGGTAATTAGCAGTAATTTTTGCACCCCCCGCTGACCACCGACGGGTATGACCATCCTGCCACCAATATCTAACTGTTCGAGCAAGGCCTGGGGTACCTGTTCCGGTGCGGCGGTAACTATTATTGCCCTGTAAGGTGCATGTTGGGGCCAGCCCCAGGAGCCATCTGAGTGTTTAAGGGAAATATTATTTATGCCCAGCATGTGATAACGTTTCCGTGCCTGGGTTTGCAGCGCAACAATCCGTTCAACTGAATAAACTTTAGGCACCAGCTGGGACAAAATTGCCGCCTGATAACCCGAACCCGTACCCACTTCAAGCACCGAATCCGGTATCCCCTTACTCAGTAACACCTCCGTCATACGGGCCACAATAAAGGGCTGGGAAATAGTCTGTCCATGACCAATCGGCAGGGATGAATCTTCGTAGGAACGTGAACTCATGGCCTCATCGACAAATAGATGCCGGGGCATTATGCGCATCACTTCCAGCACCTGTTCATTCTGTATACCCTTGCTGCGCAGCCTGTCTATCAGCCGGTCACGGGTTCGCTGGGATGTCATGCCTATACCCTGCATACGGGGGTCAGATAAATTCACTAAATTAAAGACCTGATTTGTATAAATATCATTGAAAGTCGAGAGTTCAAAATCGAGATCACAAATCACTCAACCACTGGTTTAAATTTTGCAGGCTATCATACCGTGTTAAATCAATCTGCAAAGGGGTAACTGAAATAAATCCCTGTTTTACTGCATAAAAATCCGTACCTTCCCCCGCATCCTGCTCTTCACCGGGTGGACCAACCCAGTATACAGATTCACCACGTGGGTTAATCTGCTCAATCACACCTGATGATTTATGCCGATTGCCAAGGCGAGTGCTTTGAAAACCTTTTACTAGCTCAACCGGCAAATCCGGTACATTGACATTTAATATGGTGTCATCAGTGAGAGGATGGCGTTGTAATTTGCCAATTAAGCTTTCTATTGCCCAACATGCGGTGTCAAAATTCTGTGGATCAAAACTGGCCATAGAAACCGCAATTGCGGGAAAGCCCAGAAAACGACCTTCCGTAGCCGCCGCAACCGTGCCCGAATAGAGCACATCATCTCCCATATTCGGGCCATCATTGGGGCCTGAAATAACAATATCCGGCTCAGATTCTAAAATACCCGTAATGGCCAGGTGCACACAGTCCGTCGGCGTGCCATCTACCTTATAGAAGCCATTATCTGCTTTCTGCACATTCAGCGGACGCGATAATGTGAGGGAATTACTGGCCGCACTGCGGTTTCGATCAGGAGCAACCACGGTAAGCTCACCAATATTTGACAGACAGCGAGCCATTGTTTCCAGGCCAGGGGCCTGATAGCCATCGTCATTACTTAATAAAATTTGCACAGGAATTCACTCATTGGGTAATATGCTAATAATACACTACAGCAGACATTCACAGAGCAATATAATGAATGAAGATAATGATAAGCTTTTTAATCAGGCCATGCAGGGGGTAAAAGCCCTTACAACAGACAGGGCTGACCTGAAACAGAAACCCACAGGCATAAAAAAACGCCCGTCTGTTGCCGAACAGAATATTGCAGATACCTTAAGTGATGCATTTATACCTGACTGTGAAGACTTTCTGGAATTTATGCGCCCCGGCATACAGAAATCCTGCCTCAAACAAATTCGCAATGGAAAAATTGCAATTGAAGACCACCTGGATTTACACGGCTATCGCCGAGATGATGCGCGTAAAACACTATTAGAATTTCTAGATCATGCACAACAACAATCTTTTAAACTGGTCTGCATTGTTCATGGCAAGGGTTATCACTCGGATGATAGCCAGCCTGTATTAAAAGCCATGGTAAACAAATGGCTACAGAGCATCCCTGAAGTTCTGGCTTTTGTTAGTGCCATTCCCAGAGATGGTGGCACTGGAGCTGTTTATGTTTTATTAAAAATTTTAAAACAGGAAAATACTAAATAGCTGTTTTTGGCCATAAGCGATAAATCAAAATATTTACACCGCAGAGGACGCAGAGGTACGCAGGGTTTTCTTATGGTTTGCGCTATGCGCAAACACATAATAAGGTGCTTTTCTCTGCGCATCTCTGCGTCCTCTGCGGTTCAATCTTTTGCTTTATTTAAACAGCTCATTCCCACAGGAGACCATCACTAGTGTCCGGGAAAATTTTTTATGTGCAACATAAGTTATTGATTCTTATTGGTGAAAATCATTTAGGCATAATCATGTACTCAAAAAGAAAAAACAGCAATTTAATCTGTCATC
>QIDK01000214.1 GCA_003228405.1 Gammaproteobacteria bacterium | reverse complement strand
ACCCAGTGAGTGGATGAATCTTAGAGTATCGAGAGAGCGGGGGCCGCGATTTACAATATCACCGGCAAACCAGAGTGTGTCCTGCTGTGGATTAAATTTTAACTTATCCAGTAAAGTTTGCAGTTGTTCAAAGCAGCCCTGCACGTCACCAATCGCATAAATAGCCATTAGGCCTCTGTCTGTTTTTAATGCAGTGTACCGGGCGCCAGTAAATAAAATTCAGGAATATCTGCTTCAAAATGGAAGCCATCATCGGCGATCATTTGATAGCTGCCAAACATAGAGCCAACGGGTGTTTTCATCATGGTGCCACTGGTGTATTCAAAACCTTCTCCAGGTTTAAGATGGGGCTGTTCGCCCACTACGCCGTCACCTTTTACTTCCTGTGTTTCACCGTCAGAATTTTTAATAATCCAGTGTCTGGTGAGCAGGCGCGCAGGAAATTTGCCATCATTAATAATGGTAACAGTGTATGAAAATACATAATGACCCATATTAGGATCGGACTGGTTTTCAATGTAATTGGGAGTGACTTCTACTGTGATTTTATAGTCGTCTATATTCATGACTTGTACCGCTTTGTTTAGTCCCTATAGATTACCAGATTTAGCCCAATAATAGAGAGTAATATTTATGGGGTAATATTATCGGCCTGAATGCGTCGGCTGAGGTCAGCAAACTGAGGCAGGCTGATTTCCTGTGCTCGCTGGCCCGGGTCTATGTTTGCGGCGGCCAGCTGGTCGTGGCTGCAGACATCTTTTAATACATTTCGCAGTGTTTTACGCCGCTGTGAAAATGCCCTGGTGATCAGTCTGGCAAAGAATTTTTCATCGCCTACATCCACAGTTTTTTTCTTCTGGGGCTGCAGGCGTACGATGGCGGAGTCCACCTTGGGTCTGGGTGAAAAAGCTTCAGGGGGCACCAGAAACAGAGGTGAGACTTTGAAATAGTATTGCGCCATTACCGATAGCCGGCTGTAGTTGGTTGTATTGGCTGTTGCGGCCAGACGGTTAACCACTTCTTTCTGTAACATAAAATGCATGTCACTTATTATGTCTGTGTAATTAACCAGGTGAAACATAATGGGAGTGGAAATGTTATAAGGCAGATTGCCGACTATGCGCAAGCGTTCAGAGTTTTTACTGAGTTCTGCAAAATCAAACTTTAATACATCCGCGTTATGGATGTTGAGTTCGCCAGTTAAGCCACAGTTTATTTTCAGCTTGGGGATAATGTCGCGATCAAGCTCAATCACATCCAGTTTTCCCAGGCGCTTCATTAATGGACAGGTTAAAGCCCCAAGCCCCGGGCCAATTTCAACCAGTTTTTCATCGGCCTGTGGATTGATGCTTTGTATGATGCGATCTATAACCGATGTGTCGGTTAGAAAGTTCTGGCCAAAACGTTTGCGGGCTTTATGTTGCATATAATTAGTCGTTAGTCGTTAGTCATTAGTCATTAGTCAAAAGTTAATAACAAAAAATCATAAAGTAGAGGTGCTTAGCTTTATTGCCAGATCCAATGCTGCTTTTAAACTGCCTGTATTTGCTTTGCCGGTGCCTGCTAGTTCCAGGGCGGTTCCGTGATCCACTGATGTTCGAATAATGGGCAGTCCTAACGTTACATTAACGGCATGACCAAAGCCAATATGTTTTAGCACAGGCAAGCCCTGATCGTGGTACATGGCCAGTACTGCATCGGTCTGTTGTAAATATTTTGGGGTGAATAAAGTATCAGCTGGTAAAGGCCCGATTAAACTCATGCCCTGCTTGCGCAATTTATTTAATATGGGTTCAATAATATCAATTTCTTCATGGCCTAAATGACCGTCTTCACCTGCATGAGGATTTAAACCACAGACTAATATTCTGGGATGAGCTATACCAAATTTAGATTGCAGATCATGGTTTAAAATTTCTATAACATGCTGCAAACTTTCTTTAGTAATAGCAGCACTGACTTTGCTTAGAGGTAAATGTGTAGTGGCTAAGGCTACCCGCAAAGAATCGGCGGTCAGCATCATTACCGGTGTGCCCTGGGTGAGTTCTGCGAGAAATTCAGTGTGCCCGGTGAATGCAATGCCCGAGTCATTAATAATGCCTTTGTGTAGTGGCCCGGTAACAAGTGCATTCACTTTATTTTTTTTAATCAGATCGACAGAACGAGTCAGGCAATCCAGTACATAAGCTGCATTTTTCTTATTTAAAATGCCAGGCTGAGATTCGGTATTGAGTGGTACATCAAAAACCTGAACCTGACCTGGCTGATGTGCCACTACATCGTCAATATCTTTAATGTTTTGAATATCAATATTTAATTTTAATTGATGGGCGCGTTGTTTTAGCAGCTGACTATCTGCAAATAAAACAGGTTTGGCGTCCATGCTTTGCTGTGAAATTTGCAGCGCTATATCCGGGCCGATCCCTGCTGGTTCGCCGGGTGTTATGGCTATGACGGGTGTGAACATTAATGTTCCCGTTCTTTAGTCGTCGTGATTAGTTCTGTATTCGACATAGGCCTCGTCCCGAATACGACGCAACCATAATTGCAGTTCTTCATCGGCTTTACGTTTTTGTATGGCCTGCCTGGCGCGATTGTTTTTTAACTGATCTGTATCGTCCTGTTGACGGCGCTCAAGTACCTGCAGAATATGCCAGCCAAACTGGCTGCGGAAGGGCTCTGAAATCTGATTATTTTTTAAACTGTTCATGACTTTTTCAAACTGAGGTACAAAGTTGCCTTCACTTGCCCAGCCAAGGTCACCACTTTTATCTTTTGATCCTGGGTCCTGTGAGTATTTTGCTGCCAGTTTAGAAAAATCCTCGCCCTGATCCAGTCGTTTTTTTAATTCAGCCATCTTTTTTCTTACCTGTTCTTCTGTAGTGATGGTGTCAGAACGAATTAAAATATGACGGGCATGGGTTTGTTTTACAATATGCTTCCGCGATTCCTTGTCAATTAATTTTATAATATGAAAACCACTGGCACTGCGTAAGGGCTGGCTGATTTTTCCTTTTTCAAGGTTACGTACTGCATCAAGAAATAATGTGGGTAATTCTGCTGCGGTGCGCCAGCCTAAATCTCCACCATTTAAAGCCTGCTGTCCTTCGGAAGAATTGAGTGCAGCATTGCGGAATGTTTTTCCGGCACCTATTGCATTTAGTATTTTATCTGCTTTTTTACGAGCAGCTTTAATATCTTCTGTGCTGGCCGCTTCTGGTGTGGTAATCAGAATATGTCCCAGATGATATTTTTCATGGCTGTCGTTTCCTGTTGCAGCCTGCTGTTCAAGAAACTGATCTATTTCCTGTTGTGACACCCGTACACGATCAAACACCATACGTTTCTGTAACTGGCGAATGGTTATGTCCTGACGAGTTTGTTCTCTGAATTGCTCAAAATTTATGCCGTCTTTCTGTAGAGAGAGACGCATGTTATCTAAAGTTATTTTGTTTCGGCGAGCTATGTCTTCCAGCATACGATTTAAACTCAGGTCATCAATCTGTATGCCCTGTGCTTTTGCCAGTTGCATTTGCACCCGATCCATCAATATGCGTTCCAGTACCTGTTTTTGCATAATATCATCATCGGGGATATTCACGCCTTTGGTACTCATCTGGCGTTTAAAATCTTTAACTCGCTGTTGTAATTCAACATGGGTGACAACATTGTCATTAATAATAGCGACAATATGATCCAGGTTTTGTAACGCCTGTGTGTTTACACTAAAAGCTAACAGGCTGGTTAAGATGATTGATAATGTTACTGATTTTAGATTTAGAAATGGGTGGCGCATGGTCATGATTAGTATTCCGATTGGTAGCCAAGGATAGCACGTTTGAGCACTGCAGTTGTGTCTTTCTGTGCAACGCTGCCCAGGCCTTTAAGTATTAGCTGAAACATAATGGATGAATTATAAGTCTGGTTACTGTCAATATCCTGCAGGTAACGTTGACTGACAATTCTCATTGCCCAGCAGCATGATTCGTATTCGATGCCAAATAAAGTTTCGACATCCCGTTGTTCGGTAATGGAGTAATTCCATCTTCCCAGTAGTGAATATTTATTATTCAGTGGCCAGCTCATGGCAATATCCGTTTGTTCAAGATTTTTAGTTTCATCGACAAAATCACGACGAAATCTGTAGCCCAGATTGAAAATTTTATTGCCCCTGTCTTTGTAGTTAAGCTGTGCACTGCCCTTGTCTGTTTTATTTAATTCAGGGTTCCACTGAATGCTGGCTCTTGAACTCCAGTTATTCCAGCGGCTACTGATTTCAGAAATAAGATCTGACTTTGTATTTGTTTCTACAGTATTAGTGAGATTAACTCGTCTGTTTTCATTATAAAAAATCTGCCCAATGCTCACGCTTAAAAATTCATTGCCGCTTTCTTTATCGAGAAAACGACTGGTAAGCGCAACAGT
>QIDK01000193.1 GCA_003228405.1 Gammaproteobacteria bacterium | reverse complement strand
CAAAGTCTATGCTGGTAATTTAGACAGGTTGTTTAATTAAGTAATAATGCTTTTAAAGGGAGCCTCTGTTAATTTATATGATTATTCAATGGTTTAGAAGAAATATTTCCGAATTTACGCTAGCATATGATGTTATGAATATTATGGCTGGCACTGGAAACACTGAGTATCGTGATGGAATTACGAACCAATAAAAATTCGCTTGATGAGGGCTATCTGCTCCATTGGTATGAAATCATAAAAGTCATCGGTCGAGGTGGCTTTGGCATTACTTATTTAGCGCATGATACCAATCTTGATCGAAATGTTGCGATCAAGGAGTTTATGCCTGAAGACTTTGCCTTTCGAGAATCTGACAGCACGGTTCATCCCAAAACCGGTGAGCAAAAAAAGCTATATAGCTGGGGGCTGGATCGATTTATTGCAGAAGCCCGTACCCTGGCAAAATTTAACCACCCAAATATAGTGCGCGTGCAGAGTGTATTTGAAGAAAATAATACCGCCTATATGGTGATGGAATATGCTCAGGGCAAGGATCTTTCAAAAGTCTATAAGAAAGAACCAAAATTCACCGAAGATCAGTTACTCGATACCTTTATTCCCGTTCTGGATGGTTTGTCGCTAGTGCACAATGCGGGTTTTATACATAGAGATATCAAGCCCGCCAATATTTATATCTGTGATAACCACTCACCCATATTATTAGATTTTGGCTCAGCCCGTCAATCAATTGGGGGTAAAACCAAAGCCCTTACCAGCCTGGTGACATTCGGTTATGCGCCCTATGAGCAATATAATGAAGGCTCGGGAAAACAGGGGCCATGGACGGATATTTATTCCCTGGGTGCCAGTATTTATTTTGGCATTACCGGGAAAAAACCTATTGATGCCCTGTTTCGCGGGGGCAGTTTCCTGGAAAAGGGCATAGATACCTATGAGCCGGTGTCGCTGCTGGCCAAAGATGAATACGCTGAAAACTTCCTGCTGGCAGTCGATAAAGCCTTAATGTTCAAGATAGATGAGCGGCCAAAAAATATTCTGAACTGGGCAGACATGCTGCTTGGCAAAACACAGGCACCCCAGTTACCGGATTATATGCTTCACCCTCCCGAGGCGGAGGATGAAACCGAGTTATCATGGTCAGATACGGAGCTGGGTTATAGCACAGAGATTTCTCGGGGCACACAAGGTGGCACCCAGGGCCTGGTAGACAGACATGGCAAAAGGAATACGGGAGCCACTCAGGCCACCATTGTCAGAAATGTAAGCAGACCAGCATTTGAAAAGCCTGAACCCGCTTATACTCTCGATGATTCAGATAATAAAAAAATTAATGATTTACTCAAAAAGGCCGGTATATTCTGGTCTCAGTTTGAGCAGCCCTGGAAACCTGTTGCGCTAGTCGGCTCCGTTGCTGTAGTTTTAATAATCTCCCTAAGCTGGTTTTTTAGTGCCCCATCAATCCCTGAAGATAAAGATATTACTCAACAGACTCAGCAGGAACAGAAAGCGCAACAGCAACAGAAAGCCCAACAGGCCAGCAAGAAAAAAAGCCGCCTGAAGTATCTATTTAGCAAAGCTGAGCAGTCAGTTGCTGTGCAAAACTATACGCAACCTGTAAACAATAATGCATATTATTTTTATCAGCAGATACTCAGGCTCGAAGCAGATAATAGCATTGCCAGAAATGCCATACAGGATATAGAACGCCAGTTGGTTAAACTGGCCAGTACTGCATATGAAAATAAGCAATACAAAAATTCCAGGGACTTTATAGCACAACTGAAACTCATTAATGCCGAATCGTTAGATGCCAAATTTTTGCTAGACCAGCTAAATGCGCAACAGGCGGGTAATAGACAGATTACTACATGGTTAAGTGAGGCTGAGACACATATAAAAAATAACCGTTACACCAGCCCTGAAAATAAAAATGCCTTCTATGTGTATAATAAAATACTGAAACAGCAGCCTGATAACTGGCAGGCATTAGAAGGCATTAAAAACATACAGCAGCATTACGCTTCTTTATTTAAGCGACATATCTCTGCATCTCAGCTACAAAAAGCAAAACGTGATATTAGAGTAATGCAAAAAATAGCAGCACCATCCTCAGATATCAGGGACATGCAGAAAACCCTTAAAAAAAGCCAGCAAAAAAAATCAGCCAGAAAAGCCGCCAGGTCTAAAAAACAGCCACTAAAGAAACTTGATATTAATATGGTAGGTAATGTAATAGGCCAGTTTAAGTCAGCTATGCAGTCGCGCAATACAACAAAAATAAAAAGGATGAGTCAGTTTGTGCCTGGCAGAGCGCAATTTGTCGAGCAATTGCACAGTCAGTATCGTAGCATTAATCTAAAGGTATCTAACTTACAGTTTATTCCAAAAGAAAACAGAGCAAAGGCGCAAATTGAATTAACGGATCTTGTTGATATCGATGGTAAAAAGATAACACCGGGCAGCTGGAGTAAGTTTGAAATCGACCTGCGCTATAACAGCAGAAATCAGCTAAAAGTATATTGGTAAATGCTAATAGTTTAATGTTTTTAAGTCTTGATCTGTGTCAGCTAATAGGGTTTGACTTAAATTTAGTGATATGCATAAAATATAGCTTATTTAATACAATGAAGTGTGATTTCGTTTAATACGATTTTGTAGGGACAGGAAAATGCTAAAACATATTTTGCGACAGGGTGTTGTTCTATTCACCTGCTATTCAATGACTTTTGCTCCACTTCTAAGAGCCGGTCAACTTTCTTTACCTACCAGTGATCTGGTTGCACCCAAAATCACCCAGGAAAAATACATAGATACGGTAGAAAAAAATAAAGCTCACAAAATCACGGTGACGGTTAAAGATAATGTGGGTGTTAAACAGGTTATTGTTTATTACCGGGTGATTGGCACTGAAGCATACAAGAGCCAGACCATGAAGAATATTGCGGGTTCAGATGATTATCTGGTGGTTATTAATTCAGCCGAAATCAGGCCCCCTGGCATCGAGTACTATATTCAGGCTATGGATAATGCAGGCAACACCCTGTTGCATGGTTATTCATTCTCACCACTCAGTGTAAAAACAGTAAGCGATAGCTCAGTGGTTGCAGCAAACCAGAGTGATGCTGCAAAGCCAGCAAAAGACGATGACAGTATTTTCAACAATAAATGGCTATGGATTGGTCTGGGTGTGCTTGCAGTGGGCGCTGCAGCCGGAGGCGGCGGAGGCGGCGGCTCAGCACCAACGGCTACCCTGTCAATTACAACTGCAGAACCCGTTAATTAATTTACCTGAGTGGCTGAGCTTAACCGATAAATATGGGCTGATTAAATGTGGTCTGACTAAATAATGGAGCAACACATGAATCACAAGTACGTAAAACGTGCAATAAGAGTTATTTCTGGTCTTGTCATATTGAGCATACTATATGCCTGTAGTAGCAGCGATAATAATCAGGTTACCGATACAGGTACAGCCACAGCAGAAATGCCATCAGCTTTACAAAAGCTAACTTTACCTGGTGGTGGTGCATTAAGAGCCTTTGTTACTATTGATGGAAATATAGCCAGTAGAATTGAAATGACAATAGATGGTAGTGGTGCAGGTTCGGCCTCTGCTTCTATCCCCGGTTTAAGTCTGGCATCACATACAATACTTATAACTTATGAATTTGAATACTCAGATGGTTCATCAATTATTCTGGCCTCTGCAACGGGCAGCGTAGATTTATCATCCGGTTCCGCTAGCCTGAGTTTTGCAGATACCGACTACGACCTGGATTCACATGATGATGATGGTGATGGAATAAGTAATTCGGTTGAGCTGGCTGCAGGCTTTGATCCCCGCGTTTCATCACTGATGCTGATCTTAAGCGCAAATGATGGCCAGGTTGGAAAAGAGCTTTTTGTGACTGATGGTAGCACGGGTGGTTTATCCCTGATTAAGGACATCAATACCAATACAAATTCTAATCCAGTTAATTTCGTGGTGATGAATGGCGTGACCTATTTTGTGGCAACAGATGGCCTGGCGGGTGCCGAGCTATGGAAAACAAATGGCACAGCTGTTGGCACTGTGCTGGTGAAAGATATCAATACGGGTCCGAATTCAAGCTCTCCATATAATCTGACAGTTGTGGGCAGTACACTTTATTTTACAGCTAATAATAGCGCCAATGGTACAGAGCTATGGAAAAGTGATGGCACATTAGGGGGTACGGTATTAGTGAGAGATATCAATGCAGGTGTTGATTCTAGTAACCCGAGTAATCTGACAGCTTTGGGCTCTGTACTTTATTTCAGGGCTTATAACAGTACTTATGGGTCAGAGCTGTGGAAAACGGATACGACTAACGGGGCTGTTTTAGTGTTAGATATCAATTCTGGTACGAGTTCAAGTTCTCCGAATTACCTGACAGTTGTGGGC
>QIDK01000267.1 GCA_003228405.1 Gammaproteobacteria bacterium | reverse complement strand
AGAACAGCCACCCTGTGAATAAGGGCTACAGTCATTGCCGCAGCCTGCAGGTAAAGCTGCAATTAATACCAGAGGTAAAAATAAAAATTTGTATTTCATAATCTAAATCCTGTGGCCATCTCAATTACAGGCTGAGTGAATCTTTTAATATTTTAGGGGTTACAAAAATCAGCAGTTCCTGCTTTTCGCTGTTTTCTAATGTTTGTCTGAACATGCCGCCAATTAAGGGCAGGTCGCCCAGTACCGGCACTTTATTCAATGTGTCTCGTGTTTCAGTTTCATAAATGCCACCCAGTACAATGGTATCGCCATTATCAACCAGTACCTGTGTGGTGACCTGGCGGGTATCAATGCTTGGGATATTGGCAAATACCTGGCCTACCGCATCTTTATTAACGGATAGATCCATTATGATTCTATCATCAGGCGTGATCTGCGGAGTCACTTTAATGCTCAACACGGCCTTTTTAAACTGCACCTGAGTGGCACCACTTGATGTGGCTGACAGGTATGGAATCTCCACACCCTGCTCTATAAAGGCTTCATGACGATCTGATGTGACGACTCTTGGGCTGGAGACAATTTCACCATTGTTCTCTGCCTGTAATGCGGAGAGTTCAAGATCTAATAGATTACCTCCACTAAGTATAGTAAATGCAACACTGCCTGCAGCACCGACTATCGGCATATTCACATTATATCTGTTGGCACCGGCAGGCATAGTTATCGGGGAAACAGTGCCATTACTCTGCAGGTTAGTTAAGGCGCTACTTGCCATAACATCGGTTCCTACCAGTGAGCCGGAAGTGGTATTTAGCCCGGTAGCGCCATTTGCCTGGGCCACTGTGGCACCAAAGCGAACCCCCAGTTCTTTCTTGAAGTCATCTGTCGCTATCACTATTCTGGATTCAATTAATACCTGGCGAACCGGGATATCCAGTTTTGTCAGGGTACGCCTGATTTCAGAAATAACCGTTTCTGTATCCTTTACAATCAGGGTATTGGTGCGTTCATCCATAATCACGCTGCCACGAGGAGATAGCAGGCTTAAACTGCCTTCTTCTCCATCGCCTTCAAATAGCTGGGCCAGGTCTGTCACCTTGGCAAAATTAATTTCAAAGAAGGCACTACGAACGGGTGCCAGCTCAGTTACCTGTTGCAGGGCTTCCAGATCCAGTTTTTCCTGAGCGGCAATTTCTTCACTAGGGGCAATTAACATAACATTGCCGGATTCACGCTTAGATAAACCCTTGGCTTTTAAAATGATATCCAGCGCCTGATCCCATGGAACATTTTTTAAGCGTAATGTCAGGTTGCCATCAACTGAATCACTTACCACCACATTGAGGCCGGTAAAGTCTGCGATAAGCTGTAGCACAGCCCGTACCGGGATATCCTGGAAGTTTAGTGACAGGCGTTCACCGGTGTAACCGAATTTTGCTTTTTGCTGTTCTTCCAGCTCATCTTTTGAAATGGGGATAAATTCAATTGTAAATAATTTATCTGTCTGATAAGCCAGATGGGTGAAATTTTTATGGCTGGGTTCTATAAGAATGCGCGCATTGCCATCAATCTGAAAACTATCAATGGTTTTGACCGGTGTTGCAAAATCCAGCACATCAAGGCGCTGGTGGAGTTCTTTAGGTAAAATGGTGTTTGTGAAACTCACAACAACTTTGCCAAACTCCTCACTAATATCCATCGGAATGCTGGCTTCAGACAAGTAGAGCAAGACACGCCCTTCGCCTTTCTCGCCACGACGAAAATCAATTTTAGTAACCGTTTTGCCAGTGCTACGGCTGGAGTCTGTGATATCTGACAGGCCACCGGCTGATACAATGGATGCTGCACTTGAAGATTCACTTTCAAGGGTAATGGATACGATATTACGGTTAACTGAAATATCATAGGGAACCGTTTCAGATAAATTTAAAATGACCCGTGTTCTATCTTTAACCGTAACGGCTGTTAAAGACTGGGCAACCCCAATACCAATCTGTTGCTTTCTTTTGGGCAGTTTGCTTTTAGTGTTTTTAAAGTCAAAAGCAATACGTGCCGGGTTATCAATATTAAAGCTTAATGGTTTTTTAGCCACATCTGTAAGCCGAATATTTATCTGTAATCGATTTCCCGGCAGAGTTGAATAACTTATTTCTTCAATATTGTTGGTTGCGGCATTCGCTAATTGCAAATTAAAACCCGACAGCATCATAAGCATGAAACTAAGCATGATTTTTATACGCATTGAACTGTTAATGCTTGTTAATAGGCTTTTCATGGTTGCTCCATACTCTTTTATTTTGACCCTATGGCAAGAGCGGCTGTACGTTCAATATAGCCACCCAGTCCATCTGGAATTATTTCAATAATATCTATTTGTTTTTCGGTAACAGAAACGATCTGGCCCTCATTCTGGCCTGCATAGTTGCCCGTTTGTACTCTGTGTACAACATTGTTTGGGTCTTTAACCAGCCCCCAGGTATTTTCTCGTTGCACCAGGATGCCAACCATCCTTAAGGTATCTAATGGATAGCTTTCCAGAGGTTCTTTGGGGCGGCTGGTACTTGGGCGTAAACCTGAATTGTCATTGTTTTGATTGACATCCGCTTCAAAAGCAGCTTCAAAAGGGTCTCTTAATTCAGATGCAGAATAGGTAAAATTTTTGTAGGGTTCAAAAGTAGGCAGGGGTTGTACACTGCCCAGATGCTTTGATTTGGTTTCATCAATAAAAGAACGTAGATCGTCATTGCTCTTGCTGCATGCGCTAAGCAGAATAGTCAGGAGTAACAGTGAACTATTAAACTTGAAGGACATTATTAAGTGCCCTCCTGTTCGTCCAGGTATTGATAGGTGACAGCAGTTACTTCCATTTCCAGAATAACGCCTGTTTTATCTTTTGGTTTTTTGATGCTGATATCTCGCATGGTTACAATACGCGGCAATGCGGCAACACCACTGACAAATTTACCAAACTGATGATAGCGGCCGGTAACCCTTAATTTTATCGGGAACTCAGCATAGAATTCTTTAGGTGATAAACCCTCGGGTTTAAAAAAATCAATTTCAAGCCCACTGGCAATACCGGTTTGTGAAATGTCGGTTAACAGAGATTCAATTTCTGTTTTATTCGGTAATTGCCGCAACAATGCACCAAAAGACTGTTTCATCTCTTCCAGTTGTTGTGAATAGGCTTCAAGATTGGCCGCTTTGCTCTGTTTTGTATCAAATGTAGTTCTGAGGGTTTTTTCTTTTTGTTCGGCTTTTTCCAGTACTTCCAGTTGTGCGGTGGTATCAAAAAAGATGCCTGCTCCGCCTGCAATTAAGCACAGCAGAACAATGATAATAACTTTAACAGCAGCAGGAGCACTGCCTATTTTTTTGATGTCTTCAACATCAAGATCGCTAAGATCAATCTCGTTTAATTTTGATAGATCCATTTATAATTCCTCAGCGTTTTCTTTATCAGTTTTCGGCGCTGATTGTTGCGCAATCAGAATAAACTTACTCCCACGCCCGTCTTTACGAGTGCTTTCTATCACCTGCAATCTGGGGTTTGTCATCCAGTCTGAAGCATCAATATTACGCATATAGGCAGATACCCGTCCATTGGATTCGGCGACGCCAGTAATCGTTACATTGTCGGCTGCCTGTTTGATTCCGGTGATGTGAAGGCCTTCGGGGATGGTTTTTACAATCTCATCAAACAGATGAACGATTTGTGGCCGTTTTTGTTGCAAAGACTGGATAATTTCCATACGCGACAAAAGTTTAGACTTGGTGTCTTCCAGTCCCTGAATTTTCTGTAATTCTATATCCAGCTGTTTGATTTCCTTTTCCAGAATCGCATTTCTGCCATTCTGGTGACTAATCATACCGGCAACATTAATGTGAATCAGCACCAGAATAGAGGCGGTTAAAAGCAGGGCCAGCCCCATCATGGAAACAAATTGTTTGGTTTGTTCTTTGCGTAATTCTTCACGCCATGGAAGTAGATTAATATTTGCCATTAGTCGAAGCTCCTCATGGCCAGGCCACAGGCAATCATGAGTGCGGGTGCATCATTGCTCAGTGCCTGAGAGTTAACTTTGCTGGAAAGATCCATATCGGAAAATGGATTGGCAATAATGGTTTCTATGCCCAGTTGTGTGGCAATCAGTTCATCTATGCCTGGAATGGATGCGCAGCCACCGGCTAAAGCAATCATATCTACCGATTCATGCTGGCCTGCGGTGTAGAAAAACTGCAGGAAGCGGCTTACCTGTTGAGCCATATTTTCTTTAAAGGGTTCCAGTACTTCGGGTATGTAGTTATCCGGTAAGCCCCCCACTTTTTTCAGACGACCGGCTTCTTCATAGGCCAGTCCGTATCGGCGCATAATTTCTTCGGTGAGCTGTTTACCACCAAATGCCTGTTCACGGGTGTAAATTAATTCACCATTTTCAAT
>QIDK01000134.1 GCA_003228405.1 Gammaproteobacteria bacterium | reverse complement strand
TTTGTTTTGGTGTAATTAAGCACCAAACCGAATACCAGCCTCAAGCTGTATAAATAGACTTGAGGTTGGTGGTGAGAGATGGTATCTACAAGTTAAACGTTTTCCTCTGCATTAAATAATGCTCAATATTTTTAACAATGATGCTGCAACTCAATGCGCCTCATCCCAGTTATCCCCCACCCCAATATCAACCAGCAAAGGCACATCCAGTTTCGCCGCCGATTCCATTTCTTTACGCACTAACACAGTCAACGCATCCACATCTTTTTCAGCCACTTCAAAAACAAGTTCATCATGCACCTGCATCACCATGCGCGCATCCAGTTTTGATTTTTCTAAAGCGGCATGCAGAGTGATCATTGCGCGCTTTATAATATCCGCTGCTGTACCCTGCATTGGCGCATTAATCGCTGTACGTTCTGCGTATTGTCTGCGCATACCATTACGTGAATTGATTTCTGGTAAATAAAGTCTACGCCCATATAAAGTTTCAATATAACCCTGCTCATGGGCTTTTTCTTTAGTGCTGTCCATATAATCTCTCACTCCAGGATAACGATCAAAATAAAGGTCCACATATTCCTGCGCTTCATAACGCGCAATATTTAACTGTTTGGCAAGACCAAATGCAGACATACCATAAATTAAACCAAAATTAATGGCCTTTGCACTGCGACGCTGTTCATTGCTTACTTCATCAAGCTGCAAAGCAAACACCTCCGCTGCCGTTGCACGATGTATGTCCTGACCTTCTGCAAACGCTTTTAATAAACTTTTGTCCGCTGACAGATGCGCCATAATTCTTAATTCAATTTGCGAATAATCTGCTGCTAATAATTTATAGCCTTTACTGCCCACAAAAGCCTGACGAATTTTTCGACCCTCAGCTGAGCGAATGGGAATATTTTGCAGATTCGGATCAGAGGAAGACAGTCGCCCGGTGGCCGCCACCGCCTGATGATATGATGTGTGCACTCGCCCGGTATTTTTATCAATCTGTTTCGGTAATTTATCTGTATAGGTTGATTTAAGTTTACTTAAACCCCGATGTTCAAGAATTATTTTTGGTAGCGGATAATCTAATGCCAGTTCCTGTAATACATCTTCAGCTGTAGACGGCTGTCCCTTTGGGGTTTTGCGAATAACAGGTAGTTCCAGTTTTTCAAAGAAAATGGCCTGAATCTGTTTGGGCGAAGCCAGGTTAAACTCTTCACCGGCTTCCTCATAGGCCTGTTGTTCAATTTCAGCCATCCGTTTTGCCAGCTCTTCACTTTGTTTAGCCAACATTTTACTATCCACTTTAACGCCATTGTGTTCAATATCCTGAATCACTGTCATCAATGGCAATTCTATTTCTTTGTATATTTTATAAAGAGCTTTATTTTTTTCCAGCTGCTCATAAATAGTTTTATGTAAGCGTAAAGTAATGTCTGCATCTTCAGCGGCATAAGGCCCTGCCACTTCAAGATCAATTTGATTAAATGTTAATTGCTTAACGCCTTTACCCGCCACATCTTCAAAATGAATAGTATTGTGATTTAAAAAACGACTGGCCATGCTGTCCATATCATGACGTTTGGTGGAATCCAGCACATAAGATTCCAGCAGCGTGTCGTGAGCTACGCCCTGCATATGGATGCCGTGGTTCATTAATACATGGGTATCGTATTTCAGATTCTGTCCTAACTTGGCTTTATTTTTATCTTCCAGTAATGGCTTTAAGCCACCCAGTACGATTTCTTCTGTAAGCTGTTGCGGCGCGCCTTCATAATCATGACCAAAAGGAACATAAGCGGCCTTGCCTTCTTCAACAGAAAATGACACGCCCACCACTTTTGCCTGCATATAATTCAGGCTGGTGGTTTCTGTATCAAAAGCAAACAGCTCTGCCTGTTTTAATTTTTTTAACCAGACTTTAAATGATTTTTCATCCAGCACAGTTTCATATTCTGTCTCCACCACTTTTGCCGCGGGCACAGCATCGCCACCGAGTTCACTTAGCCAGTTTTTAAATTCCAGCTCTGTGTATATTTCATTTAATTTCTCCGTATCTGCTTCACGCAATAGCAAATCATTCGGCCCATCTTTAAGTTCAACATCACAGACAATGGTCGCCAGCTGGTAAGACAGGGGTAATTGCTCAAGGGTGTCGCGCAGGTTCTCCCCCACCTTGCCCTTAATTTCATCAGCGTGTTCTATGACGCCGTCCATAGACTCATATTGAGTTAACCACTTTACCGCTGTTTTTGGCCCGCATTTGGGCACACCAGGAATGTTATCTGCGCTGTCACCCACCAGCGCCAGATAGTCAATAATCTGATCTGCCCGCACACCAAATTTTTCGACCACTGCATCCGGGGTCATCAGATGATTGTTCATAGTGTTGATCAGCGTCACCTTATCGGTCACCAGCTGCGCCATATCTTTATCACCGGTTGATATCAACACATCCATCCCAACAGCCTCTGCCTGAATCGCCAGAGTACCAATCACATCGTCGGCTTCTACTCCTTTAATCACCAGTTTTGGATAGCCCAGAGCCTCAACCAGATCGTGCAATGGCTCAATCTGGGTGCGCAAATCATCGGGCATGGGCGGGCGATTGGCCTTATACTCTTTATAAAGGTCATTACGAAACGTCTTGCCCTTGGCATCAAAGATCACCACCATATGCTCAGGCTGATATTCAGTCACCAGTTTTTTCAGCATATTGATCACGCCATAAACGGCGCCCGTGGGCTGGCCATTTGAAGTGGTTAAGGGAGGCAATGCGTGAAAAGCTCTGAATAAATAAGACGAGCCATCGACCAGAATAAGAGGTGGTTTTTTAGAAGCCATGTTATATTTTCTTGTAACTATGTGTGACACGCTATATTAATAGAATGCTCCAATAAAGCGAGACTAAAATGTCTGATAAACTCTCAAAATTTCCCCGTATTTCACCTGCCAGTGAGGCTTCACTGAACCGTGAGTCCTGGAAAATATTTCAGATTATGGCTGAATTTGTCGAAGGCTTTGAACGTCTTGCACCCATTAATTCATCGGTCAGTATTTTTGGCTCCGCGCGCATAAAACCGGATCATCCTTATTACAAAATAACCGAAGAAATTGCACAAAAACTATCCGATGCCGGTTTTTCCGTAATCAGTGGAGGCGGGCCTGGTATTATGGAAGCCGCCAATAAGGGCGCTCAACAGGGCAAATCTCTTAGCATTGGCCTGAATATCCAGCTGCCTGAAGAGCAGTTACCCAATCCATTTCAGGATATGAAATTACATTTTCGCCACTTCTTTTCACGCAAAGTCATGTTTGTAAAATACGCATCGGCCTATATTGTCTGCCCCGGCGGCTTTGGCACACTGGATGAAATGGCAGAAATGCTCACTCTGGTACAAACCGGTAAAACACGACCAATACCGATCATACTGGTGAATAAAAAATTCTGGCAGCCCCTGCTGGACTGGTTTGAAAAGACTCTACAGGCAGATGGGATGATTGCTGCTGACGACCTGAAATTATTTAAACTCATAGATGAACCAGATGAAGTGGTGAAAGCTATTTTTGATCACTATGAACATCGTGATATTAAACCTTCTGCTGAAGAGCAGGAGATTTTACTGCAACTTTAAGGTCTCATCTAAATAGAGCTTACTTAATACTGATTTAAAATAAACATCCGCCACAGAAGCGCGGAGCGCACAGAGAAAACACTTTCTTTTGTAGAACAGTAAGCATCGAATATTTCTAATTAACAGGAATAACATGAAAACACTGGTTGCCTTTTCAGGCTTTATTTTCTTTATTTATTTTTCTCTTTGTGCTGCCCTTTATTTTTTTCAGGACAATTTTATTTTCTTTCCGCCAAAACCAGATAACCAATGGTATTCAAAAATAAAATCTTTTGAATACTTTATAAAAACAGATTCCGCAACTCTACATGGCTGGAAGGTCTCCAATAAAAACATTAATCACAATTCATCCATTATCTATTTTGGTGGTAACGCAGAAGAAGTAAGTTATAACATTGAAGATGCTGATTTTTATTCGGCCAGGCATTTGTTTTTTACCAATATGCCGGGCTTTGGCAGTAGCACGGGCACACCATCAGAACAGAGCTTCTTTAGCAATGCACTGCAAACATATGATTATATTATTAAACAGTATAAGCTTGACCCGAAAAATGTATTTATTATGGGCAGAAGCCTCGGCTCCTCTGTGGCCACCTATGTGGCCAGCAAACGAAAATCAAAAGGCCTGATTCTTATCACTCCCTTTGACAGTGTAGAAAATATTGCCCTAAATAATTACAGCTTATTTCCAGTTAGATTATTGCTTAAGCATAAATTTAAAACCGAGCAATACATCGACCAGGTTAATGCGCCTATTATGTTTATTGCCACTGATAATGATGGCGTGATACCCGCAGCCAATCTTGCTAATTTATACGAAC
>QIDK01000184.1 GCA_003228405.1 Gammaproteobacteria bacterium | reverse complement strand
TCTTCTAATTGCTGTATATTTTCAATGATTAAATTAAATTCATCGCCACCACTCCGCGACAGGGTATCTGTCTCGCGTATTGATTTTTGTAAACGGCTGGCAACAGACTGAATTAATTTATCCCCGTTGTGGTGGCCCAGGGTTTCATTGATTAATTTCAGATTGTCTATATCAATCATCATCAGCGCGACCATGCTCTGGTTGCGTTGCGCGCGTAGAGTGGCCGATTCCAGCCGGTCGAGCAGTAAAGTCCGATTAGGTAAACCCGTGAGCGAGTCATGAAATTCCAGTCGCTTTACCTTTTGCCGGTTTTTCTCACCTTCAACGATACGTTTAACCCGCTGCTTAAATACAGACCAGTTAATGGGTTTGGTAATAAAATCAACCGCACCTGCATCAAACGCATTGCTAACCGAGATATCGTCATCAAGAGAGGTAATAATGAGTACCGGCGGCGGGTTTGAAACCTGAAAGCTGACTTCCCGGCAGGCTGCAATACCATCCACATCCGGCATTACCAGGTCAAAAATAGCCAGGTCATAGGTGAACTCACGGCACAGCTCGATTGCCTCTATGCCAGATTGTGCCTCGGTTACATCGTAATTATTTTCAGACAGGATATGGCGCAATAAAAGCAGTATAGATGGGTCGTCATCGGCAATAATGATATTGCCGGCTGATGAGTTGGTTGATGTGTCCATATCAGATATGGCCGTCCAGTAGGATATAATTCATTTTTACAAATACTAGCACAGGGATTTTAATTTGCAGACCAGTAGTCGGTTATCAGTAAAGTATTGTGAATTACATCAATTATATGATTTATTCAGGTTGATTACTGCTCAGTAAACGAGCTTAACTTTGTCACGATTTAGGCGCTATTTTCGTTAAAAATGACGCAAAATAGCAGAATCTTACTTGGTTACAGATTGATTGCAGGTTATCATTACCGCCAGTGACTTTTCACGCCCTGGTAGTAGGGCAAACACAATATAAGATGTAAGAATGAATCCAAATTTTCTGGAATTTGAACAGCCTATCGCCGAGTTAGAAGCTAAGATCGAAGAGCTTCGTTACGTCGGTGATGATACTGAAATTAATATTGGCGAGGAAATCACCCGCCTGCAATCAAAATGTAAAACCCTGACAGAGTCAATTTTTAATAAATTGAGTTCATGGCAAACCTCACAGCTGGCGCGGCACCCCCAACGTCCCCATACACTGGATTATATCAGCCGCATTTTTACTGATTTTGAAGAGCTGCATGGAGACAGATCCTATGCAGATGACAAGGCATTAGTCGGTGGTATCGGCAGGCTTGAAGGTCAGCCAGTGGTTATTATTGGCCAGCAGAAAGGCCGGGATACCAAAGAAAAAATTCGCCGAAATTTTGGCATGCCTCGTCCCGAAGGTTATCGTAAAGCACTACGTTTGATGAAAATGGCCGAGCATTTTAAAATGCCGGTAATTACCTTTATCGACACGCCGGGAGCTTATCCCGGAATCGGTGCTGAAGAGCGTGGTCAGTCTGAAGCCATTGCCCGTAATTTATTTGAAATGGCGGCTCTGAAAACCCCTATTATCTGCACCGTGATTGGTGAAGGTGGCTCTGGTGGCGCACTGGCAATTGGTGTGGGTGATCGAGTGATGATGCTGAAGTACAGCACCTATTCGGTTATATCTCCTGAAGGTTGTGCCTCTATACTCTGGAAAAGTGCAGAGCGGGCGCAGGATGCGGCGGAAGCATTAGGTATCACATCCGGTCGATTGAAGGAGCTGGGTTTAATTGACCAGATTATTGATGAGCCACTGGGCAGTGCTTACCGTGATGTGGATACAACGGCGCGCAATATTCGACAGGCACTGAAAGACAGCCTGGATAACCTCAACCAGATGGGAATAGATAAATTGCTGGACGCAAGATATCAGCGTTTGATGAGTTATGGCCAATACACAGAATAATCACCTTGCACGATGCATCTTTGCCGTTATGGCGGTAATGAAAATGACCCCAACGTGCTCATTTACCCATGTAAACTGCAGTTTTTTGAATATTTCCGCCTCGCCTTAACGAAAAGCCGCTATCGTGCACAGCTCTCAGAATAACCTGCCTGCTGTTGAGTTTCTGGCTCAGCAATTAACCGATCTCGCCGATCAATATAAAATAAAAACCTGGTGTCTGGCCTACAGTGGTGGGGTAGATTCACAGGTTTTACTGCATCTATTACAGCTTACAAAACTAAATGTAATGGCGGTATATATCGACCATGGTTTGCAGGCCGAATCTGTCGACTGGGCCAGGCATTGTGAGCAACAATGCAGGCAATTCAATATTCCTTTTCAAACCATTAAAGTTGATGCCAGCCCGGCTAAAGGCGAAAGCCCGGAAGCCGCGGCGCGGGCTGCACGTTATACCGCGTTAAAAAAAATAATTAAAAAAGGTTATTGCCTGCTCACGGCACAACATCAGGATGATCAGGCTGAAACCGTATTATTACAGTTGTTACGCGGAGGCGGTGCAGCCGGTTTATCGGCTATGCCGGAAATAAGCTCATTTGCCAAAGGCTGGCATGCTCGTCCATTACTTAATTTCTCACAAAAAGACATCCTCGATTATGCTCAGAAAAATCAGTTGAGCTGGGTCGAAGATCCAAGCAATCAGCAAACAAACTATGACCGGAATTATTTGCGGCACTGTGTTATGCCAGCAATTTCTCAACGCTGGCCAGCAGTTAATAAAACCCTGTGCGTATTTGCCGAACAGCAGGCAGAAAATGCACAGTTACTAGATGTGTTAGCAGAAATTGATTTGCAAAAAGCATTGCGCGAAGAAAACTGTGTAGAGATTAACGATTTAAATAAGCTGCCTGATGCGCGCTTAAGAAACGCCCTGCGTTTCTGGTTTAAAAGCCTGCAAAGCCCCATGCCATCAAGAGCTATATTACAGCAAATTGTGCAACAAATAGAAACGACATCATATGATACGAGTGTTCTGATTAGCTGGGCCAGTGTGGAGGTTCGGCGTTTTAGAGATAAATTATACTGGCTGAAAAAAATCAGCCATAACGCATCACAGGTTTTTGTGTGGGATGCCAGGCAGGCCTTACCGCTAGTTTCAATCGAAAAAGAACTCCATTTAAAAAAGCAGAAAACAGATGAAACGATAACCTATGTTCTGGATAACGCAATTCTATCCTGTTCACTCAGTGTTCGGTTTCGTCAGGGTGGAGAAAAAATTAAACCTGCGGGCAGAAATGGAAGCCATGACCTGAAATCTCTGTTTCAGGAGGCCGCAGTTCCTGCCTGGCAAAGAGATAGAATTCCCCTGCTGTATGCAGATGAAAAATTAATTGCGGTAACCGGCTTTTGCCTGACAGATGAGTTTGCGGTTAAAGGCGAAGGGTTATTACCCGTGCTGGTGTAGATATTTTCTACAGGTGCAGCTAAGACAGAATTTTTAAATCCAGACCCGCATAAAAATTATTGAGAAGGGTCCTGCTGAGTGGTATCAAGTTGAACCCCCAATGTACCCCTTGGTACCATCAGGCTCATTTGCACACCATCACGTAAAATTTCCACACTGGTATAACTACCAATTTCACCCTCAATAGTTGCTTTTCGAATATCCGCCCAGTTTAAAATTTTCTGGTTATCATAATATAAAATCACATCATTCGACTGAAAACCAGACGACTCCGCAGGTGAGCCAGCCATTACAGAAGAGACTTTTACCCGATTATTCTGGCCGCTAATAAACAGGTATTTGTCGTATGCTTCATCGCCCAGTTCTGTGCGTAATAAAATTTTATTTTCATTTAACTCACGTAGCTCCTGACTGTACTGTCTTCTAGTAGATGGATCTGAACGTTGCATCAGGTTCTGTAATTCCAGGCGTCGAAACTGTTGCTCGCTGATACGGCGCAAGATGTCATCAGCGATATCCTGATTAATGCCGGCAGCGGTCAGGGTTTCTGTACTGGGTGTGGTCGAACGATTAGGCTGAGTTTGTCTGGAGCTGGGTTTTTCGCTGTCATCATGACGGCTTTTATTTTCAGAAAATTCATTAAGCTGTATTTCCAGCAGGCTTATTTTTTGTTGAAGCTTTTCAAGCTGAACGTTTAAATCTTTAGATTCAGTCTGTATTTGAAATGGGTTGGAGGAGTCAGTCACTGTGTCTGGTGTTTGATAAGAAACAGTTTCGCCCGTAAAAAAATACTGGCTGAAAAAGCCGCCTGCAAAACCGGAAAGTAAAGCGATTAAAATAATATTAAATGAAATTTTCATAAAAAATAGCACCTGTGTAGGAGTTAGCTTTAGCTGACGATACGCCTGGCGATGCGAAGCGAGCCGATAAGCTTAACGGCCAGGGAACCTCTGATTAAGTCTGGTTGATGAGATTGTTGTCAAAAAATAAGTCTGGTTGATGAGATTGTTGTCAAAAAATTTCAGATACAAGGCGAAGATTGCAGCTAATAGCCCGCTATTAGCAAGATTTTCAACGCAATAGCTGGACGTTTTTGACAATAAGATCACAATCATGACTTGATCAGAGGTTCCCTGGCTCCTACAGAAGAAACCCGTAGTAATGACGATGTTTTTAAGTTAACGGAACAGCAGTGAAATAATAATCTGCACGTCACCCCTAATGCCGCGACCTGTTTCGCTTATCCCACATATCCTGAGCTTTTAGCAATGCCTGCGGTGGAGTATCCGCCCTGTTTAATAAACGCAATGCGATAGCGGTCGTGCCAGTAATTGCAGCTTCTGCATACTCATCGGTTTCTTCACCGCTCCAGATGAGGCCGAGTCGATTTTCATCCAGACTGGCTTCTTTCATATGGCGTTTTTCAAACATGGCGGGCCATTCTTCATCCCATGTCTTGCCATTAATCGCATATGAAACAGTGCATTTAGTATCCGGGTTACGTTCAACTTCTCCGGCTTCACCTTTAAACACCGCAATTTGTTCTTCACCCATGATTTTAGCCGCCTGTTGATGCACCACCTGATAGCCGGGATGAAATATGGCCTGAATCGAGCAGGGTGCGTGCAGAGGGTTTATCATGCGGCCCACCGTATGAATGGGGGAGCGTAGCCCCAGAAACGGGCGCAATTCAATAATTTCTTTCAGGCGCTCGCTAATAGTTTGAAGCGGCATATAGCAGAAATTATTTTTCTTAATTTGTTGCTTTGCATGATCAAGGGTTTCACTGGTTTCAATACCCAGCGGTTTTAAAACCTCAGAGGTATACACTCGCCCCGGAGTATGACCTTCGGCCCCGTGCATACAGACACGAACACCATTCTCCGCCAGCAATAATGCACTCAGCACATACCAGGGTGAGTGGCGGCGTTTGCCCGCATAAGACGACCAGTCGAGATCAGCATAAACCGTATTATCCTGTTTAAGAAATGTGCGAATGGCACCAACAAAACCCGCAACTTCTTCCGGGGTTTCTTCTTTAACCCTTAACAACATTAAAAAAGCACCCAGCTGTTCAGCGGTAACCTTATTATTTAATACCATGGTCATGGCTTCAAAAGCTTCGTCAGTGGTCAGGCCACGTGAGCCTTTTTTGCCCTTACCAAGAATGCGAATAAAGGCAGCAAATGGATGTTCTTCCTGCATAGAAATCTCGAATAGTTGTCAGGGAACCTCTGATCAAGTCATGGTTGTGATCTTATTGCCAAAAACGTCCAGCTACTGCGTTGAAAATCTTGCTAATAGCGGGCTATTAGCTGCAATCTTCGCCTTGTATCTAAAATTTTTTGACAACAATCTCATCAACCAGACTTAATCAGAGGTTCCTTAGAGGAAATATGGGTAATATCAGCTAATTTCACCCATAATGATATATAAGGGCTAAACCATATTTATCAAGAGAATAATAAAGCCAATAACCGCCGCCAGAGGAACTAAATAGCCCATCCAGTCTTTCATGGTGCCTTTAGGGGAATTTGCAACCGCATGCTTCATGCGCGGAAAGATAAAGATAATCATCCCAATGAGCAGAGCGGCACTGCCTATTGCTATCCAGTTCATAGTATTCTCATATTATTTGGTAGTAGAAACAACACGCCCCGGTTAACCGGGGCGTGACTATTAGCGGAAATAAGTGGGGCGTTTTAGTCGTCGCCACCAAATGCACCCAGAATATGCAGCAATGCCTGAAACAGGTTAAGAATAGACAGGAACAGGCTAGCTGTTGCCATAATATAGTTAGTCTCACCGCCATGAATGATTGAAGATGTTTCATACAGAATCAGACCACTCATCAGCATAACAATAGCGCCACTAACAACCAGGCCCATTACCGGCATCTGCAAAAAGATATTCGCAACGGCAGCAGCCAGTACGACCAGCAAACCAACCATCAGGAAGCCACCCATAAAGCTGAAATCTTTACGCGTTGTCAGTGCATAACCGGAAAGCCCCAGGAAGATAACACCCGTGCCACCAAGAGCAGTAGTGACTATGCTGGGGTTAACTGTCAGGTAGAAGTTAAGCATAGGCGCCAGGCCCAGCCCAAGCAGGCCTGTAAATGCAAATATAACCGGAATACCGGCTGCAGAATTAGCTGTGCGGGGGAGTACAAACCAGAGTATACCAATAGCTGCAATGGTTGAAATAAGCGCAACCCCTTGCCCGATATTGAGTGACATGCCGATAAAAGTCATCAGGCCACTGAAAATCAGCGTCATAGACAGCAGCACATAAGTGTTTTTCAGCACCTTATTAGTTGCTAGAATCGACTCTTGAGAGTGACCGATAGTAATATTAGGATTGTTCATTAAGTTCTCATATATAAGTTATTGAGTTGGGAGTAGATTATCACTGTAATTATGACATAGCAAAGATAATATTAGTTCCATAAATATGCTCAAGGGACTGGTTTTACTAAAAATTTTCATGTATTCTACCGCCCCTCGACGTACTACCCATAAGATTGGGCGCCGAACCTGGAGAGGTGGCAGAGTGGTCGAATGCACCGGTCTTGAAAACCGGCGTCGGTTTATCCCGACCCAGGGTTCGAATCCCTGCCTCTCCGCCA
>QIDK01000147.1 GCA_003228405.1 Gammaproteobacteria bacterium | reverse complement strand
TTAACACAGGTGCAGCAGGGCGAGCCATTACCTGTGAGCAGGGTAGAACCCGATATCTGGTTTGTTGATCAGGCGGCGATTAGCGGTTAGGAAACTTCTGAATATTGCTGAATCAGAAATAAAGGATACTGCTAATAAGCTTTAGAAAAAAGGAATCTATAGGCGTCAGCTTTAGCTGACGATGCCCCTGGCAATGCGAAGCGAGCCGATAAGCTATAATATGGTTTTAACGGCTCGCTCCGCATCGCAACAATTATCGTCAGCTAAAGCTAACGCCTGCAGGAGAAACTATTTTTGCTATGCCTGTGTAATATAAGGCAGGTGTTCTTTTCACCTGATTCATTTGTCAGTCTGTTATTTCATTAAAAAATTATTGATTGCTTCAGCCGCCTGACGGCCTTCATTTATGCCCCATACCACCAGAGACTGGCCACGACGGCAGTCACCCGCCGCATATATGCCTTTAATATTCGTCGCATATTTGCCATAGTCGGCTTTAAAGTTTGAGCGTTGATCATATTCTATTTCTAACGCATCACTAACATAATGCTCGGGGCCAGTGAAGCCCATTGCCAGTAAAACCAGATCGGCTGGCCATTCTTTTTCAGAGCCGGCTACTTCCTGCATTTTCCACTGGCCGGTTTCTTCATCACTCATCCATTCAACTTCAATGGTTTTTACACTGTTGAGTTTGCCGTCTGTGCCGTTGAAACCTTTACTTAGAATACAGTAGGTACGAGGATCTTCACCCTGTATTTTCTGAGCTTCCTGATGACCATAATCTACGCGGTAGATATGGGGCCAGGCAGGCCAGGGGTTATTTTCTGCCCGTTCTGCCGGAGGTGTAGGCATTAATTCAAAGTTCACCACTGATTTGCAGCCGTGGCGCAATGAAGTGCCGATGCAATCTGTACCTGTATCACCACCGCCAATAACCACCACATGTTTATCTTTCGCGGAAATATAATTGCCGTCTTTTAAGTTTGAATCTAACAGGCTTTTCGTATTTGCGGTTAAGAAATCCATCGCAAAGTGAACACCCTCCAGGTCACGACCGTCCACGGGTAAATCACGTGGCGTGGTGGCCCCAGTGGCAAATAAAATCGCATCGGTATTCTGTTTTAACTGTTTAATATCAACATTGTTGCCAACATCGGCATTGGTTTTAAACTCTATGCCTTCGTCTTTCATTAATTGCACGCGGCGATCAATCACACCCTTATCAAGTTTCATATTGGGGATGCCATACATTAACAGGCCGCCAATACGATCAGCTCGCTCATAAACCGTAACCGAATGACCCGCACGATTTAACTGCTGTGCAGCTGCCAGACCCGCAGGGCCAGAACCGACCACCGCTACTTTTTTATCAGTACGAGTTTCAGGCTTTTGTGCTTTAATCCAGCCTTCATCAAAGGCACGGTCAACAATCGCGCATTCAATATTTTTAATCGTAACTGCAGGGTTGGTGACGCCTAATACACAGGCGCCTTCGCAGGGCGCCGGGCAAACACGGCCGGTGAATTCAGGAAAATTATTGGTGTAGTGTAAACGCTCACTCGCATCCTGCCAGCGATTGTTATACACCAGATCATTCCATTCAGGAATCAGGTTATCAACCGGGCAGCCATCATTAGACTGACAGAAAGGAATACCGCAATCCATACAGCGTGCACCCTGAGTGTTCAGATGTTTTTCATCATGCTCAGTATAAATTTCACCGAAGTCCTTAAGACGCTCAGTGACATCCCGATAAGCTTCAGTCTTACGATCGAATTCTTTAAAACCTGTTACTTTGCCCATACTATTTCTATAACCTTTTTTAAAAGCTCTTTACCGCAAATAAACGCGAATTTACGCAAATTTTTATTGTTGTTGTGCCTGCGGCACACATCAATAATAACATTCGCTTTTATTCGCGTGCATTTGCGTTTATTTGCGGTAAAAGCTTTTGAATTAACCTAAGCCGCGTTGGCTTTTTTCTTTTGCTCTTCAAGCACTCGCTTGTAATCTGTAGGCATTACTTTTACAAACTGACTTAAAGTGCCATCCCAGTCTTTTAATAAACGCTGTGCAACCGCAGAGCCGGTATATTGAAGGTGGTTTTCAATCATGGTTTTCAGTTCGATAATATCTTCATCGGCTGAAACCGTTTCCAGTTCAACCATGCCCATATTGCATTTTGTTGCAAGCCCACCCTGGTGATCCCAGATATAGGCAATGCCACCACTCATGCCGGCAGCAAAGTTACGCCCAATGGAGCCTAATACGGCAATGCGACCACCGGTCATATATTCGCAACCATGATCGCCGATGCCTTCAACTACCGCAGTTGCGCCCGAGTTTCTTACACAGAAACGTTCCGCTGCAATGCCGCGGAAATAAGCTTCACCGGAAGTGGCGCCATATAAACACACATTACCGACAATAATGTTTTCTTCTGCAATAAAACTGCTGTTTTCTGGAGGGGTAACGATAACCCTGCCACCACTCAGGCCCTTGCCGACATAGTCATTAGCATCGCCTTCTACTTTTATGGAAATTCCTTTTGCCAGGAATGCGCCCAGTGACTGCCCCGCAGAACCGGTGAGATTTATATTGATAGTGCCATCCGCTAATAAATCTGAACCGTATTTTTTAGCGACTTCATTAGACAGCATGGTGCCAACAACACGGTTGGTATTGATTACCGGTAAGTCTATGTCAACTTTTTTGCCGGACTCAAGTGCATCTTTGCAAAGTTTTATTAACTGGTTGTCCATGGCTTCATCTAAACCATGATCCTGCTTAATGGTTTGATGTACTTCCACATGTTCATGTGGTTTTTCTGCCGGGGTTAATAGCATCGATAAATCAATGCCACTTTGTTTCCAGTGATCTGAGTCAGTAGACGCCTCTAAACAGTCTACACGACCAATCATTTCATTAATGGTTTTAAAACCAAGCTGTGCCATAATTTTGCGCATATCTTCGGCCACCATAAACAGGTAATTCACGATATGTTCCGGCTTGCCGCGGAATTTTTTGCGCAGTTCCTTATCCTGTGTGGCTATACCTACCGGGCAGGTATTTAAATGACACTTACGCATCATAATGCAACCCAGGGTAATTAAGGGCGCGGTAGCAAAACCGTATTCTTCTGCACCTAATAGTGCGGCAATGGCAACATCACGGCCGGTTTTCATCTGTCCGTCTGTTTGAATAATAACGCGTGAGCGAAGGTCATTCATAACCAGTGTCTGGTGAGTTTCTGCAACCCCTAATTCCCAGGGCAGGCCCGCATGTTTAATGGAGGTAATAGGAGATGCGCCAGTGCCGCCATCGTGTCCGGCAATAACAATATGATCCGCATGGGCCTTGGTTACACCTGAGGCAATGGTGCCCACACCATTTTCTGCAACCAGTTTTACAGAGATGCGTGCGTCTCGATTAGCATTTTTCAAATCATGAATTAACTGGGCTAAATCTTCTATGGAATATATATCATGATGTGGCGGTGGACTGATTAAACCCACGCCCGGTGTTGAGTGACGCAGGCGTGCAATCAGGTCGTCTACTTTTGTACCCGGCAGCTCGCCGCCTTCACCCGGCTTGGCACCCTGTGACACTTTTATCTGAATTTCATCCGCATTGGTTAAATAATTTATGGTGACACCAAAACGACCGGAGGCGACCTGCTTGATAGCCGAGCGACGCGAGTCGCCATTGGCTTCGGGTGTCCAGCGGTCTGCATCTTCACCGCCTTCACCGGTGTTAGATTTGCCACCCATGCGGTTCATGGCAATCGCTAAAGACTCGTGTGACTCGGGTGAAATAGAACCGAAGCTCATGGCGCCGGTTGCGAAACGCTTTACTATTTCTTTTGCGCTTTCTACTTCATCAATCTCAATGGCCTGGTTAATGCCGGTTTTAAAATCCAGCATGCCACGCAGTGTACATTTTTTAGTGTCTTCATTTGCCAGTTTGGCAAAATGCTCATAGGCATTTTTATCACCCGTGCGAGCAGCCTGCTGCAATGTAGAAATACTTTGCGGATTCCACATATGTTTGTCGCCATTGGCGCGCCAGTGCATATCGCCCTGATTCGGCAAAATGGACACATTATTTTCTGCGTAACCCAGTGCGTGGCGGCGCATGGATTCTTCAGCAATTACTTCAAAACCCACACCCTGAATTCGGCTGGCCGTGCCTTCAAAGCAACGGCTAACCACTTCATCTGCCAGACCCACTGCTTCAAAAATCTGTGCGGCTTTATAAGATTGCAAAGTAGAAATACCCATTTTTGCAAAGACCTTAAACATGCCTTTGCCTACCGATTTTCTATAACCGGCCACAATCTTGTCATCGGTATCGTATTGGTCAGCATCTAACAGGCCTTTGCGTTGTGCATCCCATAGTGCTTCGAAAGCTAAATACGGGTTAATCGCATCAATACCATAACCGGTTAACAGGCAATGATGGTGAACTTCACGGGCTTCGCCCGATTCTAAAACCAGGCCAAT
>QIDK01000068.1 GCA_003228405.1 Gammaproteobacteria bacterium | reverse complement strand
ATTTGCATTTTTAGCGTTCATTTGCGGATGAATGTTTTTTAATATGAAAAAAATCGCCATATTTGTAGATGTACAAAATATCTATTACACGACACGTGATGCCTATGGCCGTCAGTTCAATTATCGTGAATTCTGGAAACTGATTAGCTCACAGGGCGAAATTGTTGTGGCGAACGCATACGCTATCCACCGTGGTGACGATAAACAACAAAAATTCCAGGATGCGCTCAAACACATCGGTTTTACCGTAAAACTCAAACCCTATATCCAGCGCAGCGATGGTTCTGCCAAAGGCGACTGGGATGTCGGCATAACCATCGATGTGATGCAAGCAGCAAAAGACGTTGATACTGTGATATTGCTTTCAGGTGACGGCGATTTCGACATGTTGCTGGAAAAAATCAAAACTGATTACGGTGTTACGACCGAGGTTTTTAGTGTACCCGAACTCACCGCTAATTCATTGATCAAGGCTGCCAGCACCTATCATCGAATAGAAGAAGATTTATTATTGTAACCATCATTCGTGGCAGCTCAAACCAGGGTTGGCATATTAAAAATATGGAATTCAGATTAGTTCTGACAATGTAAAACTATCACACCAGTGACTAATATAGCGCATTGCTAGTTGTCTATAACAGGGATGCTGAAAGATAACGTCAACACTTCAGTGCCAGGATTATGGCTCGCAATACCACCATTAGACATATGGAAAATAGCAATGCCAGCACGCATTTTATTTCTAAACTGATAAGCAAATTCAAGCCCCGATCTAAACTCAACCTCATTACCCAGGTGAATTTCTTCACTGTCATCGAATAGTCCCGCGCCAAAACTGGGCGTCAGTACCCATTTATCATTAAAGTAGAAATCATGCTTAAGATCAGAATATATAAACCTGGCACCATTATTTGCCGCTGCGGCACCAATGGTGGGTATCAAACGAAAACCAGCAGGACCGGCAAACGATTTAAAACGATACTCCAGTCCATATCGCTGTGGACCATCGATGTCATCCAGTATCCCAACCTGACCCGCCGTGATATTAATTATTTCAAATTCTTCTCGCTGTTCTGCATAAGCAGAAATACTTGTAACCAAAAATACAAATGTTAGCGCTAGTAACTCGGCAAAAATTAAAAAAATAATGGTCTTACCCATGAGAAGTAGACACGGCTAATTGTTTGTTTTGTTATTCATAATCATTTGGATTCATATAACCGATTACTGAACGCTGTCGAGTTTTATTCATTTGCAGGAAAAATTTTGCTGAACAGTATGGCACCTCCATTCGAGATGCTATATAGCAGTCAATATAAATATGTCTAAATGGTATTAAATACTACTGATAACCGTTTATATTTTTTTCAGAACTCTAAAAATAACATCAATAGTTAAATCCAGAGTTTCCAGTATGCACGCAGCTTCCTTGCCATCTTTTGATGCTCGATAAAAGTGCGGCGTCATAAGCAGTAGATGGTTAATCTGTTCATTACTGGAAACTTTTACTTTAAACTGAACCGGCTCTGTATTTAGCAGAGAAAATTCTGTGCTTTCTGTTGCCAGGATATTTGATTGTTTTGTTTCATTTACTTCAGGATAAATTATTTCCCGCAGCTCCTTCAAATGTTCAGGACCAGGGTCAACAAGAATGATCTTGCCGCCAGGTTTCAAAACTTTATAAAAACCTTCCGCATTAAAAAAACCAAACAGACATAAAATAATATCAACACTTTCATTTTCAACCGGTGGTTGCCGGTTGGTGCCTACGACCCAGGTTATCTGTTTATTTCTTTTTGTAGCCTGTACAATGGCATCTTTCGATATATCCAGGCCGATAAAAGACAGGTTGCTGGCACCCTCTTCACCTTTGAAGTAGTTAAACAGCGCATCAAAGTAAAAACCTTCACCACAACCAGCATCCAGAAAACAACAGTTTTTATCGTTTATAATATGCGCCGAGACAGTTTCAGTTAACTTGTCGGCGATAGTCTGATAGATGCCAGTGTTTAAAAAATTCATTCTGGCCAAAACCATGGCTTTGCTATCACCTGGTTTCTTTGAGCGTTTATGCTGGACAGGTAATAGATTGACGTAACCCTGACGAGCAATATCGAATGTATGGCCATTCTCACAAACCAGCTGTTTTTTATAAGATTCAAGCCGCTCCCCGTCCAGAGGGCAAGTAAGATTATCTGCCTTTACAATATTCATACCGCACTAGTTTCCCTGGAGGATAATCTTTCCTCTAGATATCAACATCAGTAATTCAGACCTGTAAATTCATGCGTTAGTAAACAGAATGTTTTATAAAATGTAATTATTTTTCTATTTTTACAGTCAGTATATCGCATGGCATAGCATGCAGTACGGCACTAGCAGTTGACCCTAAAAGCAAGCTTAAGCCATGCCTCCCATGCGAGCCTATTATTACAAGGTCGCAATGATGATCTCTGACGAATTCAGAGATTACATGTTTGGGTCTGCCAAATTGCACATTCAGATCAACATTTTTCAAGTTGTGTTTCGTGCTGAATTCTTGTAGTGACTTTTTAGCATTTTCCAGCATCTCAACGTCATCAACCACCCAATTACTGGCCACAGGATCATTTACGTAATCAACTGGATACATATATTCCACCACGTGTAACATACTGAGTTTTGCATGGTTTCGCTGCGCAATATCGCGGGTTTTGACCAGTATCTTTTCAGCTGATTCAGTAAAATCAACGGCCACCAGAATATGTGTATAGTCACCCATCTTCACTCCTCCATAGATCTTTATGTACATCTGTAAGTATACGCTACTAGTCCTTTAATAATCTAATCTGCTATCATGTAGCACTTGTCTCTCATCAATTTTTTTCATTTTTGTTATTACCAGCATTCAAGATTATAAATACATGCTGCCTTCTCTGATATGCCAGATAAAACTCTTCTAACCGATATATTAATTATAGGTGCCAGCGCATCAGGGCTCATGTGTGCAATTGAAGCGGGAAAACGTGGACGTAAAGTTGTAGTGCTCGATCATGCCAACAAAGCTGGAAAAAAAATTCTTATGTCCGGCGGTGGACGCTGTAATTTTACCAATATTGATATCGATGCGAGTAACTTTATTTCGCATAATCCGCATTTTTGTAAATCAGCATTAAGCCGTTACACGCAATGGGATTTTATTGCAATGGTTAATGATTATCACATCCCCTACCACCAGCGTGATCTCGGAAAATTATTCTGTGAAAACAGTGCTAAAGATATCCTTGATATGCTTCTCGATGAATGCAAAAAAGCGAACGTTAAAATAATCCTAAATTGTGACATTAAAGACATTGAAAAAAATGATAATAAATCTTTTATTGTCAGGACATCGTCAGGTAATTATCAGCCTGAATCTTTAGTTATCGCCAGTGGCGGCCTGTCCATTCCCAGGATGTGCGCCAGTCCATTCGGTTATAAAGTTGCCGAACAGTTTGGCCTGCACATCTGGCCGACCGCGGCAGGACTCGTACCCTTTACCCTGCAGCCGCATGATAAAGAAAAACTTGGGGAACTTTCCGGTGTTTCTGTTGATTGCCTGGTCAGTAATGAACGTATAGGGTTTAAAGAAAATATTTTATTCACACACCGGGGGTTGAGCGGTCCGGCAATATTACAGATTTCTTCTTACTGGAAAACTGGCGAAGCGATAACAATTGACCTGTTACCTGAATTAAATGTAGTGGATTTGCTGACATCACGCAGGACAAAACAGCCGCAGGTAAAATTGAAAACCGTACTGGTCGAAGTGCTGCCTAAACGGTTAGTACCAATTTTGTTAGGTCAGGAAGTTATCGAGTTACCGTTACAAAACCTTTCAAAAGATAAAATCAGCGAAATTGCTGAGAGATTACAACACTGGCAGATAAAACCGAACGCCACCGAAGGTTATCGGACGGCTGAAGTAACCTTGGGTGGCGTGGATTGTGATGAACTCTCATCCAGAACCATGGAATCAAAAAAAGTGGCAAATCTGTACTTTATCGGTGAAGTAGTCGATGTTACTGGCTGGTTAGGCGGATACAATTTCCAATGGGCCTGGTCATCAGGCTGGTGTGCCGGGCAAGTTGTTTAAGTGATTTTAGTTGTAAAAGCCCGAAGTAAATACAATAATTTTATACACCATTCCTGTGCCTCTGTGGTGAATTTGTTTTTAAGTCTGGCTGCCGAATTCATCGGCAAGTCTATCGACGATACCTTTGATGAAATCGATAAATTCATCAACGCCTGCCTGATCTTTGTTTCTGCGGCATTCATTCATTGCTGAGATAGCAAGATTGATAGCAGCGTGATAGTTACCTTTATCCAGGTGTGTCTGAATGTTTTCTTTTTCTGATTCGATTTCCATAATTTATATTGTTACTTTGGCGGCATATTGCGGAACAAGATTCCGCGACTAATGCCCGTTAATTCATACCATCAATAATACCATTCAAGGTCGCACTGGGACGCATCACTTCTGAGGCCAGGTT
>QIDK01000024.1 GCA_003228405.1 Gammaproteobacteria bacterium | reverse complement strand
CACCTATCAGACAACGGTCGTAGCAGTAAAGGGTTACACTGCTTGTACCTGCTGGAAACAATGTGCTATCAGTCGGGCTAATAAACTCTTCGCCGTAGAAAGTCACTGTGCGGTTAGCCGCAATAACAGTAGTATCTTCTACATAAACGATATTGCCACCTAATGCATCACTCCATAACCAGATATTCTCATTGTTGTTTACCGTTAATGCAACAGCAACATTTACTTCAGCCGTGTTAGTATCATTGTCATCATCATAGGTAGTTGACATTACAGGGCCATTTTCACCCCAGCTTAGAACAGCCGTAATCTGGAAATCATTATTGTTATCAACAGTCACCACCCACTGATCAAAAACACCTGAAGTTGGATGCATGCCCCAGAACTGAAAGTCATCACCCTGGAAGCTGGTCAATGCCTCAGTAATAGCCGTGCGGCGAATCATCTTACCGGCAGCAATATTCACTGTATGGTTAATGGTAGTATCGTTTTGATAATCAAACTGCGTAATGGTGTCGCCATCAGCTAAACTGTTATCTTCTGACCAGATACCATTGTATCCAACCCAGCCATAGCCATCATCAGTGCCATCATTGTTACTATCATATGAGAATGGGAAGCCAGAATCTAACTCAACCCGTTGTCCCGCGGTTACCGCCGCGCCATTAAATGTGACTTCATCGGTATGATATAAGTTATAACGCCACACCTGGGAATTAAACTGAGATCTGGACTTGCAGACCTGAGCATTTGCATTGCCATCACCGTTGGTATCGTTTCCTCTTAACAAATAGTTACTATTAAATGCAATGGCATAGGTTGAAGCTGAGCTTTGCATTCCAGAACTTTCACTGCGTGAAGTTAAGGCTTTACCACCGGTGCCTGAGGCATCATCCAGTATAACATTAGCTGCCTCTTCAAATGAGAAGTTCATACTTGAGCCACCTGTCAGTGCATCACCGCCTAAATTTATAAAACTAAACTGTGGCTTGCTCTGACTATTTGCAACCGTTTGCAGGTGACCTTTCATTGTCTCCACCTCAACACCAACTGTGCCGCCAAAAGCACCCGCATCAACCACACCTTTGAAGTTCATAGAAAAACTACCAAAGGGTAATGAAGCACTGACACCTTCTGATGCAGTTAATTCAATCAGAATAGTCTGACCATCCATTGGGTCTGAACCCCCTGTTTCGCCGGGTACCCAGATTTGGACTACCTGATCAGCTGTATTACTTGCACGAGTCGATACAACAGTCCAGCTATTAAACTCAGTAGCAGAACCACCGCTTGACTGGCCTGTTGAACCACTGCTGCTCTGATTCTGACCCTGCTCACATTTATCTTCATTCACAAGTGCAATGTAAGCGCCTTTATTAACCATATCTGTAGCACGTGTTTGTTCCATTAAACACATAATCATATTGACTGTATCTAATGATTCCATTGAGGCATCATAAACATAGGTATTAGCCTCATCAGTCATATATTGGGTATCTGCATCTGTCAGAAGTTTAAATGCAGGAGATGATTGCCCCGAAAGTTTGCTGCTAAATTGTCCAGCGGTGAGTTTGCCGGAACCACTAGAATCAGCAGTTACCACACTCATGCTGTTTGGCAGATTTAAGCCAGAGACTGAAGAAGAGCCGCCGCCACCGCCGCCGCCACCACCACAGCCTGTTAAAAACAGGGATAATGCTGAAAAAATTATAAGATGTTTCATGTTGTTTACTCCAAAGTAAAATTATATTTTTTGGAGGAACTACACCAAAGATTCGCGGGTAAGTATATTTTACCTGGAAAGCTATAAATGCTGGCAGTTCCATTATCATAGAGGCAAGCCTCTTAAACCGGTTACATCGCATCCCTCAGCTTTCGCTTATGGGATACCTTCGATTAACATTTAAAATACCAGGTTTTCATTTGAGGACAGCTGGGAAGCCAGATGTCTTCACGTATTTATAGCAGACGATTGTTTAAATCGTTGGATGTTTGCGACTAATGGGTAATTACCCTGAAAATCATTTACTTATAAGGGTCATCAGAATCTGACAAAAGGACAGGCAGTGCAGAGCCGATAAACCGAGGCATTAATCAGCTTTTGCAGACCGAGGTTAGAAAATAGTTAAGAGTGCCCTGATTTTATCTGGCTTATTCAATAGCTGGCATAGAAATAATACCACTACCAAAGGAGGGCTTTTTCGGCAAAGCCTTTGCCTGGTTTTGCTCACCCACATAAACAGGAATAGCAAAACTGCGGGATTGATGTTTGCCATTATTCACTAATGTTGCAGAAACATTAATGTAAAAAAGGCCTTTATTTTGAGGAACCACAATAACATTCATTGTATTTAGCTGAGATGAAGTCTGTATGCCGAAAGAAGATTGTTTTTCACTGACAAGCTTTAAATTATTATCCGTATGAAAGTGAATAATTAAATCATCCACATCAATTTTATTTTTAAAGCTAAGCCGCACAGTTAATTCTTTATTCACTTTTACATTTCCAGGTAGATTATATGTCATATACACTGGCGCATGTGGCTTAAGCTGAATAGTCTGTTGAGTATTTTTATAAGAGGCGGCTTCAGCATTACATGTCATTAAGCCCAGCAGCAGAACACTTACATATAATTTTAATTTCGACACATTATGCTCCATTTACATTTGCGTAAATACAGGTAGTTGATTAACACTCCCGGGATTATTACTTAATTCAGAATCACCATAAATATCGGTTATAACAGCAATATTCTGCCCCGAGACAAGTGTATTAATTGCATTGCTTTGTGCTGCATTGCCATCTTTCAAGGCTTTAATAAAACTAAAAATACTGATTAACGCACCTGTGTTTTTCTGTTCATTGACTAATACATTATAAATAGGCGCAAGCCCTGTACTAACTGTATCAGCACCATCATTTGAAGCATCATATAAATCATAAATAATCGATTGCACCGAACACTCACTAAACCAGCCTGCATTGACACAATTATTATTATCAAGATCAATCCAGAAACCGCTAGCCTGTGATACCCCGGTTGAGTCACTGTAAATAGTATCACCGCTGGCTATTGCAGAATAAGCATTGCTAAAACCTTCGCTGAATGCCACCCGTATATCTAATATATCTCCCATAGTATGTTCACCACCGACAGAATCAACTCGTGAAAATTTATCTTCAAAATAATGCCCCCATTCATGAATAATAACGTGATCATCATATTCATCTGTGTCGTTATCTGCGGCACCTAAAATATATATGTCCGCACCATTATAATGAGAAGATGTAATTTGACCTGCGGCAAGACTGCCAGCAGCCGTGGTATTTAAAATACTCCAGTTAATCTTTAATGGAGGGAATATAACGGATGAATTTACCTCAATCACTTTACTCGCGGCCTTCCACACACTATCAAGAATAGCAAAGGGTGCAGCAACTCGAGTGGATGTATAGGCTGCACCAGACCAGCCAGACTGGGCACGTAAATTTTTATTTAAAATATCAGTCGTGCCCATATTAAATGCGGCACTATCCATAGCATACATACTCTGCGACTGAGTATTATCAACCACAGTAAAATCATAGCCAGGCAATGCGCTGCTTAACATTTGTGCTTTTACCCGCACAAATACACTGGCAGAAATACCCGCAGGCGCAGATAAACTATAATTCCCACCATTATCAGTGTTCGTTGCTGATATCCTTTCACCTTCACATATCAGTTCAACAACGGCATTTTTAACTGGCTCAGGTGTGGTGTTAGGGTAATCAAGGGCACTGTTACTGTTATGTGGAACAAGATCATAGCTTACCACTCCACTAATCGTTACATTGCTAGCAGATGTACAGGCAGCCGATGTTGTTGTGTAAAATAAACTTTGCTGATTTAATTTCAGGTTTATATTCGACGTTATCTGTTTTAATGCAGGTGTAATAGTTTTGGCGTTACCCAGAGGGTAGGTGTATTTATCTTCATAAATTTGCAGTACATAATCGCCTGCATCTAATGAGGCTAGAGTCAAAGTTTCAGTATTGCGGGTGATAGATTCCGATATCGCAATTCTTGTACCATTTTTAAAAATTTGTATATCAGGATCAGCGGGTTCTAAACCAGACGTTCGGCTTACCGTAAAAGTCATTGATTTGGCACTGCTCACAGTAAAGCGCACAAAACGATACACCCCCAGGCCATTCGCTCTATTGTTTTCATCGGTTACACACAGTGATGATGTACTGGATGAAGCAGAAGAGGCGATGCTTACATCAAAACAGGTATCAGAGGATGTAGTATCCGTAGCTGAATCAGAACGGGAAGAACACCCCCCAATAGCAATTAACCCAGCTAAAATTAGCACTGAAATTACAGGCTTTAATGAAGTGAACATCAAATCAACCTTTTTGGAAAACCCTAAGCTAATAATAGTCAATGCAGAAAATTTTGTGGCGCAATCGTGTATAAATGCGTTAAAAGGAATTTTAAGTGGATATCCATAGTAAAAGATATTTTAAGCGGACACCCATGTTT
>QIDK01000074.1 GCA_003228405.1 Gammaproteobacteria bacterium | reverse complement strand
GGCACTATATCAATGCCATCGCCGATGGGCTCTGCGGTGCGGCCGGTATCTTTTGCAAAAATAATATCACCCGCAAGGTTACCGAGAATGTCGAGACCGGAAGGTGCGGTTCGATTCGTTTTAGCGGCATTGTAGCGCCCTGAAACGCGCAAATGAAAAGCGGAATCAACTGCCGTTATATCATTAATTCTAATGACAACTTCATTCTCTGACGCACCGAGTTTCATTGTTGAAAACGGGCCAATACCATCACCCAGCACAGGTACAAAGAACACATCACCGGCTACGGATGTATTTAGCTCAATGGCTTTGTCGAACGGGATGGTGATGGTGTCCAGATGACCCACACCATCATTATTAATATCTCTATAGAGCGCCGCACCCAGCACCTGCGGTACATTATTGATAACAAAGTCTTCGGCCGATTCAGCCGGTTCAGTGACATTTGAGGCAATATCTGTGGCCGTTATGCGAATACGACAATCACGACAATCGGCAACGGTATTAGTATCCCATTCATACTGACCGGTATCGGGTACGTTTATTTCAATAATTGTGCCGTAGCTTGCTCCAGAGTCACTCGATAGCTCAATATCGACCGTGCTACGGTTGGGTTCGCTATTATTCCAGGTGATATTGAAAGTACCGACCACATCCTGCCCGCCATTGCCATCACTGAGGCTGGTGAGGGTTACAGTACCGGCTGTACGGTCTTCGTCGCCGCCGACATCTACGCCGCAAGATTGCAGCAACAGTATCGGTGCAATGAGTAGTAATAATGCAAGTTTCCCTGCCAGTTTTAAGCCGTCAAAGCTCTCTCGGTAAAACCACGTCTGTGTCAGTTTCTCCAGAATAATTTTACTATTGATATTTTTCATCATGATCCCTTTTCCCTATTAAAAAAATGCGTTAGCCCAATATAAGAGGTGCTAAAATTTTCCCTATTCAAAAAAATGTGTAAGACCAATATATAAGGTGCTAAAGTTTTCCTCGTAACTTAAGTCCAGACCACCAAAAACAACATCATCATCAAAACCGAACAGGTTGATTTTGTAATCTAGACTATAGATAGTGTCTGCTGAGATCTGTCCTTGCCAGCCTATACCGATACTGTAACCAATGGCACTGCCTTTGATGGTATCAGGTGGCGTATTACCAACAACAAAGCGGCGGGTATCAACAAAAGGTTCTGACAGAGAGACTTCTCCTTTCAGGCTGGCGATTGCAAAACTACCTGACAGGCTGCCTTTGCCCTTAAAGTAGTGACTTTTGCTAACACCTGCATAATAGCCTTTACTGGTGGTACCAAAAGCACTGTTATTATCTGAGTAAAAGGCTCTGGTCTCTCCCTGCCGATAACCGACAAATGCGGTGACAATATCGAAGCTATAACCAAAGGTAATATTGAGGTCTTCACGTGAATAAAAAATAAGCCCGTCGGGGTCTGTGCCTGGATCATCACCATCGGGGCCTGATTCAATGTCATCTTTAATAGATGTTTCATTATTAAAGGTTACAAAGTAGCGGTCAATTGTTCCGGTTAGTGACAAATCAAGCGTGGTGAAAGCAGGTTTGAAACTTCTGTCACTGATAATTAGTTCTGAAGTTTTATTGCCTATTGCCATTTTTCCAACAAACTCTATCGCATGAGCCGCCCGGGTAAACCCCATTGCAAGCAGCAAAAAAAACATACCCCGTAACACTAAATTAACAGTTTTCATTTTTAACCCCTTTTCTATTTTTTTCATTTAGACAAAAACCCGTTTTATTTTTGCCTCATTAAATTTTTCAAAATTGGCAGACAGCACCTTTATTGACTAATAAACCGGTGAAAAGAATACCTGCTCTTATATCACCGAACATAACAAAATAATTTTTCCTGTAGGAGCTAGCTTTAGCTGACGATGTTCCTGACAATGTGAAGCGAGCCGATAACCTTAACTGCTCGCTTCGCGTCGCAGTTATTATCGTCAGCTAAAGCTAACTCCTACGTGCGTTCTTTCTATTGTTTGTTAGAGTATCCTTTATTTCTGATTCAGCAACACATCACCTGAGTTACATATATAAACATGAAAACAACATTCAGTATTATGATATTGAACAAATGAATTCAGATCAATATCAATTATCCTCTAAACAATAACCAGGTTTTTATTTTGTTATTAACTATCTGAAAAGAAACCCCCTGGTTCCGATAAATCATATTATTACCTACAATAGAGTATTGCATATCATCAGGCTCACCATATCTTGAAACTATATTTCTGGCCGAATCATTTATTCTAATACCGTTATTGGTTTTCCCATGAAAATATTTTTCTGCAACTATATAAGTAATCTCGTCATTTTCAGAAACAAACAGAATGCCGTTAGTATATCGAGAAAGAAGATAAATACGATTACTTATCTGCAATGAAAACTGTTCTTTTAGTTTCCATCTAGCGGGCAATTCATCTATATAACTACCTATTTTAATATTATTGATGTTTTCAACCACGGCAATTGCTGATGCAGATCTGAACTTCATCCCCAGTTGATTGCTAATTATCTTTGACCAGCCGCTGTACGTTTCAACAGCAAGAAACTGCTTCCAGTATTGTTCTGATTTTGTTTTGTTTTTCTCAAAAGCATAATAAACGCCCATGTTATACAATGTATCTGCATTGTCTTTATCTCGAGCTAAGGACTGTTGCAGTAACTTCCTGGCTTTATTTTTATTTTCAGCGAAATAAAAAGCGATGGCCAGGTTATTAAGCAATTTAGTATTTTCAGGCTGAATTTTAATGGCATCTTTTAATAAAGCAATGGCCTTATAGGGTTCATTGTTTTCAATATATGCACTGGATAGATTGGCATAGGCAAATATATAATTTTTATCCTGAGAGATAGCTAACTCATAAAATTCAATCGCTTTTTTCAGTAACTGAACAGGCTGCCTGGTATTCAGGCTAAAGCCACGAGTCACCTTCGATGCATAAGTATAAGGATCAAGGGATAATGTTGTTCTAAAATACAGACCGTTTTTTGATGTTTTTGATTTTAAGGCCAGCTGGTGATAACTAAGTGCAATGTTATGATTAACTTCGCGCCCCGGAAAATAATGCCTGAATTCTTCAAAAGCATCTTTAGCATCATTATATTTTCCCGCCTGATACAGCCACACACCAAGATTAAATATCTGCGATTTCTGATGAATTTGACTTAATCGACTATGGATAGCCAGTTCGCGTTGACGTGGCGTTGGATGAGTTATTGATTGAACAGATGAGAAATTCCCTGCTGAAAACCGATTAACCCAACGGCTAAACAGGTTATTTTTACTGGAAAATATAACCTGTGTATCAAACCCTGCCATCGCCGCAAAAGTCAAACCCTGTTCATCGGCGCGCAATTCTTTGGAAATCATCTTATCGCTCGCAGACGCCAGTTGCTGAATTTCAGATAATATTTTTTCATTGCCATTTTGTTTTGATGCATTAATAGCCTGAAAAAATTTCATATGCCAGAAATCATCCTCCATCTGATGCGCTATTTCATGCGCCAGAATAAATGCCAGCAAATCATCACCCTGTTCATTATTTTCATATGCAAAATCCAGGGTTGCTCTGGAAATAATAATCCAGCCATCGGGAATAGCCATGGGCAGGGGTGTGTTTTTAGGCGCACGATTTATAATATGTAGCATTGGATTAATGTTATTTCGACTACCCGCAACATTAACCAGACGCGTAAAAATAGCATGTGCTTTTATTACTCGATTATCCTGTTTAGCCGTAAGCGTAGAAAAATTTTGCCGCCAGAAAGATATACGCTCTTTCGGGTTAGTCGCACTGGCCTGCAGCTGATTGATAAAGGGCAGCAGCAGCAAACCTGATAAAACCAGAAGCCTGAAATAACAGCTCACACGACTCTCCATATCAGCCCAGAACATTCTGTATATTCGTAATATGCCATTTGATTTCTACTAATTTTTTGCGGCTATACTGGTCTTTTTTCAGCAGTACATCCAGTTGCTGAAAATGCCTGTAAATACTTTCTGGTAAGGCCTGGGATTTTAATTGCTGCAATATATATTGCGACTGATTTAATTCTGTAAGTAGATGATACTGCTTACTGGCCATGGCCATTTCGATATAGGCAAGCCAGCCACCGGTAATAAACAGGGTATAATCATCAGTAGATAGCTGTTGCTTAAACCGGTTTAACAGCTCTTTGTATTTTATATCAATACCCGGGGGGCTAAGATCATCCTGCTGTAAGCTACTAATTAGACTATTCAGTTGCTTTTCATTATTCAGGCCTTTCAAACCTTCAAGTAGTTTTGCACTCTGCACATAATCCTTCTTTTTAAAGTAGGCAAAAGATAAAGATAGATCTTTGCCTGCAGAGAACACATTGTATGAATCCACTTTAGAAAAACTATAAGTATTACTTTTACTGGTTTTAAGCGGTTCCAGCATTTCGTTGGTGGGCTGAATTTTCTGCCACAGTATATTTTGCATCGCCAGAGGGTCCTGCAGTCGCGTTTCCTTTTCAGGAAACGGATTAATTAATATGACAG